>NZ_NSGN01000001.1:0-468474 GCF_002285125.1 Corynebacterium gottingense
TTGGGTGTGTCGGTGGTTGATGGCGGCGGGGAAACGCCCGGTCCCATTCCGAACCCGGAAGCTAAGCCCGCCCGCGCTGATGGTACTGCACTCGGGAGGGTGTGGGAGAGTAGGTTACCGCCGACCCAACAACTATAAATAATTGAATACTGTTTGTGCGCCCCGTCGGGTGGGACCTGTTGTTGGTCCATACCCGGCGGGGCGCTTTTTCTATTCCCGCGCGGGGTGGGGTGCAGTGCGGGGCCGGTGGTGCACGCCCGGGCGCGTCGAGGGTTGCTGAGGGAAAACTAGCCCGTCTGTGTTGTATGAGGTTAGGTTTGCTTGTTTGATGAGCAACATGCTGAACCTGCTCAGGCGGTGATCGGGTCATGCGGGTAACTCTGGGGTGAGCCCCTGCTCTTCAGGTGTCCGAACATAAGACTTCAGAGGTGCTCTGAGCGGGGCATGGAGTCAGTTGCTTCTGATGGACGAGAGTTCTCCGCCCATATCCTTATCCCCACGGAAAGAAAAACTAGGAGTACTAGAGATGTGGCCAATAGTCCAAGCCCTATCGAGTGGGTTGCCCATAAAACGATTAGTGCTATCGCGAAAACTGATAGCACGGCTAGGGCACCGCTTTTAATCTTTTGCGCTGTATCCATAGTTTTATTATGGCGGTTGGCAATCTACTACTGAAGCGTCCTGGGTTTAGTTCCGCTTCTTTTACGGCCCTGTGTTGATGGGCTGGGTGAGATAGTACTCGGCTTCTACTTCCTTGTGGGGTGTCGTAGTCCAATGTTTCGTGAAGCCGCTTGGCGTTCCACCAATGCACCCATCGCTGGTGTTGTCCCTGTTCTGGGAAACGGCCTAGACCCAGCCATTGATCACAAGGAGGATCATCGTCCTGTGGCCAGTCACAATCGGGTTCCTTCGGCAATGCCGCCGTGCCCTGAAGTCACGCGGTCACCAAAATGTTTCTTCCGAAGTATCGAAGATTCAATTTTACTCGACACTCACCATCGCGTTACCCGATACTCACCACGGTGTTACAAAATGCACGCGCGCAACAGCCGCCAGACGTTCACGAGTTGGGAAGCCCGCGTGCCTACTCTGCGCCCGAAGAGAATGAGCCCATCGTGTACCCGAGGATTCCCGGGTTCTACTCTGCGGCCGCAGAGCGCAACCCGGGTGAACACCCGGGCAAAGAATTCGCGGTTATCCTCGACGCGTGATCGCTGGGCGCTGCAGCTGCCAACCGGATCCACACGTGCTGGCGCACCGCCCAACCCCGCGTGCAGCCAGCGGGGTGCTAGTTGACGAGATCTCCGTGACGAGGATGCGAGACCAGGGGGGACCGCGGATTCGTCACCCCCTTCTCGTCAAACACACACAGCGGCCATCAAACACACGGTCTTCTCGTCAAACACACGGAACCACGCCGTATCAGACAGACAACTCGCCGCCGAACCCGCACGAGAAGCTCAGAGCCCCGACGCGGCGCCGTCGCACCCGCGCGAAAAGAAGGACTGCGATATCCGCGGAGTGGGAAACCAGCCGATTTTCAAGAGCATGGATTGCACGCAACGTCCACTGGTGCGCTCTCACAATATTGGCAGTGTGGCAACGCACTGAATCGATTCAGACGTGATTTGTCTCGCACACGCCTTGCACCTTTTGTAGATTGACAATTGACAGTCAGTTAACAATGCGATTGTCGGAAGCCAGCACACATTCTCTACCAATTGGAGTTTTAAGCTATGTTGAATAAGCGTTTCGCGGCCAGCGTTGTTGCTGGCTGCATGATCACCGCCGGAATTGTCGCGCCTTCGGCCAATGCGGTATCCGTCAAGGTGAGCGGTGGCACTTGCCACTTCACCTTCACTGCTCAGGAGCAAGAGCGGTACATGATGCCAAGCTCAGACACAATCACGCCGCAGGAGGCGAAGAAGGCCATCAAGGAGACAAAGGCAGCGCAAGCGCAGGAGCGAAAAGCTATTGCGGAGCTGAAGAAGACCGATCCCGCCGCCGCGGCAGAGCGCGAGAAGTTGTTCAAGGTTGGGGTTGAGGCCTACGAGAAGACCTTCCTTCCAGCTTTTCAAAAGTGCGCGGGCAGCGGTAACTCCAATGCGCCGCAAAAGCCGAAACCCAAGCCGAAGCCAACGCCGGGGACTCCGGGCACCGATGGCGGTTCCAGCTCTCAGGACGGCGGTAAGCCCGGAGATGCCGAGGGAAAGAACGCGCTGAGCGATGAGGACGGCAAGCTCAACGGGGCGGGGATCGGAGTTGTCTCGGCCGGTGTGATCCTGTTAGTGCTGGGCGGCGTTGCAGCCGCGCTTCCTTCGCTGAAGCCGATGCTGCCCGCTGAGATTGCGGCGATGCTGCCGTAGTGAGGTTCGCTTCGCCTGGAGTAGGCGCTCAGTAGACGGCCGCGAGCTCGTGAGGGTTCGCGGCCTTTGGTGTGGCGGTGGCGTCGATAAGCACTTCGCCCCTGGCGGTGTCCGAGAGCAACAGACCCTATAATGAGTTGAACGCGAAAGAAAGGGCATTGATGTCGGAAAACGATAACCGGTCGTATAAGCGTGGTGGCCAGAATGGCCGTGGTGGCAAGCCGAAGCGTGGCCGCGATGACAAGCGTCGCGGTGGCCGCGGCGACAGGTTTGAGAAAAAGGTCCGGCATGATCGGTCGAACCCGTCACGGCAGGGGTTCCGCGAGGACCGGATGGCGCAGAAGATTTCCGAGCCGGATCTGCCGGATGGCATCGACATCAATGAGCTTGATCGTTCCGTGCTGCAGGACCTGCGCGTGCTGTCCAAGGACAACGCTAACCGCGTAGCGCAGCACATGGTGATGGCGATCGAGATGCTGGAGGACGACCCCAAGCTCGCGCTGCGCCACGCGCGTGCCGCGAAGAACCGCGCAGGCCGCGTGGGCGTGGTGCGCGAGACCAACGGAATCGTGGCCTACCACGCCGGTGAATGGAAGGAAGCGCTTTCCGAGCTGCGGGCGGCACGCCGCATGAGCGGCGGCCCCGGCCTGTTGGCCGTCATGGCAGACGCGGAGCGCGGCCTTGGCCGCCCCGAAAAGGCACTCGAGCTGGGGCGGACGCCGGAGGCTCGGCAGCTGGAGCCGGAAGACCGCGTCGAGCTGGCCATCGTGCTCGCAGGTGCGCGCCACGATCTTGGGCAGCACGACTCCGCACTGGCAACGCTGTCTCGCCTTGACCCGACGCTGCATCCTGAAACCTTCTCCGAGCTGCGTTTGGCCTACGCGTACGCAGATGCGCTGCTCTCCGTGCAGCGAGAGAACGAGGCCAAGGAGTGGTTCGCCGCTGTGGCCAAGGCAGACGAAGACGGCATCACGGATGCGGACGAGCGTGTCCGCGAGCTGAGCTAGAACGAGCGCGACGAGACATGGACGGAAACACGACGCTACAAGCGCAGCACGACGCGCTTCTGCTGGATCTGGACGGCACGGTCTGGGAGGGCGGCCGGGCGATCCCGCACGCCGTCGAAGCGATCAACGCCTCCGGGTGCAAGGCAATCTACATCACGAACAACGCCTCCCGTGCGGCGAGCAGGGTCGCAGCGATGCTGCAAGACATTGGGCTCAACGCCGCCGAGGCCGACGTCCTCACCTCGGCCCAGGCCGCGCTCGGGCTGGCGGAGGGCGTGCTCGAACCGGGGGATCCGGTCCTCGTGCTCGGCGCGCAGCCGTTCAAGGATCTCGTCCGTGATGCAGGGTACCAGGTCACGGATTCCGCCGACGACGCACCGAAGGCTGTGCTCCACGGGCATAACCCGGACACCGGGTGGGCGGAACTGTCCGAAGCCGCGCTGGCCATCCGCGCCGGCGCCGTCTACCTCGCGTCCAACATGGACACCACGCTGCCGATGGAGCGGGGCCTGATGGTGGGCAACGGATCGATGATCGCTGCGGTCACCTCAGCCACCGGCGTGACGCCACGGTCGGCGGGCAAGCCCGAGCCCGCGATGTTCCACCAGGCGGCCGAGCGCTTCGGGGCCAAGTCGCCGCTGGGCATCGGCGACCGCCTGGACACCGACCTAGCTGGCGGCGTCGCGGCGGGGATGCCCACGCTCCACGTGCTCACCGGCGTCTCCGGGCCGCTCGCGCTGCTCCAGGCCCCGCCGCAGCAGCGCCCGACGTACATCGGCGAAGATATGCGCGCGCTGGCGGCGGATCCCGCCACGCTGCAGCCCGGTGCGCAGGGCGGCTTCCAGGCGCGGATGGAGGGCGACGAGCTGGTCGTGGATGGGGGCGAGGAGGCGTCGACAAGCGTTCAGGCGCTGCGTACCGCCCTCGAGGTCGCCTGGGCGCAGCCCACCGGGCCGAGGAATGTGCGGGCGGCGTCCACGGAGGCCGAGGCCGCGCTGGCGAAGTGGTGGTAGCGTGCCCGCGCCGAAGCCACACGACCCGCGCACGACGCAGCACAGCCCCGCCGAAGTCACGCAGCGCGTGCAGGAGATTCTCGCCGAGCCCGTGCAATCGCTTGTCGACGAAGCGTCGCAGCTCACCCGCGCCCACGACGTCTTAAGCGACGCCCTACGCAACCAGTAGAAGGAGACTCAGACGTGGCACCTGGACGGAGGCGACTCGACGCCGAACTCGTCCGCCGCAAAATCGCGCGCTCGCGCGAGCAGGCGCAGACGTGGATCAAGGAAGGCAAAGTCATCGTCGGCGGCTTCCCCGCGACGAAGCCCGCCACCGTGGTGGAACCCGACGTTTCCATCAAGGTGGATGTGGCGGAGGAGGACGAGTGGGCGTCGCGAGGCGCGCACAAGCTCCTGTCCGCGCTGGAGGCGTTCGGACCGCAGGGGCTCGACGTGGCGGGCAAAGTGGCGCTCGACGCGGGCGCGTCGACCGGCGGCTTCACCGACGTGCTGCTCAAGCGCGGGGCGCGGGAAGTCATCGCCGTGGACGTGGGGTACGGGCAGTTGATCTGGCGGCTGCAGAATGACCCGCGCGTGCGGGTGCTGGACCGGACGAACATCCGCAACCTGACGCTCGAGCAGATCGGGCAACCCGCCGACCTCATGGTGGGCGATCTTTCCTTCATCTCCCTCAAGCTGGTGCTGCCCGCGATCGCGGCCTGCCTGGCGCCGGGGGCCGACCTGCTTCCCATGGTGAAACCGCAGTTCGAGGTGGGCAAGGACCGGCTCGGCCATGGCGGTGTCGTGCGCTCGAACGAGCTGCGCGCCGAGGTGACCGCGGACGTGGCCGCGTACGCGCAGTCGCTGGGGCTCAGCGTGAAAGGCGTCACCGCTTCTGGTCTTCCCGGCCCGAGCGGCAACGTAGAATACTTCCTATGGCTGGTCAAAGACGGCGGCGCCGGAGCACTGGATGCTGCGGCGCTGCGGGCCATGGTGGACACAGCAGTTGAGGAAGGACCGACACACACGTGACTGAGACCGCGCACCGGACAATCCTGCTCGTCCCGCACTACTACCGGCCCGAAAACATCTCTTCCGCTGCGGTCGCGGCGCGCCTGCTCACCGCCGCCGGCATCGGGGTTCGGCTGCTCACGTTGCGGGAGGACAGCCCCGTCGATGAGGACGCGATGCTGCGCGACTTGGACCACGTCCAGCCCGGGCCAGACGCCGCGAAAGGCTGTGAGCTTGTCCTCGTCCTCGGCGGCGACGGCACCTTCCTCCGCGCCGCGAGCTTCGCGCACGCGCAGGACATCCCAGTGCTGGGCATCAACCTGGGCCACGTCGGATTCCTCGCAGAGGGCGAGTCGGAGAGCCTCGAGGCGGTGATCCAGCACGTCATTGACAAGACCTACCGCGTCGAAGAGCGCATGACTATCGACGTCATGGTGCGCGACGCAGACGACAACGAGCTGGGGCGCAGCTGGGCGCTCAACGAGTGCAGCATCGAAAACGCGAACCGCACGCAGGTGCTCGACGCCACGTTGGAGATCGACTTCCGCCCCGTGTCCTCGTTTGGCTGCGACGGTGTGCTCATCTCCACCCCGACCGGCTCGACCGCGTACGCCTTCTCCGCGGGCGGTCCCGTCATGTGGCCTGCGCTGGACGCCATCCTCGTCGTGCCGAGCAACGCGCACGCGCTGTTTGCTAAGCCACTGGTGGTCTCGCCGCGGTCCACGGTTGCCGTCGAATCCGAACCGACGACGAGCGACGCCGTGGTAGTCATGGACGGCTTCCGCTCGATTGCAATGCCCCCGGGCTCGCGCGTGGAAGTGATCCGCGGCGCGCGCCCGGTACGGTGGGTGCGTATCGACGACCGCCCGTTCACCGACCGGCTGGTGAACAAGTTCCAGCTGCCGGTGTCTGGCTGGCGCGGCCCGCGCTACTCGTAGCCGCGGCTGCACGGGACGGATGTGAGGGAAGGGAGAAGCCATGCTGGCAGAGATTGCCATTAGCAACCTGGGCGTGATCTCGCACGCCTCTGCGGAACTGGCTCCGGGGCTCACGGTGCTCACCGGTGAGACCGGCGCCGGTAAGACCATGGTGGTCACCGGTCTGCGGCTCCTCACCGGAGGCCGCGCGGACGCGTCCCGCGTGCGCACCGGCGCCAAGGAGGCCGTGGTCGAGGGCGCGTTCAGCACCGACGGGCTTCCGGAGGACGTCCGCGTGCGCATCGCGGAGATCGCGGAGGGGGCCGGCGCGGCCGCCGACGAGAACGACGAGTACGTCGTCTCCCGCTCAGTCAAGGCGACCGGGCGGTCGAAGGCGCACCTCGGCGGCCGGACGGTGCCCGCGGCAACGCTGGGCGAGCTTTCCAATGAGCTGCTCACAATCCACGGGCAAAACGACCAGCTGCGCCTCATGTCGCCAGATCAGCAGCTCGCGGCGGTGGACCGGTTCGACCCGAAAATCGCCGGCAAGCTGGAGACCTACCGCACCGCGTACACGGCGTGGCGCAAGGCGGCGAGCGAACTCCGCGAGCGCACGGAGCGGCGACAGGAGCTCGCCCAGGAGCTGGACCGGCTGCAGTTCGCCATCTCGGAAATCGACGAGGTCGCCCCGCAAGACGGTGAGGATACGGACCTCGTTGACACCATTAACCGCCTCCAGGACGTCGACGCGCTGCGCGAGGCGTCGCACACCGCGCTCGTGGCCATCGACGGCGCCGAGGCGGCTGGCGGGTACGGCGACGACGAGGACGCTGCCTCCACACTGGTCGGCCGCGCGGCGACCGCGTTGGACGGCGCGAGTGACAAGGCGCTGCAGGAACTCGGCGCCAGGTTGCACGAGGTGGCGAGCATGCTTGGCGACGTCTCCGCGGAACTTGGCAGCTACGTCGCGGAGCTCCCGAGCGACCCGGACGAGCTTGAGCGGCTCCTCCAGCGCCAGCAGCAGCTCAAGGGGTTGACCAGGAAATACGCCCCCGACATTGCTGGCGTCCTGGCCTGGCGCGCGAAGGCCGCGAAGCGGCTGGAACGCATCGATACCTCCGACGAGGCCATCGAGCAGCTGAAGAAGCAGGTCACGGAGACGGAAGCGCAGATGCGCACCCGCGCCACCGCGTTGTCGAAAGCACGCGCCAAGGCCGCTACGGCGCTGGGCAAGGCCGTGACCGAAGAACTCCACGGCCTGGCGATGCCGAAGGCGCAGCTGACCGTATCCATTGACAGCACCGACTTCGGCCCGCGCGGCGCCGATGCGGCGGAGATTCGGCTTGCCCCGAACAGCGCGCTCGAGCCGAAGCCGCTGGCGACGAGCGCGTCCGGCGGTGAGCTCTCGCGCGTCATGCTCGCCCTCGAGGTGGTGCTGTCCGGCACCAGCGGGGGAGCGACGATGGTGTTCGACGAGGTCGACGCCGGCGTCGGCGGGCGCGCAGCGGTGGAAATCGGCCGCCGCCTTGCCCGGCTCGCCGCGCGCAACCAGGTCATCGTGGTCACCCACCTCCCGCAGGTCGCGGCCTACGCGGATACCCACCTGCACGTGGCAAAGGATGTCAGCGACGAGGCCGTCACCTCGGGCGTGCTGAGCCTGAGCTCCGCCGAGCGGATCGACGAGCTGGCCCGCATGATGGCCGGCCTGGACGACTCCGATACCGGCAAAGCCCACGCGAAGGAGCTGTTCGCACGGGCGCAGCGCGAAGTGGAGGAATTGCGCCAGTAGCGCTCCCGCGCGCCTACCAGGTTCGGGCAGGTCACGCGTGCACAATATGACGCATGACTGTTGCTTCCCGGAACTCCGAATCCGCGCAGCCCGCGCTGACGGGCACGTTGCGTGACTGCAGGCCGAAAGGCAAGGGGCCGTCCCGCATGAGCGAGGGCGACATCGCGCTGGTTGATTCGGCGGACATGACTCGCCGCCAGGCTGAGGCGCTGCTTGCGCACCGGCCGAGCGCCGTGATCAACCTGTCCCGCTTTTCCACCGGCGCCATGCCCAACTACGGCCCGCATTTGCTTCTCGACGCCAACGTCACCCTCCTCGAAGCAACCGGAGGCGACGGCGCCCTGCGCGACGGCAAGAAGGTCCGCCTCGGCGAGGACGGCAGCATCACCGTGGGCAAGAAGCCCGCGGGGACCGCAGTGCCTGTGACGCGCGGCGACCTCGACGCCACGTTCGCCGAGGCGCAGCGCAACCTGGTCGAGCAGATGGAGGCCTACTTTGGCAACACCATCGAGTTCGTGCACGCGGAAGCCCCGTTGCTCATCGACGGCCTCGGCGCCCCGGACCTTGGCGAGTCCATGGCGGAGCGAAAGGTCGTGGTGGTGTCGCCCTGCCCGGACCTCCGCGATCGGCTGAAGGGGATCAAGAATTTCATGTCCGAGTTCACCCCGGTGATCGTGGGCGTTGGTCAGGCGTCGGACGTCCTCGTGGAGCTCGGTTTCGAACCTGACTACATTGTCGGAGATCCGACTGACGTGGCGTCGGAAAGCTTGCGCAGCGGCGCGCGCGTCATCCTCCCCGCCGAGCCGGACGGTTTTGCTCCGGGGCTGGAGCGCATCCAGGATCTGGGAGTGGGGGCGATGACCTTTCCGGCGGCGACGGAATCCCCGACGGACCTGGCGATCCTGTTGGCGGTGTTCCACGACGCGGAGATGATCGTGACCGTTGGTCAGGGCGTGGAGCTTGACCAGATTTTCGCTGCGCCCGAGTCGACGCCGCCCGAGGCGCTGCTCACCCGCATGAAGGCGGGACGCAAGCTGGTTGATTCCACGGTGGTGGAGCAGCTGTACGCGGTGCCGTCGAGTGGCGGGGTCGCGTGGGCGTGGGCGATCCTGGGGATCCTGGTGGCGATCGCGACCATCGTCCTCGTCGTCGGCCTGTATGGGCCGGGGGACTTCTCTGACAACCTGGTCAATACCTGGAACAGCATTGCGCTGTCCTTCCAGGACCTGATCGACCGCCTGACCAAGTAAAGGAGCCTGAACATGTCTGATGGAGGACGCACAAGCGGGCTCGTGGTGACCGGCCTGGGGTGGGGCATTGCGCTCGGCGTGGCCGCCGGCGCGCTGCTCATCGCGCCCGCGATGCATAACGACGGCCAGCCGCTTGGCCAGGACAACTCCGCGACCTCGAAGGAGGCGCAGCGCGCGGAGGCGTACGCCGATAACTCGGATACGCTGCTCGGTGAGCAGTCGGCGGCAATTGTGAAAGACGCGCTGAAAGATAAGCACGTGACGGTGATCCGCACCGAGGGCGCCTCCGATGAGGACGTGAAGGCGGTGCGCTGGCTGCTGGGAAAGGCGGGCGCCAAGGATTCCGGCGAGCTTGAGTTGGCATCAAAGTTCACGGATCAGGACTCGGCGGACGCGCTGTCGTCACTGATCGCAAACACCCTGCCCGCCGGGGCACAGCTGTCGGTGGAAGATCGACGGCCAGGCGTCCACGCCGGTGAATCGCTGTCCGCGGCACTGTTGGTTGATGCGGAGACGGGGGAGCCGCTCGCGCCCGCGGGCGACCGGCAGTTCGTCCTCGATGCGCTCAAGCAGGCGGGGTTTGTGCACTACAGCGGCGACCTTGTGCCCGCTGACGCGATCGTGATCGTGACCGGGGCCGCCGGAGACGACACCGATGAGGAAGGCGGCGCGGGCGCAGGCAAGGGCGCCCCGGACGAATTCGGCCAACAGCTGCTTGCAGACTTCGCCGACGCACTGGGCAAGACTGAGCCGACCGTGTTAGGCGTGCGCGAAATTGACGCGTGGCACGCACCGGAGCTCCAGCACGCGACCTTTGTGCAGGCCGTGGAGACGGAGGCGGGCCGCATCCGCGCGACGCTTGGTGCGGCAGGCTCGGCAACGTCCTAGGCTTACACCTATGGCTGAACAGATGGAACACACTTCGCCGCACGCGCACGAGTTCACGGTCGTTGACTCGGAACTGCTGCAGGAATCGCCCATCTTGGCGATGCGCCGAGACACGGTCACGATGCCCGGCGGGGCGCAGGCGTCGCGCGAGATCGTCGAGCACTTCGGCGCAGTCGCCGTCGTTGCGCTGAACGATCGCAACGAGGTGGCCGTGGTGAAGCAGTACCGGCACGCTGTGCGCCACCGCCTGCTCGAGCTCCCCGCCGGGCTGCTCGACGTCGCCGGTGAGGACGAGCTGACCGGCGCCAAGCGCGAGCTTGTCGAGGAAGCCCGGCTCGAGGCCGCCAACTGGTCAGTGCTTGTGGACCTGGTGACCTCGCCCGGCTTCGCCGAAGAGGCCGTCCGGGTCTTCCTCGCCCGCGAGCTCCGCGAGGTCCCTCGCCCGCCCGCCGAGGAGGAAGAGGCGGATATGACGTTGACCTGGATGCCGCTGGAACAAGCGCGCGAGGCGGTGCTTCGCGGTGAGATCGTCAACTCCATCGCGATCGCGGGCGTGCTCGCAGCAAGCGAGGTGCAAGCCGGTCGCGCGACACCGCGCAGCACCGACGCACCGTTCGAGCTGCGCCCGACCTCGCTGGCAAAGCGCCGCGTCGCCGCAGGGATCACCCCGGACATGAAGCGCATCTAGTGCAGGCTCGCACCCTCGCCGAGCGCTGGTTGACCCACCTCATCGTCGAGCGCGGCGTGTCCACGCACACGGAGAGCAATTATCGACGCGACGTCAACCGCTACCTCACCTGGCTGGAGCGCGCCGGCATCACCGATCTCGCTGCAGTCAGCGCGCTGGACGTCGAGGCGTACGTGGCCGACCTCCGCCGCGGCGTCGACGGGACGAAGCCGCTGGCCACCTCCTCGGTAGCGCGGGCCCTGGTCGTGGCTCGGGGGCTGCACAAGTTCGGCGTGGCGGAGGGGGTCCTGCCGCGCGACGTGGCCGCCGAGGTGGCCCCGCCGCAGCAGGGCGAGCAGCTGCCGGACACGCTTTCTGTCGCGGAGGTCGAGTCGCTGCTTGACTCGTGCGCGGGCGATACCCCGGTTGGCGTGCGCGATCGCGCGTTGCTGGAGCTGCTCTACGCCACGGGCGCCCGCGTCTCCGAGGTGCTTGCACTCAACGTCGACGACGCGTCCGAGCTCGAGCCCGGCGCAGGGGTTCTCACCGTCACCGGCAAGGGCAATAAGCAGCGGCTGGTGCCGGTGGGCAGTCACGCGCAGGACGCGCTGCAGGCATACCTTGTGCGGGTGCGCCCGTCGTTTGCCACCGGAAAGTCTCACGCCCTGTTCCTGAACACCCGCGGCGGAGCTCTGTCGCGCCAAAGCGCGTGGACGGCGATCAAGCAGGCCGCCGAGCGGGCGGGCTTGCACAAAGACATCTCCCCGCACACGCTGCGCCACTCGTTTGCCACGCACCTCCTCGAGGGAGGGGCGGACGTGCGGACGGTGCAGGAGCTGCTGGGACACGCGTCGGTGACCACGACGCAGATTTACACCCACGTCACGGCGGAGAATCTGCGCGAGGTGTGGCGGCAGGCCCATCCGCGTGCGTGAGTCGGGGGCGGATCTCACCGTTGCCTGTGGATGCAGTGGCAGTGATTGCCAGCATAACCGTGTAGATTGAGCGTTTTGCACGATACTCAAGGAGGTCCACGACCCGTGAATCTAGCTCGCCGTACATTTGCCGCGTGTGGCGTCGCCACGCTCTGCGCCGTTGGTGCGCCGCTCGCGTCAGCGCAGCTTCCCGAGGGCATCGACCCTGCGGAGGTGCAATCGATGATCCCGTCCGAGGTCACTGTCCGCGCCGGCGAGACCACCACCGTGGACCTCGGCGTGCCCGTGGATGCGAATTACTCCGGCGGCGGATGGACCGTCACTTCCAACGGCACTCAGGTCTCGGTCACCGCACCCGATGACCCTGGCGCCACTGCGAGCGTGCCCGCCAGCTCTGGAGGGATGAACGCGACCGTCAATCTGGTCGCCGTGGGCGATGACGAGGAAGCAATTGCCGACGACGCGTCGTCGGCAGGCGGCGCAGCCAGCGCCGGCGATGATGCTTCCGGCAGCGAAGGCGGCAGCGGTGCGCGCGAGTCTGGCGGGGCCAGCGGGTCCCGCGAGGATGGGGACCCTGAAAGCGCTGGGGATGCTGGTGATGCTAGGGATCCAGAGGACTCAGGGGATTCAGTGGGCAGCGCCGGTAGCGAGCACAGCAGCAGCGGCAGCGGTAGTGGCAAGTCCGGCGGCGCGGCCGGCAGCGTGTCCCACCCGGACCGCACGAAGGCGGAGGAGGTGGACACTTCGGGCGCCAAGCGCTTCGAGTTCGACGGCGAGATTGACGGCAACACGCTCGTGGTGAAGGTGCCGTTGTCGCGCGCTGCGGACCTGATGAAGTACACTAAGACCGATACCGAGGGCGCAACGCTGCGCTACCTGGACGTCAACGGCCAGGTGATCAAGGGGGTCAAGCGCGACGTCGACGTGGCGAAGCGCACGCTGACCCTGACGTATCCGGAAGGCGAGACACCGGACAACCCGTTCATTATGGAGGTAGTGCGGGACGGCAAGGCCGAGTTCGTCGCCGTGATCACCGCGACCAATGCGCCCACGGAAGAGGCGAGCGGGGACGCGGAGAATCCGTATGGGGAGGCGTCGGCAAGCGATCAAGGCCCCAACACTGACTCGAACGGTGGCGGCTCGATTGTTCCGCTGATTATCGGCGGGGTTGCGCTGCTGGCGGCGATTGCGTTGATCATTGTCTTCTTTGTACGGCGGCGCGCGCGGGCCTAAACGGCGAAACAACAGTGTTGTAAGATGGGCGCGTCAAGCGTTACGGCGTGACGGGCTCGATTGGCGCAGAGACGGTGCCAGGCGACGGAAAGGCACGGAGAGGACCGACAATGGCAGACGACGCACTGTTCGACGCTTCCGAGGAGAAGACCTTCCTCACGGGGCGTCCGTTCCGCGAGTTTGCGGACCCGGCTCCGCTGGATAAGCACGGCCCGGCCACAGTGCTGTCCATGGTCAACCAGAAGGGTGGCGTGGGCAAGACGACCTCCACCATCAACCTGGGTGCGTGCCTGGCGGAACAGGGGCGCAAGGTGCTGCTGGTGGACCTGGACCCGCAGGGCGCTCTGTCCGCAGGGCTCGGGGTGTCGCACGATGAGGAGCAGGTCACCGTCTACGACCTGCTCTTTGACAACACCACGAGCATCCACGGCGCCATTCGCCATTCCAACGTCAGCGGGCTCGATCTCGTGCCGGCAAACATCGACCTCTCGGCCGCAGAAATCCAGCTGGTCAATGAGGTGGGGCGCGAGCACACGCTCGCGCGGGCGCTGCGCCCGGTGCGCAACGAGTACGACATCATCATCATTGACTGCGGCCCCTCCCTTGGCCTGCTCACGGTCAACGCCCTGGCCTGCTCGCAGGGGGTCATCATTCCGATGGAATGCGAGTACTTCTCGCTGCGCGGACTGGCCCTGCTGACGGACACGGTGGAGAAGGTGCGCGACCGCATCAACTTCGACCTGGACATCGTGGGCATCCTGGTCACCATGTTTGACCGGCGCACGACGCACGCCCGTGAGGTGATGGATCGCGTCGTGGAGGTCTTCGGTGACCGCGTCTTTGACACCGTGATTACGCGGACCGTCCGGTTCCCGGAGACCTCGGTCGCCGGTGAGCCGATCATCACGTGGGCGCCGCGCTCACAGGGGGCGGAGCAGTACCGCAACCTGGCCAAAGAGCTGTTGGAGCGCACCGAAACCAGGACCTCGTAGGTCGGCGTGAGCGACCCGCACACCGGGGCAGAGGGGCGCGACGGAGCGCAAGGGCGTGGGCAGGCGGGCGAGCAGCCCGAGATCACCGGGTTCCGCCTCGTGCTCAACAACTTTGAGGGCCCCTTCGACCTGCTGCTCAACCTGATTAGCTCGAAGAAGCTGGACGTCACCGAGGTGGCGCTTGCAGAGGTGACTGATGAGTTCATCGCGTACACGCGGGCGCTTGGGGAGACCGCTGACCTGGACGAGATCACGGAGTTCATCCTCGTCGCGGCCACGCTCCTGGACCTCAAAGCGGCGCGCCTGGTGCCGCGTGGCGACGCCGACGAGATCGAAGACCTCGAACTGCTGGAGTCGCGCGACCTCCTCTTCGCCCGCCTGCTGCAGTACCGGGCGTACCAGCAAGTGGCCGACCAGTTTGCGCAGTGGCAGAAGCATGCCAGGCGCAGGTACCCGCGCGCGGTGTCGATGGAGCCACAGTTCGTGGACCTGCTGCCGCCCGTGCGCCTGGGACATACCCCGGCCAGTTTTGCGGAGCTTGCCGCCAGCGTCTTCCGGCCGAAGCCACCCGAGGAGGTCGGCGTTGACCACCTGCACGCCGTGCAGGTCTCCGTGCCGGAGCAGGCCGGGCGGATTCTGGAAACGCTGAAGCTGGTCGGGGCGACGCAGTGGCTTTCTTTCGCGTCGCTGACCAAGGATTGCGCGCTGTCCATGGAGATCGTCGGCCGGTTCCTCGCGCTGCTCGAGCTGTACAAGGCGCGCGCCGTGGAGACGAAGCAGGAGGAGGCGCTGGGGCCGCTGGAGGTGTCGTGGACCGGGCTCGACGTGGACCCCGCGGTGGTCGCGGCAAGCAACTGGAGCTAGTCGGTGCTAGGTAGTGCGCGATTGGTGGGGGCGGGGAGGCGTCGATAAGCACTCGGCCCCTTACAATGTGCGACATGGACATGCCGATGGTCTCACAGCTGCGCTCGCGCGTGGAATCGATCCTGCTTGTGGTGGACAATCCCGTCGAGGCAGAAGACCTGGCGGGGGTGCTGGACGCGACGCGGGAAGACGTGGACGCGGTCCTGCGCGAGTGGGCCGGCGAGCTTGACGCGCGGGGCAGCGGGATCGAGCTGCGCGAAACGCAGGAGGGGTGGCGGCTCTACACGCGGCCGCACAACGCCGATGCGGTCGAGGCGTTCGTGCTCGACGGTACGCAAACGAAGCTGAGTCGCGCCGCACTCGAGACGCTCGCAGTGGTGGCGTACCGCCAGCCGGTGACCCGCGCGCAGGTCGCTGGCGTGCGCGGTGTCAACGTGGACGGGGTGATGCGCACGCTGACGCTGCGCGGGTTGATTGCGGAGGTCGACCCCGATGACGCCACTGGCGCGCACCGCTACGTCACCACGGAACTGTTCCTGGAGCTGCTGGGAATCGACTCGCTGTCGCGCCTGCCGGACCTGGCGCCGCTGTTGCCAGAGGTAGACGCGATCGAGGATGCGTGGTAGAACACCAAGTCCTGGTAGACTCTGCCACGAACTTGGGCGCACCGTTTTCGGTGGCCCGCACAACCCCAATACGTTTGCAAAGGATTCAGCATGACTCCTCCCGCTCGCCGAGACGGCACACCGGACAAGGGGAAGGACGAAACGTTCTACCCTTCGTACGCAAAGCCGGCGAAGAAGCAGCACGTCCGACTGGACAAGCGGCGCGAGAACGCCCGCAAGAACGAGCCCCACCCGCTGGAAGATAACTGGTGGGACGACGATGACAAGGGTGCCACGGGTGCCAAGAAGGCCCGGAAGCAGAAGTCCGAAGGCATTCGCCTGCAAAAAGTGCTCGCGCAGGCCGGCGTGGCGTCGCGCCGCCACGCGGAGGTGATGATTGACCAAGGCCGCGTGGAGGTCAACGGCAAGATCATCACCGTCCAGGGCACGCGCGTGAACCCCAATGTGGACATCATCCGCGTCGACGGCACCCGCATCAACGTCAACGAGGAGTTGGAGTACGTCGCGTTTAATAAGCCGCGCGGGGTGCACACCACGATGCGCGACGAGATGGACCGCATCTCCGTCGGCTCCTACCTGTCCGAGCGCACCGCGGCCGGGCAGCGCCTGTTCCACGTGGGCCGCCTCGACGCCGACACCGAGGGGCTCCTCCTGTTGACCAACGACGGCGAGCTGGCCAACCGCCTCACGCACCCGAAGTACAAGGTGACCAAGACCTACTTGGCAACGGTGCTGGGCGAGGCCAAGGGCGACCTGGTGAAGAAGCTGAAGGAGGGCGTCGTGCTTGACGACGGCACCGTGACCGTAGACTACGCGCAGATCGTCGACGTGCACAACGGCCAGTCCATCGTCCGCGTGGAGCTGCACGAGGGCCGCAAGCACATCGTGCGCCGCATGCTCAAGGAGTGCGGCTTCCCGGTGCAGCGCCTGGTGCGCACCAAGGTGCACACCGTTCAGCTGGGAGACATGAAGCCCGGTTCCATGCGCGTGCTGAACTCTGCCGAGCTGGCCTCCCTGTACAAGGTGGTGGATATGTAATGGCTGACGCAACGCAGCTTTCGAACATGCCGGACGGCGGGCTCATTCTCGCCGTCGACGGCCCTTCCGGGACCGGCAAGTCCACCACCTGCCGCGCGCTGGCGAAGTCGCTGGGCGCGAAGTACGTGGATACGGGCGCGATGTACCGCGTGGCCACGCTTGCGGTGCTCCGCGCCGGAGTCGACCCGGCCGACACCGACGCGGTGGTGGCGGCGACCGCCGATCTGCCGCTCGAAGTCTCCGACGACCCAGATTCCAAGCAGGTGCTCCTCGGCGGCGAGGACGTCTCGGGCGAGATCCGCGGCCCGGAGGTCACCCGCAACGTCTCCGCCGTCTCCGCCATTCCACAAGTCCGCGTGAACTTGGTCGAGCTGCAGCGCAAGCTGGCCCGCGAGGCCCACCGCGCCATCGTGGAGGGGCGCGACATCGGGACGGTGGTGCTTGCCGACGCCCCCGCGAAGGCCTTCATGACCGCCTCGGCCCAGGTGCGAGCGCAGCGCCGCTACGACCAGGACATCGCCGCGGGACGCAACGCCGACTTTGACACCGTGCTCGCGGACGTGCAGCGCCGCGACGAGCTCGACTCGTCCCGTGCGACCAGCCCACTGAAGCCAGCGGAGGACGCGGAGGTCATCGACACCTCCGAGATGACCCCCGAGCAGGTGCTTGACGCCCTGACCGGGCTGATTGAAAGGAGCGCGAAATGACACACCGCGAGGAACCGGAAACCCAGTTCATTCAGCCTGGCATCGACGCGTCCGGCTACGAGGACCTGGACCCCGCCGAGGTAGGTGCCGACGACGCGGAGTTCTACGACGCCGACTTTGACGTCAATGATTTCGACGACGCCGATTTCGCAGCCCCCGATTACGGCGAGGACAGCGAGGGCCCTGAAAACACGGACGACTACACCGACGAGGACTGGGCCGAGGTCGAAGAGGCCTTCGGCATCATGCGCCCGAACGTGGTGGAGGAGAACCTGCCCACCGTGGCCATCGTCGGCCGTCCGAACGTGGGCAAGTCCAGCCTGGTCAACCGCTTCCTCGGCCGCCGCGAGGCCGTGGTGGAGGACCACCCGGGTGTGACTCGTGACCGCGTGAGCTACTTGGCCGACTGGGGCGGGCGCCGCTTCTGGGTGCAAGACACCGGCGGCTGGGACCCGAACGCCCGCGGCATCCACGGCGCGATCGCCCGCCAGGCGGAGGCCGCGATGGAAACGGCCGATGTGATCGTCATGGTGGTGGACGCGCAGACCGCCATCACGGAGACGGATTCCGTGATGGCGCGCAACC
The DNA here is from genome assembly GCF_002285125.1 of Corynebacterium gottingense. Lineage (NCBI taxonomy): Bacteria > Bacillati > Actinomycetota > Actinomycetes > Mycobacteriales > Corynebacteriaceae > Corynebacterium > Corynebacterium gottingense. The sequence continues at coordinate 17,871 of NZ_NSGN01000001.1, forward strand.
TGCAGCGCTCTCCGGTCCCGGTGATCCTGGTGGCGAACAAGTTTGAATCCGAATCCCAGTGGGGCGACGCCGCCGAGTTCTACGGGCTCGGCCTGGGCGACCTGTGGCCCGTCTCCGCGCTGCACGGCCGCGGAGGCGCCGACGTGTTGGACGAGATTCTGCGCCTCTTCCCGGACGAGCCGCGCGCGAAATCCTCCATCACGGACGGTCCACGCCGAGTCGCGCTGGTGGGCCGCCCGAACGTGGGCAAATCCAGCCTGCTGAACAAGCTGTCCAAGTCGCACCGCTCGGTGGTGGACAACGTCGCTGGCACCACGGTGGACCCGGTGGATGAGATGATCCAGCTGGACGAGCACCTGTGGAAGTTCATCGACACCGCTGGCCTGCGCAAAAAGGTGAAGAACGCACAGGGGCACGAGTACTACGCCAGCCTGCGCACCCGCGGCACGATCGACGCGGCGGAGGTCTGCGTGGTGCTCATCGACGCCTCCGAGGAGATCTCCGAGCAGGACCAGCGCGTCATCTCGATGGTGCTCGAGGCAGGCAAGGCCATGGTCATCTGCTTTAACAAGTGGGACCTCATGGACGAGGACCGCCGCTACTACTTTGACCGCGAGTTTGATGAGATGATGGGGCACCTCCCGTGGGTGACCAAGCTCAACATCTCCGCAGACACGGGTCGCGGCCTGCACCGCCTCGAGCCGGCGATGGCGCAGGCACTGGAGAACTGGGACAAGCGCGTCTCCACCGGCCAGCTGAACAACTGGCTGCGCGAGGCGATCGCGGCGAACCCGCCGCCGATGAAGAACAACCGCCTGCCCAAGCTGCTCTTCGCCACGATGGCGACCACCCGCCCGCCGACACTGGTGCTGTTTACCACCGGCTTCCTGGACGCCGGTTACCGCCGCTACCTGGAGCGCAAGTTCCGCGAGCAGTTCGGCTATCACGGCACGCCGGTGCGCATCGCCGTGCGTGTGCGCGAGCGCAACCCTCGCCGCCGCAAGTAGGGGCCGCTGGCTTATCGACGCCCCGCTCACCCCTCCTTCCCGTACACAAACGCGTCCGCGCGGTAGGGAAGGGGGATGCGCTGGCCGCGCTCGAAGCCGAGGCGGTCATGCAGGTACCAGTCCAGGTTGGCCACCATCTTCGCGCGCGTCTTCTCGTTGGCGCGCAGCCAGTACGAGCGCGAGGCCATGAGCTCGAAGCACTCGTCGGTGGTGACAATCTGCGCCCAGGTGTCGCGCACCTCGCCCTCCAGCGTCCACGGGGTTGCTACGTCGGGGTAGAACCCGGCGCGCTGGACGTCGCCGGAGTGCATGATGCGGCTTAAGCGCAGCACCCACGGGTGGTTGACGGCAAGGGTGTTCCAGCACAGCAGGAGCTTGCCGCCCGGGCTCGTGATGCGCGCGGCCTCCGCGCTCGCCGTCGCGGTGTCCACCCAGTGCCAGGTTTGCGCGCAAGTGACGGCGTCGACAGCGCCGTCGGCCAGCCCGGTTGCTTCGGCCGTCGCCCGCCAGGTGGGGACGTTGGGGAGCTTGTCCCGCAGGAGGCGGACCATGTCCGCGGACGGGTCGCAGGCGAGGACCCGGCGCGTGGACTCGGAGTCGGCCCCGGCGCCGAGGAGCTCGGTGAGCTTGCCGGTCCCGGCGCCGATGTCCACGATGCGGGTGCCGCCGGCGCGCTGGGGAAAGTCCGCGATGAGGGCTAGGACTGAGGGCGGGTAGGAGGGACGGACGGCGTCGTAAAGCACTGCACCGCTGTTGAACGCACTGGCTGAGCTGCTGCGATGCTGTGCGTCGCGGAACGCTGGCTGCTGCTTCCCACTCGGCTTCATAATGGACTAATCTACCGATACGAATCTTGATGGAGGAACTATGGCAGCACGGCGCCTCGTGGCGCTGCTCGTCGCGGCGGGCCTGGCGCTGAGCAGCGCTGGTTGCGGGAGCGGCGAGCAGCTGGACGCCGCCGACGCTGACCTGATCGCGCCCTCCATTCCGCGGGACGAGGTTGCGGAGGTGCAGCCGTGGAGCAAGCCGGAGACGCAGCGGCGCACCATTAGGGTGGGCCAGCGAGACCGGAGCTTCCTCTTGAGCCTGCCGGCGGGCGCGCGGGAGCGCTCGCGGCTCCCGCTGATCTTTGCGTTCCACGGGTACATGGAGGACGCGGCGTCGATGCGGAAGTACTCGCAGCTCGATGGGGCAGATGCCATCGTTGTGTACATGGATGGCGTGGACAGGGCGTGGGCGCCCGCCCCGTACGCCAAGACGACCGGCGGGGACGACCTGGCGTTCGTGGACGCCGTGCGCGAGCAGGTGACAGGCGAATTCTCGGTGGACAAGGCGCGAGTGTTTGCCACGGGGCTGTCCAACGGGGGCGGGTTCGCCTCCTACGTGGGCTGCCAGCGCCCGCAGGATTTTACTGCGGTGGCGTCGGTGTCGGCGGCGTTCTACCAGCGCGTCTCGCAGGGGTGTTCCTCCATCCCGATTAAGCACGTGGACTTTCACGGCACGAACGACTCCGTGATGAGCTACTTCGGCGGCCAGCGCCACGACACGGCGTACGAGTCCGTCGAGGCAATGCTGGCGGAGGCGGCGGAGCGCAACCACTGCGACGCGGAGTACGTGGAAAAGCCGCTTTCAGACACCGTGACCGAGCTGCGGTGGGACGGCTGCGACGCGCCGTTGGTGCACTACCGTGTGGACGGCGGCCCGCACATTTGGCAGGGCGGCACGGTGGATTCGTCGCGGACGACCTCTGCAGGATTTGCCACACGAACGCAGCTGGCGTTTTTCGGCGTGCCGTTTGGCTCAGTGTCGGACCCGTAATGTGCGCCAGGTGCCCTATGCTTGGGCATTGTGATGCAGAACTCTGACGACGCGACCAGGACCGCCATTGTGGTGTACAACCCGGTCAAGATCGATGAGACGACGCTGCGCTCCCAGGTCGAGCGCTACGCGCCGGACGGCTGGCACATCGAGTGGGTGCGCACCACACCGGACGATTCCGGCGAGGCGGAGGTGGCCGCGGCGCACCACCCGGACGTCGAGCTTGTACTGGTGGCCGGCGGCGACGGGACGGTGCGCGAGATCGCCACGTCGCTTGCGGGATCCGGCATCGCGCTGGGCATCGTGCCGACCGGCACCGGCAACTTGCTCGCGCGCAACCTGCGCCTCGACCTCGGCCTCGAGGAGTCCGTGCGGCGAGCGTTTCGTGGGGAGCACAAGCTTATCGACGTCTGCCGCGCCAAACTTTCACGCCCCGACGGCTCCAACGAGCGTCTCGGCTTCGTGGTGATGGCTGGCGTCGGCCTGGACGCGCAGATGATCGAGTACACCGACGAGGGGCTCAAGAAGAAGATCGGTCCGCTGGCGTACGTCTCCGGCATTGCGAAGTCGCTGCGCGGCGGCAACCGGATCAAGGCGTCCTTCGTGGTGGACGGGGACCATACTCACTCGCAGCGGTTGCACACGCTGATCTTTGGTAACTGCGGAGAGCTGATCAATCAGGTGCCGTTGTTGCCTGAGGCCAGGCCGGACGACGGCGTCATCGATGCCGTCGGCATGGCGCCGCGCGGTCCCGTCGGGTGGGCGAAAATCGGCGTCAACCTTGTGGTCAACAAGGCGGCGAAACTCCGCGGGCGGAAGCCTGATCCGGCGGTGGTGGAATTCGCGGACCTGCTGTATTCGCGGGGCAGCTACGCGCGGGCCTCGTTTGCAGAGCCGGAAATCTTCGAAGTGGACGGGGACCCCGTGGGTGAGGTGACGGCGGTGGAGATCTCCGTCGACGCGGGCGCGCTGAAGGTGTGCGTGTAGCCGCCTACTGTTGTGTCGCGGATCGCTCCCGTGGACGGTGTGTGACATAAGTGGCGGTGCTCCCTCTCCTACGGGATACTGTGTGCGAACTTGGTTCAGCCTCAGCAGTAAGGGGATGCTTATGCGAGCATCGGTTGGTAGTTACGCGGGAGCGGTTGTCGTCGGGCTCTCGCTGAGCGCGTGTGGCGCGTCGGAGGAAGTTCCGACGGTGCCGGAGTTTCAGTTTAAGAGCGGGACGTTGGCGATCGGGGAGTTTTCCAGCAGTTCTGTCGAGGGCAATCTGTTCGACCCGTGCACGGAGATTTCCCCGGAGGAGTACGAGGCGGCTGGCATTCCGGATGTGAGGCCGGTGCCGGCCGATCAACAAGTGCCCGGGTACAACTCGTGCGACACCGGTCTCTACGAGGACAAGGTCGGACAACGCCTCGTAATTTCCGGCGGGAGCAGGAGCGAAGCGGGATACAAGACAAGTTCGGATAACCACCTGGAGTACCCAGAATCGGTCGTTCCCGGTTTGTACACCATCACCAGTGATTTGTCTGGAGTGTGCATCGCACAAGTCGATACGGAACGGGGCGGACTGAAAGTGCAGATGTCCGCCCAGGGACTCGGGAGCGAAGATGTTGATAGCTGCCAAGTCGCGCGGGAGACAATCGAAAACCTCTACAAGGCTGTGAACACCGATGAGGAGGAGCAGTAAATGAGCGCCAACGATCGTCGAGTACTCGCAGCCCTCATGATCGCGCCGGCATTCCTCGCCGTCTCGGCGTGCAGTAGCGATACAGAGGAACAATCGGCACCCGACGCGCCGCCGGTATTCCATTTTGCCAGCGGAGACCTCGCAATCGGCGAGTTCTACTCAGATGAGGTAGAAGGCAACCTTTTCGACCCCTGCACGGGTATCTCAGCAGAGGAATACGCGGCCGCGGGGATTACCGGCGTCGAGGCCTTTGATAGCGAGTTTGGCGACCCGGGCGTCGTCATGTCGTGCAACACCGCCGACCCGTCCGCGCAAGAGACTCGGCGAATCATGATCTCGGCGGTAGGAGAGAACACAATCAAGTCGCTGGATGGCAGCCAGATTGAACACCCAGATTCCACGGTGCCGGGGCTCTATACGGTGACGGAAGGCGCAAACGGCGGCTGCGCTGCGCAGGTGGATACCGAGCGGGGAGCGCTCTCGATAAGTCGCTGGAAGTACAATGCCCAGGGCCGGGAGGACGAAGTGTGCCGCGCGGCGCAGAAAGAGCTCGAGGAGCTTTACGACGCCACGCAGCAGGCGTCGTAGCGGTGGCTGTTTCCGCGGCATGCGGAAGGAAACTGTTCCCGCGAGGGGATTCAGAACCCCCCGAACCCCCATAAAGAAAATTGTCGGACTGACAGGATTTGAACCTGCGACCCCCACACCCCCAGTGTGGTGCGCTACCAAACTGCGCCACAGCCCGTCCGTTACTGCATTCGCGGTAACTCGGCTAGATTACAACACTGTCACTCGAAACGGAAAATTGCCAGGTCAGCGGGCAAACCTTGCTACTGCACATCGCCGTCCAGGTAGACCCACGCGCCGTCCTCGCGGACGAAGCGCGAGACCTCGCGCTGCACGCCGGCGGGGGAGTAGGCCGCAAACTCGACCACGCCCTCGGAATCGAAGAGTGAGCCGCCCTGGGTGCGCACAATCTGCAGGCGATTGAACGCAAGGCCCTCGGAGGGAAGCTTCGACAACGCCGGGCGCGTTGCCTTCGCCCAGGTGGAGTGGAGGTAGTCCGCGAGGCCGCCCACGAAGGCGGTGTAGCGCGAGCGCATCAACGCCTCGGCGGTCGGTGCCTTGGCGCCCCGGTGGAGCGCGCCGCAGCACGCCGCGTAGGGCTTACCGGTGCCGCAGGGGCACGGTTGCATGTCCGCGATGCGCGGCTGTTGCCGCCTGACGCCCGCCACGTTAGCGCTGCTTGTCGCGCTCGCGGCGCTGCTCGACGGTGGCGGTATCTACCGTGGTCGTGATGTCGCCTGCGGCAATGTAACCGTCGACGGTGGACGCGGCGCCAGCGGCGCGCAGCGTCTGGACCTGCTCGTCGGTGAGGTCGCCGTAGAGCGTGATGTGGCGGGTGAAGGTGGTGTCGGCGTCGTGGGTGACTTCCACGCGGACGTCGTCAAGCTTCATGCCCTTGGCCGCGCTCCTGATGGCCTGCGAGCACGAGGCCGCCAGCGAGGACATGAACAGGCCGGTGGACGTGACGCCCTGGCCCTTGCCGCCGGCGTTCTTGGCGCGGTCCGTGGTGATCTCGCGGTTAGAAGTGCGCACCACATCGCCGTACTTGGTGCCTCGGGCGGAGTAGGAGATCGCGTTGGAATCGCCCGTCGGCTCCGGGGTGAACTCCGGCACGATGTACTGCTGGGCCCACGAGCCGATGATGTCGGCGGCGCGCTGCGCGGTGCCCTGGCGCGTGAGCAGGTGATCGGCCTTGTCCAGTGCCATGAGCGACTTGGGGTAGCGGGTGAGCTGGAAGATGGACTGGGCGTTGTCGATGCCCACGGTGACGTCGATAGGCGAGTGCACCAGCAGCAGCGGTTTACGGATCTTGCCCAGGTACTCCTCCGGATTGGTCTCCGCGAGGTCCTCGAGGAAGTGACGCGAGATGACCAGGTCGCGGCCGCCCAGCGTGACGTGCACCGAGCCGTTGCGATCCGCCTCGCCGATCTTGTCGGCGTAGTGCAACACGGAGTGGGCGGGATCGAAGGGCGCGCCGACGGTGGCCACCATCTTGAGCATCTTCTTCAGCTCCGGGCGCGTCGCGGCCTTGAGCGTTGCCGCGCCGCCGAGCGAGTGGCCCATAATCAGCTGCGGGGCGGTGTAGTTCTCCTCCATCCACTGCGCCACGGCCACGATGTCATCAACGTTTTGGTTAAACGAGGTCTCGGCGAACTCGCCCTTGGACTGCCCCAGGCCGGGGAAGTCGAAGCGCACGGTGGCAATTCCGTGCTCCGTCAGGCGCTTGGAAATACGCGATGCGCCGGGGGTGTGGCGCGAGCCCGCGAAGCAGTGCGCGAAAATGGCGTACGCCTTCGCCGGGCCGTCCGGGCGGTCCATCGTTGCGGCAAGCTCCACGCCCGTGGAGGACGGAATTTTCAGGTTGAGAGATTTCATTTCGCGGACTTCCCCTTGTGTGTGGTTGATTCGCGCTGCTGCGAGACTGGCTTCAATACAATCTAAGGCACAAATAAGCTAGCAACAACAGCCCTCCCGCTACCTGCATCGCGGGGGTAAAACCGCTGCGCCTAGACTTTGAGGCAATACTGCGGCGACAGAGCGTTACAGAGCGATACAGTGCGATACAGTGCGACGAGGAAGGACGGTCAAGCGCATGGGAGCATTCGACTGGTTCTGGAAGGCCATGGGCTCAACATCTGAGCGCAACAACAAGAAATCCAAGGGCATCGTTGCCGGCGCCCACGAGCTGATCCCGAGCATTGAGCAGCTTGACGACGCCGCGCTGGCCGCCGCCATCCGAGACACCGTCTCCGGCGGCGCGATCAAGGACAAGCAGCGCTTCCTTGCCATCCTGTCGGTCGCCTCCAAACGCACGCTCGGCTTGCTGCCGTTCGACGTGCAGAACCAGGCGGTCCTGCGTCTGCTCGAGGGCGACGTCATCCAGATGGCCACCGGTGAGGGCAAGACGCTTGTCGGCGCGATGGCGGCCACGGGGTTCGGGCTGACCGGCAAGCGCGTCCACGTCATCACCGTGAACAATTACCTGGCGGACCGCGATGCGGAATGGATGCGCCCGCTCGTCGAATTCTTCGGCCTGCGCGTCGCCTCCGTGACGGAGAACAGCTCCCGCGAGGAGCGCACCGCCGCCTACCGCAGCGACATCGTCTACGCGCCCGTTACTGAAATCGGCTTCGACCACCTGCGGGACAACCAGATCACCTCGCGCGCTCAGACCGTCCAGGCCCCGGCGGACGTCGCCCTGGTCGACGAGGCGGACAGCGTGCTTGTCGACGAAGCCCTCGTCCCCCTCGTCCTCGCCGGCTCCGAAGGAGCGACCCAGACCACCGGGCGCATCACCGAGGCCGTCTCCCACTTGCGCGAGGGCAAGGACTACGCGATCGACGCCGAGGGGCGCAACGTCTTCCTCACCGACGAAGGCGCCGAGCACGTGGAACGCCTGCTGGGCATCGACTCGCTCTACGGCGACGGGCAGATTGGCGACACCCTCGTGCGCGTCAACCTCGCCCTGCACGCGAAGGCGCTGCTGATCCGCGACGTCCACTACATCGTGGAGGACGGCAAGGTCGCGCTTGTCGACGCCTCCCGCGGCCGCGTCGCCGAACTGCAGCGCTGGCCGGACGGCCTGCAGGCGGCCGTGGAAGCCAAGGAAGGCCTCACCGTCTCTGAGGGCGGCCGGATCCTGGACTCCATTACGCTCCAAGCGCTGATGCGCCGCTACCCAACCGTGTGCGGAATGACCGGCACCGCGGTCGAAGCCACCGACCAGCTCCGCTCGTTCTACGACCTCCACGTCGCTGTGATTGACCGGGCCAACGAGCTGCAGCGCTTCGACGAGGCGGACCGCATCTACGCCACGATGGAGGAGAAGAACAAGGCCATCGTCGACGAGGTTGCGCACCTGAACTCGACCCGCCAGCCGGTGCTCGTGGGCACCCACGATGTCGCAGAATCCGAGGCGCTCGCCGAGGCGCTGGAGGCCCGCGGCGTGTCCGTGAACGTGCTCAACGCGAAAAACGACGCAGAGGAGGCCCGCATCATCGCAGAGGCGGGCGACCTCGGCCGCGTGACCGTCTCGACGCAGATGGCTGGCCGCGGCACCGACATCCGCCTCGGCGGTGCGGACGAGGCGGATCACGACAAGGTCGCGGCGCTCGGGGGCCTGGCGGTCATCGGTACAGCGCGCCACCGCTCCGCGCGCCTGGACAACCAGCTCCGCGGGCGCGCAGGCCGCCAGGGCGACCCGGGCCTGAGCCTGTTCTTCGTCTCGCTGGAGGATGACGTCGTGTCCACGGGCGGCGCGGACGAACAGGTCACCGCCCACCCGGACGAGACCGGCCGGATCGAATCCAACCGCATTCAGCAGTTTGTCGAGCACTGCCAGCGCGTCACCGAAGGCCAACTGCTGGAGATCCACTCCCAGACCTGGAAGTACAACAAGCTGCTCGCCGACCACCGCGACATCCTTGACCAGCGCCGCGCGGCCCTCCTGGACACCGACACCGCGTGGCGCGAGCTCGCCGAGCGTAGCCCGCAGCGCGCCGCGGAGCTGGAGCATCTGCCGCAGGAGGTCCGGGAGCAGGCGGCCCGCGACATCATGCTCTACCACCTCGACACCGAGTGGTCGGAGTACCTCGGGCTCATGGACGACGTGCGCGAGTCCATCCACCTGCGCGCCATCGCCCGAGAAACCCCGATCACCGAGTACCACCGCATCGCCGTCCGTGAGTTCAAGGAGCTGGCCAACCGGGCCGTCGACCAGGCAGTCGACACGTTCGAGCAGGTGCCTATCGACGCCAACGGCGCCCACCTCGCCGACGCAGGCTGGAAGCGGCCCAGCGCCACCTGGACTTACATGGTCTCGGATAACCCGCTGGCCGGGTCGGGCAACAGCGTGATCTCCGGCATCGGCAATATTTTCCGGTAGGCGAGAGGTGGGGAAATCCTGTGGAGTGGTGGCAAACACCCCCGCGGGAGCCTCGAGCCGGTAGTATGACAGGCAGCTAACTGAAAACCTCGACATTGGTGCGCCTCGCTGGCCCGTGCACGCGGGGCGCGCCGATTTCACACATAGTCAGGAGTAAGTGATGAGCGATAACACCGGTAACCCGCAGAACCAGGTGGAAACGACGTCGGTGTTCCGTGCGGACCTGCTGAAGGAGATGGAGTCTGGCGCGTCCGCCTCCAAGGACGGCATCACCGGCGCGGAAAACCTCCCCGAGGGCGCGGCACTGCTGGTAGTTAAGCGCGGCCCGAACGCCGGCGCTCGCTTCCTGCTGGACCAGGACTCGACCACCGCGGGCCGCCACCCGGAGGCAGACATCTTCCTCGACGACGTCACCGTGTCCCGCCGCCACGCAGAGTTCCGCCGCACCGAGGACTCCTTCGAGGTCGTCGATGTGGGATCGCTCAACGGCACCTACGTCAACCGCGAGCCGCGCAACTCCCAGACGCTGTCCACGGGCGACGAGATCCAGATCGGCAAGTTCCGCCTCGTCTTTATCGCGGACGAGAAGTAGACTCGCTCCGACCAGAGCCCCCACGTACCCGCGCCCCTGACAACGGGGCGCTCTTTACGCAACGAAAGATCCACCACCAGTGAGCGCACTCCGCAAAACTTCCCCGCTGAAGCCGACGGGCACGACCCAGCAGGCGAAAACCATGTCGATCGGCGTGGTCCTTGAACGCCTCCGCGAGGAGTTCCCGGACGTGACCGTCTCCAAGATTCGCTACCTGGAGTCCGAGGGGCTCATCACCCCGCAGCGCACCGCGTCCGGCTACCGCCGCTTCACCGACGCGGACGTGGAGCGCCTCCGCTACATCCTGGTCACCCAGCGCGACAACTACCTGCCGCTGAAGGTGATCCGCGAGCAGCTCGAGGCGATGGATTCGGGCGAGGTCGCCGCCCTGATGGCGCCCGACGCGGAAAGCGGCGCGCCGATGGTGTCGCCGGAGAACTTCCGGGCGCCCGCATCCACCAAGCTCACCGATACCGACGTGGCCGCGCAGGCCGAGACCGACGCGGCAACCGTCGCCGAGCTGACCAAAGCCGGGCTGATTAGCCCGGACGCGGCCGGCTACTACACAGCCGACGACGTCCAGGTGGTCACGACCGCGCTCTCCCTTGGCGAGTTCGGCGTGGACATCCGCCACCTGAAAACGCTGCGCACCGCCGCCGCGCGCCAGGTGGACCTCATCGCCCGCGTCGCGGAGCCGATTGCGAAGTCCGGCAAGGACACCGCGCAGCAGCAGGCCGAGGAGACCGGCCAGCAGATGTCCGCGCTCGTCGTTTCGCTGCACGCGTCGCTGGTGAAGAATCAGCTCCGCCACCGCCTGGGCCACTAGCGCTTCACGACGCCACCGCCCCCGCCCGCCTCCATCCAGGTGCGCCGCGGGGGCGTTCCTGTGTGTTACCCGATTTTGGGGGAGGGGCGTGGCTCGGCCCGCGTGCGGTCGCGGAATCCGCACGCCACGCGCCTGCTGTGGCTGGTGGGGCGCATGTGGTTGGTGGGGCGAGGAGAGTCTCAACGTGAAGTTGAGGGTTAGAGTTCGGCGTGTTGCGCGTGCAAAGGTTGACCGAAAGCCTATGCTTGGCATTTAATAAAGCACATAGGCACTACGCCAAACTTCATGGGAGTAATTACGTGACTACACACAACGGACACGGCACTACCGGCGACGCCCCCATCCAGGAATCGCTCTTTGACATCGGGCCATCGGACGAGGTGGGCTACCGCGTGCCCATCGCCTGCCAGGTTGCCGGCATCACGTACCGCCAGCTCGACTACTGGGCGCGCACCGAGCTCGTCCGCCCGTCAATCCGCGGCGCAAAGGGCTCCGGCTCCCAGCGCCTTTACTCGTTCAAGGACGTGCTGGTGCTGAAGATTGTGAAGCGCCTGCTTGACACTGGCATCTCGCTGCAGAACATCCGCCTCGCGGTGGAGAAGCTGCGCGACCGCGGTGTGAACGACATCGCGGAGATCACCCTGGTCTCGGACGGCGCAACGGTCTACGAATGCCGCAGCAACGAGGAGATCATCGACCTTCTCGGCGGCGGCCAGGGCGTGTTCGGCATCGCCGTGCCGCAGATTATGAAGGAGCTTTCGGGCACCATCTCCGCGTTCCCGGCGGAGCGCGTGATTACCGAGGACGACGCCCCGGTCGCAGAGGTCACCGGGATTGACGAGCTCGCCGCGCGCCGTCGCCGCAAGTCCTCCTAGCCGGTTCTGCTCCACTCCCACCATCGCGCCCCGCACTGATCGGGGCGCGATTTTTTACGCCCGAGGGCGTCCCCGCGCCTACTTCACGCCGGCGGCCGACTTCACAGCGTCGGTAAGCCCCTCGGCACCATCGACGTGCTGGTCGGACGACGCGACATTGCGCAGCCCCTGGTCCTGCGGCTCGCCGCCGACGTGCACCACCGTGACGTCGACGCCCTGGTCGTTGAACGGCCTGACCGTGTTGGCAAACTCCTCGTCGTTTCCGGCGTCAGCGGTGCCGGTGGTCACCACGACGATCCGCACTGGCTCGCCCCACTGCGCGGCGGCGCCCGCCGCGGCGAGGACCGCCTCGCGGGTCTGCGGCACGCCGCCGGTGAGGAAGCGGTGCACCGCCTGGTCGACGTCGCCCGCGTTGCCCGTCAGGGCGACGTTGTCGCGGTACCCGCGGGTCACGCCCGGGTTGAGCGGCGAGGAGTAGTTCCACAGGCCGACCATCTTGCCCCGCTCGCCGACCGCACCTGCTGCTGCGCCGACCGCGTCCTTCGCCGGCTCGATGTACGGTGCCATGCCATCCGACGTGTCGAGCAGGAACAACGTGTTCTGCACCGGGCCGGCCGCGGACTCGGACGCCGGGGCGTCGTCCTTCGCGCTCGCCTTTGCGTCGCTGCCCGCGGCGTCGGCGCCGTCGTTTGCGGTGCCGTCGGTAAGCGCGGCCCCACCCGCGGGGAGCGCCGCGGCCCAGACCATCTCCGCGATCACGGGCTGCTGCGGGTCCTGCCCATCGAACTTGTCGGCCGAGAAGCGTGCCAAGTCCTGGCCCGCCCGCGACTGGTCCTCGGTCACGTCGCCGGCCGCGTTGAGCGGGATCGCCGCGTAGGACACGGCGGCATCGATCGGGGTGAACGTGAGGCCCTCGGGGACGGCGTCCTCGGACGTCGCGAGGAAAGTGTCGTCAGCACCGTCGAAGCCGTCGAGCGAGTCGACGCGCTGATCAGTCAGCGCCTTCACCGCCGCCTGGTCGTCGCCCTTCGCCAGCGTCCCGGCGACGACGGCTGACGCCGACGGCTCGTCGCTCGCTGCGAAGCGCACCTTGTCCAATCCGACCTGGTCAAGCTTCGCCTCGGCCTTTCCGGACAGGCCGACCGGCTGGTTGGCCACGATCGCCGGCTCCGACACGGCAGCGGTGCGCTTCGCGTTCGCCAGCTGCTGCTGCGTGACCGGCGTGTTCGGCGCGAGGTAGACCGCCGCATCCGCAACGTTGTCCACCAGCTGCGGCTTGACGCAGTGGTCACGGACCACGGGCGCGCTCTCCTGGTAAGTCTTCATCAGCTGCTCGGCGACCGCGTGGTCCGACGCCGCGACCGGGAGCGTGACGTCGCCGGCGACGCACTCGCCGCCGCCCTGCGCCTCGTCGGCGTCGGTACCGCGACCGAAGATGAACCACAGCAGCCCGGCGATGAGCAGCAGGACCACGAGCAGCGCAATCAACGCCTCGCCGGACAGCCTGTAGTTGTTCTTACCGTTGGAATGCCGTGCCATGTATACCGCCTTGTCAGCCGAGTTTGCTTGGATGCGCAGCGCGCAGGTAGCGCCTTGCCGCAATCTTATCCGTGCCGCACGCGTTCTAAGAGCGCGACAAGCCGATGGCGCAGCGGCGCGGCGTCTTCCGCCAATTTCCGCTGCCGGCGGACGTACTCCGCCTTGCCTTCAGCTGTCTCGATCGGCACGACTCCAAACCCGAGCTCGCGGCAGTCGTACGGCGAGGCCTCCATGTCCAGCCTGCGCGCCTCGCGCGCGAGCGCGAACGTGTCCAGCAATAGCTCGCCGGGGACGAGCGGACCGAGCTTGGTCGCCCACTTGTACAGGTCCATCGCCACGTGCACGCAGCCTGCCTGGTCGTTCGCCGCCTGCCCCTCGCGCGTGAGCACGGTCAGGTTCAGCGGGCGCGCCGGCGGCGTGAAAAATCGGTACGCGTCAAAGTGCGTGCACTTGAGCTGATGCGCCTCAACCACAGCATCGGTCCCGGCGCGCCCCAGTCGCAGCGGCAACGCGTGGCGCGGGGTGTCCGCGCGGTAGACCATCGCCCATTCGTGCAGGCCGAAGCAATCAAAGTGTGCGGGACGCTTCTCGACGCCCCCGAGCACCCGCCCAACCGCCTCCGCGTCCCTCCCGCGGTGGGCAACAAACGCCTCGACGTCCACGCCAACCGTGCCATCGGCGCCAACGCGGTAATCGCGCCAGGTCGCGTGGGGGAGGGCGGTGGCGTCGGCAAGCGTGCGCCCCACGCCCGGGTGCCACCGGCGCAGGTGGGCGGGGCGGAGCGGGTAGTACTCGAAGAGGAAGTCCCACACCGGGTGCGCGACGCCGTGCGTGCGGCGCTCCAGGTGCGGGGTGATCCACTGGTCCGCGCGGGCCTCGTGCGCCGCGATGAGCGCCTCGTACTCGCGCGGCTGGAGCACCTCCGGGCTACTCGTCCTCATGCGTCCAGTCTGCGACGGTGCCCACGTACTCCTCGATGAGGTCCTCGAGCGCCAGCACGCCGACCAGCTCGCCGTTGTCCCGGACCTGTGCCATGTGGGCGGAGCGCCGGTGGAGGGAGGTGAGGGCGTCGTCAAGCGTCTGCGCACCGTCGACGATGGAGAGGGGGCGGATGCGCTTCTTGGGCACCAAGGGATCGGCGTCGTCGGACTCCATGAGGTCCAAGATGTCCTTGACGTGGATGTAGCCGACCAGCACGCCCGGCTCCGTCTGGACGGGGAAGCGGGAGTACCCGGTCTCGCGCACCGCTTCCTCCACGGCGGAGAGGCGGATGCCGGACGGCTGCAGCGTGATGGTCTTCAGATCCGGCAGGCGGATCATCACTTCCTTCAGGTTGCGGGTCTCGGAACGCAGGGCCTTGGCCAGGCGGGCGGTCTCCTCAGCGTCGAGCAGGCCCTCCTCGCGCGACTCCTGGATCATGTTGGCGAGCTGCTCCTGGTCGACCGTGGAGTCCAGCTCGTCGCGCTGCACGATGCCGAACGCCGCAAGCGTCTTGCGGGCGATCCAGTTGAGCAGCTCAATGACCGGGCGCGTGAGCTTGATCCACACCGTCATCGCGCCGGTGAGCCACATCGCCGTGGTTTCGGGGCCGGCGATAGCGATGTTTTTTGGCACCATCTCTCCAAGCAGGATGTGCAGGTAGGAGATGATCACCAGCGCGATGGCGAAGCTCACCGGGTGCAGCAGGTTCTCGGGCAGGTTGAGCGCCAGGAACGGCACCTCGATGTAGTGCGCGATCGCCGGCTCGGCGACCTTACCCAACACCAGCGAGGCGATCGTGATGCCGAACTGCGCGCCCGCCAGGTAGATCGACAGGTGCTCGGTGGCGTCGAGCACGCCCTTTGCGTCCTTCCTTCCCTGGGCGAGTAAGTTTTCAAGGCGGTCGCGGCGCGACGACACCAGCGCAAACTCGGCGCCGACAAAGAACGCGTTGGCCGCGAGGAGGAAAATGATCAGCAGAATTGCGACCCAAATGCTCATCGACGCTCACCTCCAGCAACTTCCTCAGCCTGCGCGGGGGAGACGGGGCTGAGCAGTACCCGGTCCACGCGGCGGTCATCCATGGCGGACACGCGCCCGACCCACGTTCCGGCGCCGCCGGATTCGAACCCCTCCTGGAAGTTCTCCGCGGCGTTGGGCAGCACGACCTTGTCGCCCAGCTTGGGGATCCGCCCCAGCACGGACATGATCAGGCCGCCGAGGGTTTCGTACGGGCCTTCCGGCGCGGTGTAGCCGGTGGTGGCGGTGACGTCGTCAAGCCTCACGAGCCCCGAAACCTCCCACGAGGTGCCGATGCGCTGGAAGTCGCGTTCCTGCTCCTTGTCGTCGTACTCGTCGTAGACCTCGCCGAGGATCTCCTCCACGACGTCCTCGATGGTGACCAAGCCCTGCGTGCCTCCGAACTCGTCGGCGACGAGGACGACCTGCGACCCGGCCTGGCGGACCCGGTTGAGCACCGAGTCGCCATCGAGCGTGCCCGGCACGAACGGCACCTCGCGGGCGAGGGAAGCCAGCTTCGTGGTGGCGCGGTCGGCCTTGTCCACCGAGAACGCGTCTTTGATGTGCACCACGCCGACGGTGTCATCCAGGTCGCCGCGGCGCACCGGGAAGCGCGAGTGGCCGGACTGGCGCGCCAAGGCGATGAGGTCGGCAACGGTGTCGTCGGCATCGAGCGCGTCGATGGTGGAGCGCGGCGTCATGACCTCCTCGGCGGTGGTGTCGCCGAACTGCAGCGAGCGGTCGATCACCGCGGCGGTCTCGGCGTCCAGGCCGCCCGCCTCTGCGGAGCTGCGCACCATCGCGGTCAGCTCCTGGCCGGAGCGCGCCGACGCAAGCTCATCAGCCGGCTCCATACCTAGCTTGCGCACGACGAAGTTCGCCGACCTGTTCAGGAAATTGATGAAGCCACGGAAAAAACGGTTGAACGCGTTGACCGGCGGGACCACGAACCGGGCGGTGCCCAGCGGGTTAGTGATCGCGATGTTCTTGGGCACAAGCTCACCAAACACCATGGACAGCAGGGTCGCGACGATCAGCGCGAGCACCATCGCCACGACGCCGGATGCGTCCTTGTCCAAGCCCACCAGCTCAAGCAGCGGGGCGAAGTACTTGCCCAGCACCGGCTCCGCGAGGAAGCCGGATGCAAGGGTGGTGAGCGTGATGCCGAGCTGCGCGCCCGAGAGCGCGAACGAGAGGTTGGCGTGGTCGCGCGCGACGGCTTTGGCGCGCTTGTCGCCCTTTTCCCTCACGTGCGCGTCGACCGCCGAGCGCTCCAGCCCGGTCATAGCGAACTCGATCGCCACGAACAGGCCCGTTGAGGCGGTGAGCAATATGAATCCCGCAAGGGAGAGGATGGATATGAGTATGTCCATTATTGTTGCGCGTTAGCGCCCGTGACTCCTTCGTGTTCGATTCCCGCGCCGCTTGTTGCGGCCGGAGGGCTTCGCTTGTCGACGCCCACGCGCAGGTTGTCCGGGCGGCGGCAGGGGAGCGCCCTCCGGCTTGCGTGCACCCGTGATCTTAACTAACGCTTCCGACATCGGGGTGACGCGGACCTCGCGCGCGTCTACACCCGCCTTCTTGAGCAGCTTGTCCACTTCCTGGCGCTGGTCGTCCATGACGAGCGTAACGACGGTGCCGGACGTGCCCGCGCGGGCGGTGCGCCCGGCGCGGTGCAGGTACGCCTTGTGCTCGGCGGGCGGGTCGACGTGGACGACGAGCGAGACGTCGTTGATGTCGATGCCGCGCGCCGCGATGTCTGTGGCCACGAGCACGGGCGTGGAACCGTCGCCGAAGCCCTCGATCGCCCGCGTGCGCGCGCCCTGGCCCTTGTCGCCGTGCAGGCCCTGCGCGTTGATGCCGACGCGGCGCAGCTTCTTCACCTGGCGGTCCACGCCGTGCTTCGTGCGCATGAACATGATCGTTTTGCCGTCGCGAGCGGCGATCTGGAGGACGATCTCGTTGCGCTCCTCGCGGCCGCCGACGAGCAGCCGGACGTGCTCCATCGTGTCCACCGCCGCCTCGACAGGCGCGGTCGAGCGCGTCACCGGGTCGTGCATGTAGCGGGCCACGAGCTTCTCGACGTCCCCGTCAAGCGTCGCCGAGAACAGCAGCCGCTGCCCGTTCTCGGGCGTGCGGTCGAGCAGCTTGCGTACCTGGGGGAGGAAGCCCATGTCGGCCATCTGGTCGGCCTCGTCGAGCGCTGTGATTTCCACCGCGTCGAGGGAGAGCTTCTTCTGGTCGATGAGGTCCTGCGCGCGCCCCGGCGTGGCCACGAGCAGGTCGACGGGGGCGGCAAGCGCGCGGATGTGCTTGTTCACGTTGACGCCGCCCACGACTTCGAGGATGCGGAGGCCGAGGGCTGCGGCGGCGTCGTCAAGCCTTTCGCGGATCTGCGCGGCGAGCTCTCGGGTGGGCGCGAGCACGAGGCCGCGTGGATGGCCCGGGCGGCTGGGAGCGCCGGCGAGGCGGGCGAGGATGGGCAGGCCGAACGTGAATGTTTTGCCGGATCCGGTGGGGCCGCGGCCGAGGACATCGCGGCCGGCGAGCGCGTCCGGGATCGCCGCCTCCTGGATGGGGAACGGGTGCTCGATGCCCTGGTGTGTGAGCACTGTGACCACGGGTTGTGGCAGGCCGAGTTCGGCGAAAGTTGTGGGAGACGGTGTCGACGATGTCATTGCGACCACTTTAGCGCGCGAAAACCCCAAACCCTATTAGACGCACGCGGCGGGCCTGCGGTTCCCTCCGCGTCAGGTTTTGGAAGACTTCTCACACTTTGCCGTTTACGCTGGTCAGCGCGTTGTGGTGCGGCTATGCTCTGGGGCATGACGCTTATCGACGCCCTCATCCACCACGACCGCAACGGCATTGCCATCATCGCCGATGCGGTGGAGTCGAGCGTCGACGCGCTGGTCGACCGCGGGATGGAGCGCGATCGCGCCGAACAACTGATGGGCGCGGCCGAGGTCTACTTCGGGCAGGTGCGCAACCGCCGGGCGCAGGACGCGTGCGTCGCGGCGGCGCGCGAAAATCAGCACCGGTTGGAGACGCTGGCGTTTATTGCGCGGTCGTCGAAAAGTTTGGAAACGGACGCGGACCGATGGAAATACCGCACCACGCTGTGTGAAACGCGCGGTGACCTCCGCGCGATCACACGGCGGGCCAGGGCGCTGAAGAAGGAACTGCAGCCGGCACGGCCGCGAGAGCCGAAGGCGAGCATCACGTTCCACGACCAGGGCTGGTCCACCATGCACCTCACCGCGCGCACCAGCGACGTGCTGCCGCTGTTTGAGGCGGCGAAGGGCGACCCGGCGGGCTGGGCGAAGGGCGGAGGCGCCACCGCGGCCCCCGCGGCTGCGTTGACCACGGTGCTCAACATGGACATCGGCGACTTTGCGCAGTGGCGCAAGCACCCCGAGCGCACCGACGAGATCGAGGTGCAGCTCACCAACGGCGAATGGCTCACCGGCGCGGAGCTGATCAACCGGAAGCTGCGGGAGTCTGGGTACATCGCGTTGATCTCGCCAACCGACGGGCCGATCAACCTCTACGGCACCACGCTGCGCCACGCTTCCCGCGAGCTGCGCCTCCTCATGAGCGCGGATGCGCCCACCTGCGCGTGGAAAGACTGCAACCAGCCCGCGGACTTCTCGGAGGCGCACCACATCCACGAGTGGTCGAAGGGCGGGACGACAACGATTGACAATCTCTGCTGGTTGTGCGCGTACCACAATCGGCAAAACGGCCGCCCGCACCGCGGCCGGATGGAGCGCGTCGACGGGCAGATCGTATGGCAAAGCCCCGGAGGCTACGTCACGCCCCGGGGCAGAAACCACGGCGATCCGTGGGTGCGCGCAAAACGGTTGGCCACCACAGCGGCGACCGACCCGCCCGTTAACTAGGTTTTGCTTACGCGTCGATTTCTTCGCGGCTTCCCGACCACGTGGTGTGGTAGGTGCCGTCCATGTCGACGCGCTTGTAGGTGTGCGCGCCGAAGAAGTCGCGCTGGCCCTGGATCAGCGCTGCCGGGAGGCGGTTCGAGCGCAGCGAGTCGTAGTACGACAGCGACGACGCGAAGACCGGGACCGGCAGGCCGAGTTGGGTGGCGGTGATGACGACGCGGCGCCAGGCGTCGATAAGCCCGCCCTCGAGCTCCTGCTTGAAGTACGGGTCGAGCAGCAGGGAGGGCAGCTTGGGGTCGTTCTCGTAGGCCTCGGTGATGCGGTTGAGGAACTTCGCGCGGATGATGCAGCCGCCGCGCCAGATGCGCGCGAGCGCGCCCGGCTCGAGATCCCAGCCGTACTCCTGCGAACCGGCGTTGATCTCGTCGAAACCCTGCGCGTACGCGACGAGCTTGGAGGCGTAGAGCGCGCGGCGCACGTCCTCGACGAAGGCGTCCTTGTCCACGCCGAGGTCATCGAGCGTGGTCACCTCGCCAGCGGGCAGCCCGATGCGCTGGGCGGCCTCGCGCTGGGCAATTGCCGACGACAACGCGCGCGCAAACACCGCCTCGCCGATCCCCGTGACCGGCACACCGAGGTCGAGCGCCTCCTTGACGGTCCAGCGGCCGGTGCCCTTTTGGCCGGCGGCGTCCAGGATGACGTCGATGAACGGCTTGCCCGTCTTCGCGTCGGTCTGACGCAGCACCTCGGCGGTGATCTCGATGAGGTAGGAGTCCAGGTCGCCCTCGTTCCAGGTGCTGAAGATGTCCGCAAGCTCGGCGGGCGTGAGGCCGGCGCCGTAGCGGAGGAGATGGTAGGCCTCGCCGATCACCTGCATGTCGGCGTACTCGATGCCGTTGTGGACCATCTTGACAAAGTGGCCGGCGCCGTCGGGGCCGATGTGGGTGACGCACGGGGAGCCGTCGACCTTCGCGGAAATGTCCTCGAGCAGGGGACCGAGCGTCTCCCAGGATTCCTTCGGGCCGCCGGGCATAATCGACGGGCCGCGCAGCGCTCCCTCCTCGCCGCCGGAGATGCCGGCGCCGACGAAGTGGCGGCCGCGCGCGGCGACCTCCTTCTCGCGGCGGATTGTGTCGGTGAACAGGGAATTGCCACCGTCGATGATGATGTCGCCGTCATCCATCGCGGATGCGAGCTGGTCGATCACCGCGTCGGTGGCGGCGCCGGCCTGCACCATAATGATCGCCTTGCGCGGGCGCTCGAGGGAAGCCACGAAGTCTTCGATGGTCTCCGAGGCGACGAAGTTGCCTTCGGCGCCGTGCTCGGCCATGACGGCGCGCGTCTTTTCCGGCGAGCGGTTATAGATGGCCACGGTGTGGCCCTTGGAGGCGAAGTTGCGGGCGAGGTTGGAGCCCATGACGGCCATGCCAACGACGCCGATCTGGGCGAGTCCGGTAGCGGGGGATGCATCAGTCATGCGCCCGATTCTACGCGCCGCGTACGGGCGGGCGGTAGAGTGTGCACATGGAGACGCACGACTACCGCAGCCGCTTTGCCAGAGAGCCGCTGGTCGAGCCGCTGAGCGCGGACGAGCTGCGCGACCTCAACGCGCACGACATCGGGTTCGGCCCGCACATCGGGCTCGTCATCACCGCGTGTTCGGCGGAGCGCACCGAGGGCTACGTCGAAGTGGGGCCGCAGCACTTGCAGCTCACGGGTGTGGTGAATGGGGGCGTGTATGCGTCGATAGGCGAAACGATCGGCTCGATGGCGGCGATCGCGGCGGCGGGCCGCCCGGCGCTAGGGATGAGTAACTACACCGACCTGCTGGGCGGCGTTTCCGGCGGGCGGATCGAAGCGGTCGCGCGCCCGGTGCACACCGGCAAGCGCACGCACCTGTGGCGCGTGGAGCAGCGAAACGGCGACAAGCTGGTTGCGGTGACGAACCTTAAGCTCATGCTTGTCGACGCCACGTAACACCTACAGCCAGTTATTTCGCCTAAACCACCAGTACATGATGGCCATCGACGCAAACATGACGATGAGCACGACCGGATAGCCGTACGCCCAGCTCAGCTCGGGCATGTTCTCAAAGTTCATGCCGTAGATGCCGGCGATCATGGTCGGGGCGGCGGCCATACCGACGACGGCGGAGATGGTGCGCATGTCGCTGTTTTGCTGCATGCTGACTTTGGCCACGGAGGCGTCGAGAAGCGACGAGAGGCGCTCGTCGAAGCCGAAGAGGTGGTCGCTGGCGATGGTCGCGTTGTCGACGACGTCGCGGAAGTACGAACGCAGCGTCTTGCGGAGCAAGTCCTTGTGACTGACAAGGCTGTTTTTCAGCGCCGGCGCGAGCGGGTCAATGGCGTGCCGCATCTCCAAAACCTCACGCTTGTACATGTAAATCTTGTCGATGTTGATGTCGCGCCGCGGAGTGAACACCTCGTTTTCCAGGTCGTCGACGTCGATGCTCAGCGCCTGGGCGACGCGCAGGTGGTTGTCCACCGCGTAGTCGGAGACCTTCCACGCCACGGCCGCGGGGCCGAGGATGGCAAGCTCCTCGTCCTCCTCCAGCTGGCCGGTCAGGTCGGGGAGGGGCGCATTGTGGCGAATCGTGATGGCGAAATTGGGGCCGACCACGATCTGTACCTCGCCGGTGGAAATAATCTCGCGGGCGTCGGAGACCTCTTCGTCGTCGCGGTAATAGACGGTGCGGATGACCAGGAAGAGTTGGTCGTCGTAGCGCTCCACCTTGGGGCGCTGGTGGGCGTCGATGACATCGTCGACGATGAGGTCGTGCAGGTCGAAGAGCTCCGCGATGCGCTCCATCTGCGTCGTCGTCGGCTCCTTGAGCGACAGCCACACGAAGGCGTTGTCATGCTGGTTGACGTGCTCGAGCGCCTGCGCCACCCGCGCGTTGCCGGGCTGGCGCTTGCCGTCGACGAAGATGCGGCAGAAATCAATCGAGCGTTCTATCGGCACCGGGACGTGTTGAGCAACTGGTGCGAAGTTCTTCTTCGGCCGTTGACGTGGAAGTGGAATCCGAGGCGGCATAGCAGCCTCCCTTCGTGTGACGAACCGGCCGGGCCGGTTGCAACGGGCAGATCGTGGCTTGGCCGAAGCGAAGCCCTTAAAAAATACTACGCCCTCCGCGCGAGCGCGAACTCGCGGCGGAGGGGAAGACGTGGCGTCGATAAGCGACGAACCCGGGGCGCTAGTGAACCTCGAGGCCGCGCGAGCGGAAGATGTCGCGGATGTGCTCGACGTGCTCGGGCGACGGCGGAGTGACGTCGTCGAGCTCGTACGGCATACCGATCTTCTTCCACTTGTCGGCGCCCATGTTGTGGAAGGGGAGGACCTCGACGCGCTCGACGTTGTTGGTCCAGCGGGCGACGATGTCGGCGACGTTGTTCACGTTCTCCTCGGAGTCCGTGTAGCCGGGCACGACGACGAAGCGGATCCAGACGCGCTTGCCCTTCTCACTGAGGCGGTCGCCGAAGTCGATGGTGGGCTGCAGCTGGCGCTTGGTCACGCGCTGGTACGTCTCCTCGTCACCGGACTTCACGTCGAGGAGGAACAGGTCGATGTTGTCCAGGTCCTCGTCGCGCAGGCGCGCACCCAGGTAGCCGGAGGTGTCGATCGTGGTGTGGATGCCCGCGGAGTGCACCATCTTGAGCAGGCGACGCGTGAACGCGATCTGGAACAGCGGCTCGCCGCCGGAGAGGGTGAGGCCGCCGCCGGTGGCGTCGAAGATGCGCTTGTAGCGCTTCACACGGTTCGCGACGGACTCGACGGATTCGAGGGTGCCTTCCTTCATCTCCATCGTGTCAGGGTTGTGGCAGTACAGGCAGCGCAGGGGGCAGCCGGATAGGAAGATGGTCATGCGGGTGCCTGGGCCGTCGACGGCGGTGACGAGCTCCCACGAGTGGACGAGCCCGATGTCGCCGGTGCGCCGCGCCTCGAGCAGCTCGGGTCGGGTGATTTCCATGTCGGCGTCGGCGGTGCCGCCAAGGCCCGCGGCGACGCCTCTGATGCGTTCGCCCTGCTGGGGTTCGAGTGTGACTACGCCGGTTGTGCCATCTTGCGCCATGGCTGGCCTCCTGTGCTGTGTGCTTATCGACGCGCCCCACCGCCCACCCCGAAGGGCGAGTCAGTGGGGCGCTACGTCCTGGTTATGCCGCTGGTTATGCGCCGCGGTGGAAGGTGCGCGAGATCACGTCGCGCTGCTGCTCCTTGGTGAGCTTGACAAAGTTCACCGCGTAGCCGGACACGCGAACCGTCAGGTTCGGGTAGTTCTCCGGGTGTTCCATTGCGTCCTCGAGGGTGTTCTGGTCCAGCACGTTGATGTTGGCGTGGTACAGACCAGAGTTCATGTTGTTGGCCTCGCGGGAGGCCTTCATGGAAGCCATACGGTCTTCGAAGGTGTGGGTAGACATTGTGGTGTGCTCCTTTTCGGGGAAGTGGTGATTAGTGGGGTATTGAGTTGTCCGTTGCCGGTCGGCCGGTGGGCCGACCGGGCGGGCCCGGGTTTATGCCGGGTGGATCTCTGCGTCCGCGTTGTCCATGATGAAGCCCGCGTCGAGGACGCCGACCAGGTTCTTGACCTGCTCGTCCTTGTTGCGGCCGAGGCCGGACGGGGTGATCGTGTTGGTCAGCGAGATGCCGTCCAGCGCGTCGTTGTAGTCGAGCTTACCCACGGACAGCATGGAGGCGACCATGCCGTGGTTGTCGGCGCCGTTCTCCGGGTTTGCGCCCGGTGCGAACGGGGTGCCGGCCTTGTGCCCGGACGGGAACGAACCGGTGGCCTTGCCGTAGACCACGTTGGAAGTGATGGTCAGGACGGACTGGGTCGGGATCGCGTCGCGGTACATCGGGATCTCTTTGATCTTCTGCATCACGGTGTGGACCACGGTGGCGGCGATGTCGTCAGCGCGGTCGTCGTCGTTGCCGTAGAACGGGAACTCGCCCTCGGTCTTGTAGTCGACGACCAGGCCGGATTCGTCGCGAATCGGCGTGACCTTCGCGTACTTGATGGCGGACAGCGAGTCGGCGACGATGGACAGGCCGGCGATGCCGCAGCCCATGGTGCGAACGATGTCGGAGTCGTGCAGCGCCATCTCGACGGCCTCGTACGCGTACTTGTCGTGGCAGTAGTGGATGATGTTCAGGGCCTCGACGTAGGTGCCGACAACCCAATCCAGCATCTCCTCGTACTTCTGCCAGACCTCGTCGAAGTCCAGCGGGCCGTCGCCGGTGATCGGGGTGTGGCCCTCGGTGACCTGCTTGCCGGTGACCTCGTCGCGGCCGCCGTTGATGGCGTACAGGAGGGACTTCGCCGCGTTGACGCGGGCGCCGAAGAACTGCATCTGCTTGCCCACCGGCATCGGGGAGACGCAGCATGCGATGGCGGCGTCGTCGCCCCACTGGTCACGAATCTGCTTGTCAGACTCGTACTGGATGGAGGAGGTCTCGATGGAGATGGCGGAGCAGAACTCCTTGTAGCCCTCCGGAAGCGCCGGGTCCCAGAAGATGGTGATGTTCGGCTCCGGTGCCGGGCCCAGGTTGCGCAGGGTCTGCAGGAGGCGGAACGAGGTCTTGGTGACCTGGTGGCGGCCGTCGGAGGAGAAGCCAGCGTCGGACCAGGTTGCCCAGTACGGGTCGCCGGAGAAGATCTGGTCGTAGTCCTCGGTGCGCAGGAAGCGGACGATGCGGAGCTTGAGCACCAGGGCGTCAATGATCTCCTGTGCGTCTTCCTCGGTCAGCGTGCCGTTGGCCAGGTCGCGCTCGAAGTAGATGTCGAAGAAGGGGGAGAGGCGGCCGATGGACATTGCGGCACCGTCCTGGCTCTTCACGGAGGCGAGGTAGCCGAAGTAGGTCCACTGCACGGCCTCGTGAGCGTTGGTCGCCGGGCCGGAGATGTCGAAGCCGTAATCGGCTGCCATCTTCTTCAGCTTCTTCAGCGCCTTGATCTGCTCAGCGTGCTCCTCGCGGTAGCGTGCCCAGTGCTCGGAGAAGCCCTTGTCCAGGGAAGCGTCCTTGGCGGCGAGCTTGTCCTCGATGAGCTTGTCCACGCCGTAGAGGGCGACGCGGCGGTAGTCACCGATGATGCGGCCGCGACCGTATGCGTCGGGCAGACCGGTGACGATGTGGGAGGAGCGAGCTGCGCGGATGCGCGGGGTGTAGATGTCAAAGACAGCGTCGTTGTGGGTCTTGCGGTAGGAGGTGAAGATCTTCTTCACGTCCGGGTTGACCTCTTTGCCGGCCTCCTTGATGGCCTGCTCGACCATGCGCCAGCCACCGTTCGGCATCATCGCGCGCTT
Source organism: Corynebacterium gottingense (assembly GCF_002285125.1). Lineage (NCBI taxonomy): Bacteria > Bacillati > Actinomycetota > Actinomycetes > Mycobacteriales > Corynebacteriaceae > Corynebacterium > Corynebacterium gottingense. Next base: position 43,386 of record NZ_NSGN01000001.1, read on the forward strand.
GGTCGGGACGTCGGTCTGCAGGCCGACGATCACGTTGTCGTCTTCAGAGATGTAGCCGGCGGGGAAGGCGTCGATGTCTGCCGGGGTCTCGGTGTCAACGTCGAAGACGCGACGCTCGCGCTCGACGGAGAGGTACTTCTTGTCCAGCGTGTCCCAAGCGCGGAGGGTCTTTTCCGTCGGGCCGGCGAGGAACGATGCATCGCCGTCGTAGGGGGTGTAGTTGCGCTGGACGAAATCGCGAACATTAATCTCGTCGGTCCACGGGCCTTCGGCAAAGCCGTCCCATGCGGTGTTCTGCGATGCAGCAGTTGTAGCAGTCACTTTGAAGAACGATCCTTCTAGTCTTGAGGGTTTTCCACGATGGGGACGCGCTAGCACTTTCCCAGGTTCCCGTTCAACATCTGCCACCGGAAATCTTTCCGGCCGATGATTTGAAGCGCTACCATCGTTGTGTCCCAATTATAAGGTGAGACCATTGCGAACCCGCTACTTTCAACCGTGTGACCTTGGCCACCAGGGGTGAATTACCCCCGCAGACACGGCAAAAGGCCCGGTCGTGTGGACCGGGCCTCGGATCTCGGGTGTAGGCGGGGGTACGCTACAGCACCCGACGGGGGGAGTGCTTAGTTTTCGCCGTTGGTATCGCGAACCTCTTCAAAGGTGTCCTCAGCGCCGTCGACGTTGGCGCGCAGCTTGTCCAGCGCGTTGCGGCCGTGCTGCTGCTGCAGCGTGGTGGCGAGGTTGTAGCGATTCGGGGTGAGCGCGTTGTTGGTCCAGGTGTACATGGACACCAGGCGGTTGCGCACGCCGACGAGGAAGGAGACGTGGACTGCCAGCCACATCATCCAGCCGAGGAAGCCTGCGACCTCAACCTTGCCCATCTTCACCACGGCGTTGTAGCGGGAGACGATCGCCATGGAGCCCTTGTCAAAGTACTCGAACTCGTCGCGGGCGGCCGGCGCAACGTCGTGCTCGACCTGCTCCTTGATGATCCGGCCGACGTACTCGCCGGACTGGATCGCCACCTGGGCAACGCCGGGGAGGCGGTTGCGGTTCATCATGTCGCCGATGATGAACAGGTTGTCCTTGTCGCCCACCGTGAGGTCCGCGTTGACCGGAACCTTGCCGTTGCGCTCTGCCTCGACGCCGACCTGCTCGGCGATCTGCTTGCCCAGCGGGGAAGCCTGTACGCCTGCAGACCAGATCTTGGTCGCCGTGCGCAGCGTCGTCTCCTCGCCGGAATTGGTGTCCTTGTAGGTGACGCTGCCGGCATCCACGTTGGAAACCAGGGCGTTGAGGACGACGGTGACGCCCTTGCGCTCCAGCTCACGCTGCGCCTTCTTGCCCAGGCGCTTCCCAAATGGCGGGAGGACCTGCGGCATGCCGTCGATAAGCACGATCTTTGCTTGCGACGGAACGAAGTTCTTGAACTGGCCCTTGAAGGAGCGGTGGGCCATCTCGGCCACCTGGCCAGCCAGCTCGACGCCGGTCGGGCCTGCGCCGACGATGACGAAGGTGAGCAGCTCGTTGCGCTCTTCCTCGGTCTCGGCGAGCTCTGCGCGCTCGAAGGCGGAGACGAGGCGGGCACGGATTTCGAGGGCGTTGTCCACGGTCTTCAGGCCGGGAGCGAACTCGGCGAACTGGCCGTTGCCAAAGTAGGACTGGCCGGCGCCCGCGGCGACGACGAGGGAGTCGTACGCGTAGGTGCGGGTGAACGCGCCCTCGTTGGCGGTAACGGTCTGGCCCTCAACGTTGACGTCGGTGACGTCGCCACGTACGACGCTCACGTTGTCCTGGCCCGCGAGGATCTGGCGGACCGAGGTGGCAATCTCACCGCTGGAAAGCAGGCCGGTTGCCACCTGGTAGAGCAGCGGGGCGAAGAGGTGGTAGTTCGTGCGGTTGATCAGCGTAATGTCCACGTCCGCATCCGCGAGCTCGCGGGCGGCGAACAGGCCACCGAAACCAGCGCCAATAATGACGACGTGGTGGCGGTTGCCTGCGGGACGGTACGGCGCTTCTGTCATAGGTAAGACTCCTTGTACCTAATTTAAAGACAAGTCTGGAAATTTCCCCTGCACATACTACGCCGAATTCCCTGAAGCTCCACAGGCGGGTGCCGACGTGGCATCGCTGGGATCCGGCGCGCACCCGCTACCATCAGCCGAGTGACCTCCCCACACGACATGAACGCGTCCAGCGTCCCCGAGCATTTGGCAATTATCGACGCCACCGCGTGGCCCAGTGTGGCCGCCGTCCCCGGAGGGCGACTCGATAGGTGGCGGGCGGGCCGGGCAGAGGCGCGCTTTGCGGCGGCGTGCGCCAACGCCGGCATCCGCGTCGACGGGGCTGCCCCGGACGTCGTGGTGGATTACGCCGAGGTGTTCCAGCGCGTCGCCGCCAACGGCTGGGTCGGGCTGGCCGAGGGGTACTTGGCCGGGGAGTGGCACACGCCGGACTCTGAGCGGCTCGTGCAGGTGCTGCGCAAGCTCGTCCAGTCCGGCTACGTGCCGTCCACGCTGCGCGTCGCGCCGGCGAGGTCGCACGAGAGCGGGGAAGTGCCGCCCAGCCTGATTCAGCACTACGCGGGCGACGGCGTGAGCCCGTTCCAGGGCCACTTCGCCACCGGCGTGCCGACGCGGGAGCGGGTGCGCGTGAAGTCGTACGCGCGTGGCGCGGGGCATGGCAACGAGCCTGCGCGACACTTCGTGGACGTGACCGAGATCGCCGCGCCCCAGGACGAGGGGACGACCCGCTCGGATTTGGCGGACGCGCAGGCGCGATCCGTAGCAATGCTCCTGCAGGCGGCTGGTGTGCGCGACCGGTCCCGCGTGCTGGAGTATCCGGCGTCCGGACCCGCGGTCACGCTGGCGGCCGGGGACAAGGTCGAGTGCGTGACCAATTCGCCGGAGTCCGCGGACGCGCTGCGCGAGCAGCTCACGTTCGCGGGCGTACCGGGTCAGGTCAGGGTCAAGCGGCTCGGGCGCGGGTACGACGCGGCGGTGTCGCTCGAGCACCTCGAGACGCTGAGCGACGACGACAAAGCCGAGTTTCTCACGCAGCTCGGGTCTGCGGTTGCGCCGGGTGGCAAGGTGGCGATCCAGACGATCGTGGCAGGGCCGGAGATGAATAAGGCGGCGCGGGCGGCGTTGGCGTCGTTGAGGGCGTACGTGTGGCCGGGCCTGAGCTACGTATCCACGGAGACGTTGGCGCGGATCGTGGACCGCAAGACCGGGCTGCGCATCATCGCGGAGACGCACGCGCCACAGCACCTGGCGACGTCGCTGGGGTTGCAGCGCGCCACCTTTGATTCGCACCTGCGTGACGCGGCCGCGGACGGGTTCGATCCGGTGTATCGGCGGCTGTGGGTGTGGCAGCTCGCGCTGCGTCAGGCGCTCGCGGAGCTGCGGATGATTGATCTCACGCAACTGACGCTCACGGCGCGGAACCGGCGGGGGCGGCGGTAGATGGAGGGGCGTGGTGGCGTCGAGAAGCGTGGGCCCGCGCGTTAGTTGACATAATGTACATTATCGGACAAATACGCATATATATTACGTCAAGTGACGTAATATAGGACGGCTACTGGTGCATGTTGAGGCGGATGTTGACCTCGCCCTGCTCGTCAATCTTGGCCGCCACGAACTCCGGCGACTCGACGCCGTAATCCGCCCGGTTGATCGGGACATCGCCCGCGACGATCAGCGACGAGCCGGAGCGCGCGACGTCGAACTCGTGCGTCACCGTGTTTGTCTCGCCGTGGATGGTCATCTCGCCGGTGAGCTCCACCTTGGCCACGGAGCCGTCATCCGGCACCTGAGATACGTCCGCCGGCTCCGTGACGCGGAACGTCGCCTCCGGGAACTGGTCCGTGTGTAGGATCTTGCGGCGGACGTTGGAATCGCGGACGTCGCTATCGCTCGTCAGGTTGGTCATGTCGACGGTGATCTCGCCGGCGGTGAGCGTGCCGGCCTCAATATCCGCCGAGCCGCTCACGCCCTCCGTTGAGCCCGAGGTGACCTTCTCTTGGCCCGGGAGGATCTCAAAGAACGTAAAGCCCGCCGACGAGCCGTTTGGGCCCGGGCGCGACGAGACTTTCCAGTGGCCGTCGAGAGGCGTATCGGCGGCCTTGAGGCGCGACTCGTCAATGCCTTCGGTCTTCACGCCGTTTCCAAACAGCCCCCCGAGCGCGAGCGGGACGAACGCGACCGCAAGCAGAATGACCACGATGATCGACCCGGCGACGATGAGCAGCGTCCGCCTGCGCTTCAGTGCGGCCTCGTCGAAACTTTTTCCAGCTTCAGTGCCGTTGTGCATACCTGTTACCTTAACCTCTCGATGCTGTGGGACAGATTCACCATTTCGTCACATAAGTGACGTAATTCCTCCGGGGTCGCGCCCTCGTTTGCCGCGGTCTGGACGTCCTCCGCCGCGCACCGCAGCTGATATAGCTGATCGCGCAGGTCCGCAACCTTTTTCGGCGAGAGGATGACTGCGTCCGCAGGGATTTGGGTGCCGGAGAGCGAGTGCCGCTGCTCGTACGCGCGCTGCTTGCACGAGGCGCTACAGAACTTCCTCCGGCGGCCCCTACCCTGCTGCTCGGGCATCTGCCCTCCGCACCACGCGCACGTGGGCGCCTGCTTTCCTTCGCTAGCCACACGGCAAGCCTAATACACGCGCCGCGCCAAACCCCATCCGCGGGAACAATGCGGGCAGGTTGACCGTTATACTGTATCGACTGGGAATGCTTGCAATGGCTTGCAGTGACTCGCAATGAAGGGATTGATACAGCATGGCTGATCGTGTGCTCCGTGGAAGCCGCATGGGTGCAGTGAGCTACGAAACCGACAGGGACCACGACCTGGCCCCGCGCCAGATGGCAAAGTACCGTACCCCCGACGGGGAGGTTTTTGAGGTCCCCTTCGCTGATGATGCGGAGATCCCCGAGGAGTGGATGTGCAAGAACGGCCAGCTCGGCACGCTGATTGAGGGCGAGGGCGTGGAGTCCAAGCCGGCCAAGCCGCCGCGCACCCACTGGGACATGCTGCGCGAGCGCCGCAGCATCGAGGAGCTTGACGTCCTGCTCGAGGAGCGCCTCGAGCACCTGCGCAAGCGCCGCCGCGCCGCCGCGCGACTGGCAAAGGAGCAGCAGGGCGAGAAGTAAGCCCCGAACATACGCAACGGCCCGGCACAGTGAGTCCACTGTGGTCCGGGCCGTTGGTCGTTGGTGCTTAGCGCTGCTTCTTGGTCGCCTCGTAGCGCACGAGACCGAGGCCCTCGCTGATCATCTCAGTCGCCTGGCTCACCATGTCGGTGACCTTGCCCGGTACCTTGCGCAGGGGGCTGTTGTTCAGCTCGTAGTTGCCCAGCTTCGCGCCCTCGGCGATCATGTTGACCACCTGCTCCGGCAGCTGGTCGGCCTTCGCGCCGAGGCGGGAGAGCTTCGAGTTATCAAACTCGTACTGAAGCAGCTTGCCGCCCTCCTTGGCCATCTCGCTGACCTTCCAGGACTTCTCCTTCACGCCCCACTTCGTCACCTCGACGAGGGACTGGCCGGCGAAGCTCGCGTCCAGCTTGGACTCGCCCAGCGTGCGGTCCTCAAAAGTAATGGGTACCTCGCGCACGTCGAAGCCGGCGTCGATGACCTTGTGCGCCAGGTCCACCTGGAAGATGTAGCCCTTGTTGGACAGCGCGTCCAGGTCGATGGCCTCGAGGACCTCGCGGCGGAACGCGCGGTAGCCGGCGGTCATATCGGCGACGTCGTCACCGAGCGCCAGCGAGATGTACTGGTTGCCCAGCTTGGACAGCAGGTAGCGCTGGCGGGGCCAGTTCTTCGCCTCGCCGCCCTCGACGTAGCGGGAGCCGATCACCAGGTCGCCGCCGCGCTCAATCGCGGTGAGCAGTCGCGGCAGCTCCTCCGGCTTGTGGGAGCCGTCCGCGTCCATCTGGCACAGCACGGCGTAGTCACGCTCCAAGCCCCAGCGGAAGCCGGCGCGGTAGGCGGCGAGCAGGCCCTCCTTGCCAGCGCGGTGCAGGACGTGGACCTCATCGTGCTTCGCCGCCAGCTCATCAGCCTTGTCGCCGGTGCCGTCCGGAGAGTTATCGTCCACGATCAGTAGGTCGACCTCCGGGTTCGCCGTCAGTACGCGCTCCGTAATCAGCGGGATGTTCTCCAGCTCGTTGTAGGTGGGGATGATCACCAGCGTTGCGTTCGCCATGGGCGATTGACTCCTTTTGCAGATACGTCTTGTTGGGTATTCGTTTCGGTTCGCGGAAGTGGGTGCGGGCCTGTGGTGGGGCCGCGTGGGCGTCGCTAAGCCATGCGCTCCTTCTCCGCGGGACTCTTAGCAGCATACTCGCGCTTGGGGCGCGCCACGGCACCGAGCGCGACCGCGGCACCGCCGAGTACTAACAGCCACTCTAGCCACTGGCCGAACCGCACGGCTGGGGTGATGGAGTCCTTGAGCGGGAGCTCCTCCTGCAGGTGCGCGGCCTGGAAAATCTCGCTTTGTTGGGAGACGGAACCGTCTGGGTGCACGATCGCAGAGACCCCGGAGGTCGCGGCGACGACCACGGCGCGGTCGGTCTCGATCGCGCGCATGCGGCTCATGGCCAGCTGCTGGTAGGTCATGTCGGTGAAGCCGAAGGTCGCGTTGTTCGTCGGGGTGGCCAGCAGCTGCGCGCCGTTGCGCACCGCCATGCGGTAAGCCGGATCCTCCGCGACCTCGTAGCACGTGGCCACGCCGACGACCGTCGTTCCCATCCGGACCACGCCCGGGCCATCGCCGGGCTTGAAGTCCCCGGCCAGATCCACCATGTCGGAAAAGTTGCGGAAGAAGTCGCGCATGGGCATGTACTCGCCAAACGGCTGGAGGAAGCGCTTGTTGTGCCGCTCGCCCACCGAGCCGTCCGGGTTGATGACCACCATGGTGTTGCGCTCCCCCACCTGGTCGCGCGTGAGTGTGCCCACCAGGACGGGGACGCCGACGGCCGCAGCGGCCTCCTTGACCAGCGCGCCCGCCTCCGGGTCCGTAAACGGGTTGACGTCCGAGGCGTTCTCCGGCCAGATCACCAGGTCAAGCGGCTGTCCTTGATCCTTCGCGTCCTGCGCCAGCCGCTTGGTCTCCTCCACGTGATTGCTCAGCACCGCGCGGCGCTGCGCGTTGAAATCCAGCCCGAGCCGCGGGACGTTGCCCTGCACTGTCGCCGCGCGGGCCGTCCCAACCTCGTGGGCGGGCGTGTTGACCGCAGCCGACGCCGCCAGCCCCAAGACCAGCGGCGCCACGACCGCGACCCCGCCCGCAGCGCGTGCGCGCCCGCGGGCGACCACCAGCGCCGCCAGCCCTGCGCCGGCGAGCACCACCGCCAACGTCACGAGCGCGGGCCCGCCGAAATGCGCAAGGTTGCCAAGCGGACCGCCGATCTGCCCCCAAGCGAGCCGCACCCAGGCGAACCCACCGAACGGGAACGAGGAGCGACAGAACTCCACGGCCACGTACACCAGTGCGAATGCGGCGAAGCCGTAGCGCCAGCGGGCAACGAGCGTGCCGAAGGCGCCGGTGGCCAGCGCGTACAGCGCCAGGAAGACGGAGAGCGCCACATACGGCATCGCGCCCACGAACTCACCGATCCACGGCAACAGCAGGAGGTAGCACACCAGCGCCTGGACGAGGCCGAGACCAGCGCCCGTCCACACCCCGGGCCGCGCGCTCCCCCACGGCGCGAGCGCGCCAAAGAGCAGCGCCATCGCGAGGACGCCCGCCCACCAGAGCCCGTGCGGTTCGTAGGACAGGTACGCCAGCGCGCCCGCCCCCGCAGCCAGCAGCAGTCGCAGCACTCCCCGCACCTACTTGTCCTTTCCGCCGTCGGGCTCTTTGCTTGTCGACGCCCCTCCGTCCCCGTCGCCACGATCATCCTTCGGGCCTTCGGCGCGGAACATGGCCTCGAGCTCGTCGGCATCAATGACGTCGTGCTCCGTGTCCTGCTCGTGCGCCTGGTGGCGGCCTGCCTGCCGGCCGGTGCCGAAGTTGCCGTAGCTGGTCTGGAACTGCGACAGCGGCGAGGTGTTGTACACGCGGACACCGAAGTTTTCCATGCTCCGGATCGTCCGCGTTCTGATGAAGCGGCGCAGGAACCCGCGGGTGGGGCCGAAGACGAGCAGGAACCCGAGCAGGGAGCTGACGAAGCCGGGAATGATGCACAGCAGCCATCCCGTCATCAACAGGGCGGAGTCCCCCGCTACCCTGCCGAGCGACGAGCGCCCCTCGGCGGCGTTCACCAGCGTGCCCCGCAGCGCGAGGCTGGCGAGCGCACCACCGAGAAACATCAGCGCGAAGGTGGCGAGCAGTGCCCAGCCGACGCCGATGAGCTTGGCAACGCCGAAGAACGCGAGTGCCTCAATGAGAAAGTAGGCGAAAATAAACAGCGGCATGCGGCCAGACTACCTGTCCAGCTGTCGCACGAGCCATTTGACGTCACCAGCCAGATGTTGGAAATACGGGCCATAGTGGTTGACGCCCGTCCTGCCCGGCACGCGCGGCATGCGGCGCGTCTGCAAGGGAATCTCCCACGCGTTCGCGAGCGCGGTGAGCTGCGGGTACGGGATGATGTCGTCGTGGAGCGAGCCCCAGAACCGGGTCGGGATGCGCAGCGGGCGCCTGCGTCCGAGCGCGATCGACTCGAGGTGCTCGGAGGTGCCAGGGAGGGAGTGGAGGAGCTCCGCCATGCTGAGGCCACTGCGAGTCCACCGGGTCGTGTGCGCCCAGGGGCGGCGAAGCGACGCCCCGACGGCACAGAGGTCCGAGTCCGCCAGGATCGTCGCGGCACCTTCGGGGCTGAGGTGCGGCAGGATCTCATCCGCCAGATCCGGGTGGTGCGCCATGAGTCCCGCGACGGCGTAAAGGATCACCACGGAGGGCATGGCGCCGTCGACGTGGTCGAGCATCGGCACGAGCGCGGCCGGGGGCGCGCCGACGACGGCGGCTTGCGGCTGGAGCTCCGGGGCGTACTCCGGGCGTTCGAGCCAGGCGCCCACTGCCCCGCCGCCCTGGGAGAAGCCCCACAGGCCGAGCACGGTGGTGTCGACGGAGAGGGATGAGGCGGCGCGGGTGGCGTCGATGAGCGACTGCGCGGCGGCGACATGGTCGCAGTACAGCTGCACGTTCTCCGCCGGGTTTCGGGGGTAGTCGGTGAGCACGACGTTGGCGCCCGCCGCGAGCAGCAGGTTGATCGCCGGCTGCTCGTAGGCGGCGATGAGGTCCCACGGCGCGCGGCGCGGGGCGAGGCCGACGGTGCAGGAGTACGAGGGATTGCAGCGCGGGGCGACGCCCTGCGTGGAGGGGGCGAACGCGATGGTGGGGCGCGGGCCGTGGCCCGGCCAGGGGGTGCGCGAGCGGAAGACCGCCCCGGTGGCGGTGAGGGCGCGGCCGTCCTCGTCCGCAGTAACGTAGTCGATCCCCCAAACGTCGGCGGGGTTGAGACGCTTGGTCAGGCCTACGGCCTTGATTTCGCGGGCGTTGAGGAGGGATCCGGGAGTCATGCCCGTCACCCACGTCGGCGTGGTGTGCTCCGGCTCGGTGCGGCGGGGGTCGTGGAGGGCGTCGACAAGCAGCCCCGCGATTGTGCGGGTGAGAGGAAACATGCGACCTACCTCGGCATATGACGCCAAATCGGGCGCGGGACGAGGCGCATGACCAGCGCGAGCGCGGCGAGGCGGCGCGGGATCCACACGGTTGTGCTGCGGCCCCGCTGGGCGGCGTCGACGACCGCATCGGCGACTTCGTCCGGAGTCACCGACATGATCGCGGGCGTCATCCCCTCCGTCATCGAGCCGATAACAAACCCGGGGCGCGCGGTGATCAAGTGCAGCGCCGAGCCGTGGAGCCGGTCCGCCAGGCCCTGGCAGAACGCGTCGAGCCCCGCCTTGGTGGAGCCGTAGACGTAGTTCGCGCGGCGGGCCCGCCAGCCGGCGATGGATGAGAACGCAAAGATGTTGCCGCGACCCATGACGTCCGCCAGCACGGTCAGCGCGCTGATTTGTGCGAGGTAGTCCACGCTGCCGATGCGGACGGCCTCGGACTCGTCGCGCTCGGCGCGCGACTGATCGCCGAGGACGCCAAACGCGACAACGGCGGTGGTGATCTCCTCCGCGGCGTGCACGGATTCCACTATCCGGCGGTGGGACTCGAGCTCCGTGGCCTCAAACCGGATGCACTCGACGCGGGTGGCGCCGGCGTCGCGCAGACGCTCCGCGATGGCGCGGGCGTCAGCGCGTTCGGGCTCGCGCATGGCCAGCACGACCCTCCGCCCGGAGCAGACGCGCAGGGCGATGGCGGTGCCAATGTCGCTGGTGCCGCCGAGCACGAGCACCGTGCCGGTGGTGGGCGGTTCGGCGGTCCTCCCGCCGCGGATGGGTCGAGACATGGGCTTAGCGGAGGTCGCGGGAGACGTTATCCAGCGAGACTGCGCCGTCCTCGTCCAGGTAAACGATGTCTTCCAGGCGCATGCCCCACTTGCCCGGCACGTAGATGCCCGGCTCGATGGAAAACGCCATGTTGGCCTGCAATGCGGTGTCGTTGCCGGCGATGATGAACGGGTCCTCGTGGCCCGCCAGGCCGATGCCGTGGCCCAGGCGGTGCGTGAAGTACTCGCCGTACCCGGCCTCCTCGATCACGCCGCGCGCCACCGCGTCCAGCTCGCCGGCGGTGATGCCGGGGCGTGCCGCGGTGACCGCCGCCTGGTGGGCGCGGAACAGTACCTCGTAGGCCTTGACCACCTCGGGATCCGCCTTCGCAGGGTCGCCGCCCACGATGTAGGTGCGGGTGCAGTCCGAGTGGTAGCCAGAATCCAGCGTGCCGCCCAGGTCCACGACAACTACGTCGCCGTCTTCCAGCACGCGCTCGGAGAAGTCGTGGTGCGGGTTGGCGCCGTTTTCGCCGGAGCCGACGATGACAAAGTCGACGGACTCGTGCTCGTCCATGATCAGGCGGTCCAGCTCGGCGGCCACCTGCGCCTCGGTGCGGCCCGCCACCAGGAACTCCGGCACGCGGGCGTGGACGCGGTCGATTGCCTCGCCGGCGCGCTTGAGCTCTGCCAGCTCGGCCGGTTCCTTAACCATAAAAAGCTCGGCGAGCGTGTCCGTTGCCAGACGGGTCTGCGGGAGCAGGGCCTGCAGCGCGAAGACGTGGTTGGCGGTCAGCGAGCTGCCCAGCGCCACGGGTGCGGACGCATCGAGCGCCTCAGTTGCCAGCTGGTACGGGTCCTGCCCGTCCTGCCAGCCGCGGATTTCCACATCGTCGCCGGCAACGCCCAGGCTGCCAATGTCCGTCACCGGAGCGACGAGCACGACCCGCCCGTCCGGCCCGATGGCCAGGGCGGTGAGCCGCTCGTGCGAGGAGGCCCAGGAGCCGGTGAGGTAGGCAAACTCCGGGCCGGTGCCAACAACCAGGCCCCCGAGCTTGTGCGCCGCAACGAGCTCGGCGGCACGGGATCGACGGTGTGCGAACGTGGACTGATCTATACGCGTCATGCTGGCAATGATAGGCCAGTTACACTCGAGCGCGTGACCGACCCTGTCCCCTGCTACCCCGACTTGATCGTCCGCTGCTCCGTGGGCGCGCGCTACTGCTCGGGCATCCTCGTTGCTCAGGACACGGTGCTCACCTGCGCCCATTTCCTGCTTCCAGAGCGCCCCGCCCCGTCCCGCATCACGGTGCGCCTGCGGGGCACCCGCCGTCGCGCCCGCGAAGTGCGCATCTTCGAAGGCACCGACGTGGCTCTCATCACGCTCAATCGCGTCCGCACCGCCGACGACGCGCCGCCTGGACCGTACCCGCCCCTCGCCCCGCCGGCGCGCTTGCTTGGAAGCGCGCTGAAACGTACGGTCACGTTCGGATTCGGCGGCGGCGCCACCTCCCCCGCGGCCCGCGACGGGCGATTCCTCATCACGCTTCCGCTCGCCTTTTCGCGCAGCATGCGCACCATCGTGCGCCCGGCGGGCATCGTCGCCAACGCCGCCCCCGCGATCAAGGGGGACTCCGGGGGCCCAGTGCTTATCGACGCCCACCTCGCCGGCGTCCAGTCCCTCATCCTCGACCCGTGGCGCGTCAACCTGCACATCGCCACCGTCTCCCTGCTGAACAAGGAAGTGCGCGACGCCATCGAGGTGGCACGGGTCGCCTGCTAGTTGCCGATGGCGACGACGCCGCGTCGAATAGCGTCAATGGCCCGGTTGGCGCTGTCGCGGACCTCGTCGCTGTACCCGGTCTTCTTGACTTGCTCGAGCAGGTCGATGACCTGGCGGCACCAGCGCACAAAGTCGCCGGGGGTCAGCTCGGTGCCGGACTCCGCGGCCGCCGCCAGTGCGTACCCGAGCGGGGCGCCGGCGGTCCACTGGTGCATGGCGAGCGAGAACGCGGGATCCGGGAGTCGGGTCACCGGCAGCTGGTGGCGCTGCTCATCAAAGGAGAGCTCGCCGTAGACGCGCATGGTCTCCCCCATCGCCTCCGCCATTCGGTCCGTGGCAGCCTCCGGTTCGCCGTGCGTGGCCTTGCGGTTTTCAAACACCACCATGGACGCCACGCCGGCGAGCTCCGCGGGGTCCAGATCGTCCCAAATACCGCGCTTGAGGCACTGCGCGACGAGCAGGTCGGAGACGTTGTGGATGCGCGCCAGGCGCTCGCCTTCGTCGGTCACGCGCGGCTCGCCGCCGATGAGCTCGACGTAGTCCATCTCCGTGAGCAGTCCGATGATGCGCTCGAAGGTGCGGCCCAACGAATCGGTCGAACGATCCACGCTGTTGGTCAGCCGGCGCAGCTTGCGCTCGTTGCGCACCAGCTCCTCCCCGACACGCGCGAGCACCTCGCGGTCATGCGGCGGCCACGCGTGCACCGGGTGGTTGTGCATGGCCTCGCGCAGCGCGGTCACCTTCTTGCTGGGCCGGACCCGCACCTTGTCCTTGAGCTTACGCGGCGCGTTGAAATTCCCGCTGTGCAGCATGTTCACCACTTTGCGGGTGTGCTTGCGCGGCTGGTCCTGCACGTGGCGGGGTACCTTGATCTGCCCAACGACGACTGGCGCGTTGCGAAACGAGCCGGCGTCGATGCGCCCGGACCAGCCGCGTTCCGTGGTCACCCACGGGCGGGGATCGCGCTTCTTTCCCGCCACCTGTACGACGGCGGCTAGCTCCGGCTTCTTCTTCCCCGGCAAGGCGATGACCTCGCCGACGCGCAGCCGCCCCAGGATCGTCTCCGTCTCCGCCTGGCGGTTTTCCAGCGCGTGGCGGCGCGCGTCCTTCTCAGCCTCGGAGAGGTCGCGGCGCAACTGCAGGTACTCCTCCAGGGCCGCCGCCGGGTCCGTGCCCGGCGGGTTAAAGCCGGCCACGTCTCGTTCCAGTTGCGCGCGCAGGCTGCGTACCTTGGAGCGCAGGCGGTCGATGTCACGCACCTCGCCCACCACGGAGCGGTTGGTCTGAAACTGGGCGAACGACTGCTCGATGAGCCGGATGGAGTCGTCGTAACCGTTCATGCCCAGCATGTTGATCGCCATATTGTACCCGGGCTGGAACTGCGAGATGAGTGGGTAGGTGCGCGTGGACGCCAAGCCTGCCACCTCGTGCGGGTCCATCGCCGGAGACCACTGCACCACCGCGTTGCCGATATGGTCGATGCCGCGGCGGCCCGCGCGGCCGGTAAGCTGCGTGTACTGCCCCGGCGTGAGGTCGACGTGCGCCTCGCCATTGAACTTGACCAGCTTCTCCAACACGACGGTGCGCGCCGGCATGTTGATACCCAGCGCAAGCGTTTCGGTGGCGAAGACTACTTTGACCAGACCCCGGACGAACAGCTGCTCCACGATGTGTTTGAACGCGGGGAGCAGGCCGGCATGGTGGGCGGCGAAGCCGCGCAGCCACGCCGTGCGGAGTTGGCGGAAGTTGAGCACGTCGAGGTCTTCGTCGGGGATGCCTTCGACGCCGGCGTCGATAATAGCCCTTGCCTCCTCCTGCTCCTCCGGGGTGGTGAGCTCTTTGCGGGAGCGCAAGCACTGGAAGAGGGCGCCGTCGCAGCCCGCGCGGGAGAAGATGAAGACGATGGCCGGGAGCATGTCGCGGCTTCCCAGTGCTGCGACGACCTGCGGGCGGCCGACGGGTTTGACCTTGTCCTGGGCGCGCTGGGCGCCGCTGCGGCGGCCGGTCGAGCGGGCGCGGAAGCCGCGGCCCTCCTTGAAGTCGCTGCGTCCCTCGTCGCGGGAGCCGGACTCGATGCGCTCGATCGCGTGGACGAGGGCGCGGTTCACTTTCCCGCCCTCTGTGTCATCGGTACCGCCAGTGTCGGGTTCGAACAGCGGGAAGATCTTGCGGCCCACCATCATGTACTGGCTCAGCGGGACCGGGCGGTGCTCGGAGACGATCACGCGGGTATCACCGCGCACCGCGTCGAGCCACTCGCCGAACTCCTCGGAATTGGACACGGTGGCGGACAGCCCGACGAGGCTGACGGACTCGTCCAGGTTGAGGATGATTTCCTCCCACACCGCGCCGCGGTCCCGGTCGGCGAGGTAATGGATTTCATCCATCACCACGTGCGAGAGCCGGTCAAGCTGCCGGGAGTCCGCGTAGATCATGTTTCGTAGCACCTCGGTGGTCATCACGACGATTTCGGCGGACCCGTTGATTGAGGTGTCGCCGGTGAGGAGGCCGACGGCGTCCTCGCCGTGCTCGGCGACGAGGTCGTGGTACTTCTGGTTGCTCAGCGCCTTGATGGGCGTGGTGTAGAAGCACTTCGTGCCTTGGTGCAGGGCCAGCGCAACGGCGAACTCGCCAACAACCGTCTTGCCGGAGCCGGTCGGTGCGCACACGAGGACGCCGTGGCCGCGCTCGATGTCTGCGCAGGCCTCCACCTGGAAGTCGTCGAGTGGGAAGGGCTGAGCGTCGCGGAACTCCGGCAGAAACGCTAAGGGTGCGGAAGCCTCAGTGGCCCCTGTGGTCTCGGCGGTGTTGTCCTCCGAAAGACTTTGGTTGTCTGACTGTGAGGGGGTAACGCTGGAATCCATGCCCCTTACAGTACGTCGTTGAACGGATCCCCGTGACCGTAGGTGTGCGAGCCACCGCGGCCCGGGGCGGGCGGGGCGCTCGGGGCCGCCGGCGGTGCCGACGGGGAAACCCTCGACGGCGCGCTTGGCCGGGAGGTCGCGCCGACGGGCTGTGCGCGCCCGATGGAGCCGGAGGAGGTGACGGGGCCGGACGCTTGCTCGTCGTCAAGGTCCATCCACTCCGGGCGCGACTGGTTCGTGCGCTTGTCATGAATGCGGCAGAACTGGAAGGCCATCTCCACTAGCACGGTGATGGACAGCGCGAGCGCGACCATGGAGAACGGGTCTTGGCCCGGCGTCATGATGGCGGCGAAGATGAAGATGAGCACGATGATCATGCGGCGCTTGTCCTGAACATGCTCGTAGCGCAGCACGCCGACGAGGTTGAGCATCACGATGATGAGCGGCAGCTCGAAGCTCACGCCAAAGATGACGATCAACGCGAGCAGGAAGCTGTAGTAATTGCCGCCGGTGAGTGCGCCGACCTGCACTTCGGTGCCGATGGACATGAGCACGTACAGGCCCTTGTCCAGCACGAAGTACGCGAGCACAGCGCCAGCCACAAACAGTGCGACCGCCAGCGTGACAAAGGTAAAGGTGTAGCGGCGCTCGTTCTTGTGCAGCCCCGGGGTGATGAAGTTCCAGATCTGCGTCAGCCACACCGGTGAGGCCAGGACGAGACCGGCGAGGGCGCCGACCTTCAGGCGCAGCATGAACATCTCGAACGGGCTGGTGGCAAGCAGGCGGCACTCGCCGTCGCCGGCCAGGTCTACGCGCAGTTCGCTGGGCAGGTTGCAATAGGGGCCGCGAATGATCTCGCCCAACGGAAAGATGCCCGGCGGGGCGGTCTGATACCAAATGAAGCCGACAATGGTGCCCACCAAAATTGCGGCCATGGACACCATGACGCGCCGACGTAGCTCCTGGAGGTGCTCCACCAGGCTCATTTCACCGGTTGGGTTTTTCGGCTTCCTCGCGCGCTTGAGCTTCAGCGCCAACGCTTTTCCCCTCTCTGTCGCGAGCGGTTACTGCTGCGCGGGCGGGGTCTGGTTGCGCTGGTGCTCCGGCTTGTTCCAGAAGCTCTCCGGTTGCGCAACGGACTGGGTCTCCGCGTTGCGGCCGGACTCGATCGCGTTCGGCTGAGCCTTGGGTGCCTCGCCCGCGTCGTCGTGCTTCATCTCATCAACCTCGGACTTGAAGATGCGCGCGGAGCGACCCATCGATCGTGCGAGGTCCGGCAGCTTGTTTGCACCGAACAGCAGCAACACGATGACCAGGATGATGAGCAGCTCGGTCCAACCAATGTTTGGCATGGTTTCTCTTTCCACGGGTATCAGCGATGCCCTGCAACGAAAACATCGACATCGAATGTTTGGATTTCTGAATATCTCACGCGTCATCTTAACGCGTCGAGCGCGCGAAGTGAACGCTCGCGCACCGCGTCCACCAAGCTTTCCGGTTGCACCAAGCGCAGGCGGTCCGCGTGGGCCAGGCAGAACCTCACCAGCCAGTCCTCACTGCCAAAGCGGAACGTCGCAGGCACCCACGTTCCGGTGCCGCCCGCCTCGTCGATCTCCAGTTCCCAGTAGTCGGCCATCCACGTCGCGTCGCTGCGCACCAGCAGTTGCGCGAGTGGCGCATCGGCCAGTCCGAAAGGGTTGTCGGGGTCAAGGGGCGCGACGCTTATCGACGCCTCCGCGTCCCCCTCCCCCTGCCTGACCTCACGAATTCGGTCGAGCCGGAAGGACTTGACGCGGTCGCCGTCGAGCGCCTGCAGGTACGCCTGCTCGTCGCGCTGAAAAACGCCGAGCGGGGAAACGGCTCGCTCGGTCACCCGGTCCGAGGAAGCGGAATAGTAGCGGAGCTCGAGCTGCTTGCCAGCGTCGATTGACTGGCGGATCTCCTGCGCGACGGGCCCCAGGCCGCCGACCTGGTCCACGTCCGCTACCCCGCGCTTCCGGTTGACGCGGCGGATCTTGTCCGCGGCGGAGCGCACGGCGTCGACGTTGACCAGGCCGGGCAGCGTCTCGAGCGATTCGAGCAGGAGCAGCAGCGCGTGGGCCTCGGTGGGCTTGAGATGGAGTGGCGCGGTGAGACCCTGGTCATCCAGGACGGTCACACCGCGCCAGGTGTGCTCGAGGTCGAACATCTCGCCCGGGCCGCGCCCGACCCCGGAAAGCAGGAGCCGGTTGAGGTCATCGCGGACCTCGTCCACGCTGGACCCGAGGTCGCGAGCGATCTCCATGAGCGATTTCCCCTGGTGCCGCGTGATGTACGGCAGGAGGTTGAGGAGGCGGACGAGCCTGGTTGACCCGGTGGCGTTTGCGTGACCCGCGGGGCGCTTGCTCCCCAAGTCTTCCGGCGACGGGGCCTTGGCGCTCGTTGCGCTGCGGAGCGGGGCGTCGTGTGGCGTGGCGGAATGTTTGAGCAGGGCGATGACCTGTTCGCGGACCGTCTCCGGCTCCACGGCGACCAGGTCGGCGGCGTGGGCCGCCGATGTGCGCACCACCCAGTCGAGCTCGGCGTCGTGCAGACGAATCTCGTCGCCGTCCGCGAGGGAGTCGCCCCGGGTGCCCGGCGCGCGAGTGCCGGCGGCGGCGAGTTCCTCGCAGGTGCCGCGGCGCACGGTGACGATGGCGTCGGTGACCGGTCCGCGCAGCACGTCGCGAACCAGCTCCCCGGTGTTCTCGGGCGACTGGTGGAAGTCCTCGGTCTCGCGCACGAGGGTCACGTTGGCGACGCGGACCAGCCGGAAGATACGGTCGGCGTCGCGCTCGATGTCCCATCCTACGAGGTAGGCGCGGTTGTTCAGCGAGACGATGTCCCACGGGTCCAACGTCCGGCGCTGCGGGTGGCCTCCGCCGGCTGGGGTGAAGTCGAACGAGACTCGCTTCTGCAGCTCAATCGCGGCGAGGAGGTTGTGGAATGCCTGCGGGTCGATGCGGTTGGCGTCGCCGGCCGCAGAGGTCAACGGCGCGCTGTCAAACACGCGGGTCGCGCCGGATGCCGCGAGCTTGGTCCAGCCGGAGCGGGCAAACGCGCCGAGAGAGCCGCCAGTGCTGAGATCCACCGCCAAGCCCACGGCGCTTGCCTCTTCTTCGGTGAGGTCAACGGGTTCCAGCTCGTAGCGGTCCCGGTCCATGGTGAGGGTCCCGCCGGAATACGAAATAGGCACTCCTGCCCGGCGCAGCGCCTCAACATCGCGCCGGATCTTCACGCGTAGCGCTTCGGTCTCCAGGTCTTGGTAGCCGTCCACGTTGCGGGCAACCCACTCCGATTCGCGGTCGTGCGAGGACCCCAGCATGGCAAAGGCCAGGTTCGCCTGCCGGACTTCCGGTTCGAGCTCTGCCACGTAACTGCCTTTCTCCCTCGTCCCCGGTCCGGCTAGTCGGCGGCGCCCATCGCGCGGATCTGTGCGATGAACTCGTCGACACGCTGGTCCTCGGTAGCGAAGGGGTCGAGCAGCTCCAAGGTGCGGGGCTCCGGGCGGTTGGTTTTCAGGTGGACCCAGTCCACATTGTGGTCCATCCCCGCCGAGCGCGCAGCGCTGAGGAACCGGCCGCGCAACGACGCGCGCGTCGTCTCCGGCGGTGCCGTCGCGGCGTGGGAGATCGCTTCGTCGGTGGTCCACCGGCGCACGAGGCCCTTGCGCTCCAGGAGGTAGAACAGCCCGCGCTCGCGGTTGATGTCGTGGTAGGTCAGGTCGATCTGCGCGAGCTTTGGATGGTCCCACTCAGCCCCAAGCTTGTCTTTGACCTGGAGTAACAACTTTCGCTTGATTACCCAGTCAATCTCTTGGTCCACGCCGGAGAAGTCTTGAGACGCAATCGCGTCCAGGGTGCGCTGCCACAAGTCAATGACGCGTGCCATTTCCTCGTTCGGCGTGCCCTCGTCCGGCCGGGACTCCAACCAGCGCCGTGCGGCATCCAACGTGGCCTGCTGGACCTCGAGCGCGGTGACTGTGCCCCCGCTCTTGAGCGCGAGTGGCGTCTGGCCCGTGGGGTCCGCCGCGATGTCGCGGATGTGATTGATGGCGTTGTCGAGCGTGAAATCCGGGAGGTCGAAACCAGCCTCGAGCATCTCAATGACCAACAGTGTCGAGCCGACCTTGAGCGCGAACGTGGGCTCCGCCATGTTCGAGTCGCCGACGATGACGTGCATGCGCCGGAAGCGGTGGGAATCGCCGTGGGGTTCGTCGCGGGTGTTGATGATCGGCCGGGTACGGGTGGTGGCCGAGGAGACGCCCTCCCACACCTGGTCCGCGCGCTGCGAGAGGACGAAGCGCCCCTTCTTGATCATCCCGGCCCCGCAGAGAAGTTGGCGGGTGATGAGAAACGGCAGCAGTTGCATGCCGAACGACTTCAGGGCGAGCTCGCGGCTGATCAGGTAGTTTTCGTGCGTGCCGTAGGAGTTGCCCTTCGAGTCCACGTTGTTTTTGAACAGGAAGACTTTGCCACCCACACGGTCCCGCTCGAGCGCCTGCTCTGCTTGCGTGGCGAGGTCGCTGAAGATGACCTCGCCAGCCTTGTCGTAGTTGAGCAGCTGGGTGATAGAGTCACATTCGGCGGTGGCGTACTCGGGGTGCGAGCCAACGTCGAGGTAGAGGCGCGAGGCGTTGTCGGTGAAGATGTTGGAGCTGCGGTGCTCGGCGACGACCGGGCGAAAGAGGTAGCGGGAGATTTCCTCGGGCGTCAGCACGGCCTTGCCGTGCTCGAACGCGGTGACGCCGAACTCGGTCTCCACGCCCATGATGCGGCGGGGGTAGACGGTGGCCATGCGGGTTACTGCCCGCCCTTCTGCACGAACGAGCGCACGAATTCCTCGGCGTTGGTGTCCAGCAGGGCGTCAATCTCGTCGAGGATGTCGTCGGTGCCAGAGGTGTTCAGCTGGGCCTGCCCGGCATCAACGGCGCCCTCGTCCGCGCCGTCATCGCCGTGGTTGCCACCTTGTACAAACTGCTGCTTAGACATGTCAGACATGGTGCGATTCTAATCCTTTCAGTAGTGATTCGACGGTCTCGGCGCGCTCGATAAGCTCGCCGACCTCCGCCCTGGTCAAGCCGTCGACCTCGTCCATGGGGAACCGGATCGGCTGGTCGCCCACCGCAAAGAGGACGGACTGCCAACTCGACGCGATGATGGCCTCGCCGAACTTTTCGCTCACCTTGCCGCGGAACCACGCTCGGGAGTCCTCCGGCGGCACGGTCACGGCGCGGCGGATGACTTCCTCGTCCACGAGCGTGCGCATCTGTCCCTTGCGCACGAGAGCGTGGTACAGCGACTTCGCGGGGTCAATGTCGGCGTATTGGATGTCAATCAGCTTGAGCTTCGGGTCCGAGATGGGTACGCCGCGCTCCAGGTACCGGCTGATGAGGGCCCACTTCGCCGTCCAATCGAGGCGGTCCGCGGTAGACAGCGGGTCGCGCTCGAGGTCGTCGAGCACCTCGCCCCACAGGCGCAGGACCTTTGCATCGACCTCGTCAAGGTCCGGGAGCGCTGCGGCACGCTCGCGGTACTCGCGGAGGAGCTCGATTGCGGTGAGCCGGCGTCCGTCGACAAGCAACAGGCGATGGGTGCACGTTGGGTCGTGGGAGACCTGCTTGATCTCGTCGACGGCGTTGGCGAGCCGCAGGTCGCTGAAGTCGACGTCAGCCTCGATGCAGTCGAGCACGAGCTTGGTCATCCCCAACTTGAGAAAGTTGGAGAACTGGCTCATGTTCGCATCGCCAACGATGACGTGCAGGCGGCGGAACTTCGTGGCCAGTGCGTGCGGTTCGTCGCGCGTGTTGACGATCCCGCGGTTGAGCGTGGTTTCCAGCGAGACTTCCTGCTCGAAGTAGTCCGCGCGCTGCGAGATCTGGAAGCCGTCGCGCTCTGACTCCTGACCAATGCCCACGCGGCCTGCGCCGATGATGACCTGGCGGGTGACAAAGAACGGGACGAGCGCCTGGGTGAGCCGCGAGAAGTCCGTCTGGCGGGAGTACTGATAGTTCTCGTGGCTGCCGTACGACTGGCCTTTGCCATCAACGTTGTTTTTGTAGAACTTCAGCGGCGGGCACGGCGCGGTCTTGTCCAGCACGCTGACCTGCTGCTCCCACAGCTCGCGGATGTCCGACGCGGCCTTGTTGAGGACGTAGTCCCCGGCGGCGTCGTAAATCATTGCGTCCCATGCGTTGGACACCTCCGGCGAGGAGTACTCGGGGTGGCCGTGGTCGACGTAGTAGCGCGCGCCGTTGGTGGTCACCACGTTGGCCACGCCCATCGCGTTCGGGTCCACCACGGGCACCGTGCGGTAGCGCTGCAGATCGAACCCGCGGGTGTCTTTGAGCGGTGCTTCTTCCTCGTAGTCCCAGCGGGAGCGGGCGGCCGTATTCATTGCGGCATACGCCACCACCGCGTGCGTCGAGGTGAGCAGCGGGCTTATCGACGGGTCGTCCGGGGTCGTGATCCCGTACTCGGTCTCGGTCCCCATGTAACGTGTCATACTGAACTACCGTACTCGTTGGTATGCCTATTTGTGTGAAAAATGCATACTGGCGTATTTTATTTACATGAGTTCTGAGACCCTCGCAAGCGACCCAGGTGTAGCGCCGAAGGAACGTAAATTCTTCGGTCAGCCCTGGGGACTCGCTAACCTCTTCGGCATTGAGCTGTGGGAGCGCTTCAGCTTCTACGGCATGCAGGCCCTCCTGGCCTTCTACATGTACTACTCCACCACTGAAGGTGGTCTGGGCATTGACCAGACCACGGCGCTTAACCTCGTGGGCGCCTACGGTGGCTTCGTCTACATGATGGCGCTGGTCGCCTCGTTTGTGGGTGACCGGTTGCTTGGCGCGGAGCGCACACTGTTCTACTCCGCGATCCTGGTGATGGTCGGACACATCGTCCTCGCCCTTGTGCCTGGCGGTCTAGGCCTTGCCACTGGCTTGGTGTGCATCGGTATAGGCTCCGGTGGAGTCAAAACGTCCTCGCAGGTGGTGCTCGGTGATTTGTACTCGCGTGAGGATCCCCGCCGAGACGCTGGCTTCTCCATCTTCTACATGTCGGTCAATATTGGTTCCCTATTTGGCCCGGCGTTGACTGGCCTAGTGTGGGGCAAGGCCGGTTTCCACTGGGGCTTTGGGCTTGCCGCGATCGGAATGGCAATGGGACTGACGCAGTACATCATTATGCGGAAGTCTTCCATCGGCGCTGTCGGATCTGAAGTTCCAAATCCACTGCCGCGCGAGCGGCGTGGTATGTGGGCGATTGGTGCAATTGCTGTCGTTGTTGTCGTAGTCGCGCTGCTGGTCACCGGCATTGTTCCGCTCGGATCGCTGTCGTGGATCGTGTTTGCTATCGCTCTTATCGCCACGATTTACCTGTTGTGGGAAATGTTCCACTCTGATGAAGTTACCCCTGCTGAGAAGTCGCGTCTAACCGGCTACATTCCGCTCCTGTTTGGTTCTGTGGCGTTTTTCGCGATCTTTCAATCCCAATTCACTGTGGTCGCGGTCTACTCCGATCAGCGCGCTAACCTGAATTTCTTGATGTGGGAGCTCACGCCGGCCCAGGTACAGGCGTTTAACCCTTTCTTCATCGTGGT
The DNA here is from genome assembly GCF_002285125.1 of Corynebacterium gottingense. NCBI lineage: Bacteria > Bacillati > Actinomycetota > Actinomycetes > Mycobacteriales > Corynebacteriaceae > Corynebacterium > Corynebacterium gottingense. The sequence goes on from NZ_NSGN01000001.1 coordinate 66,051, forward strand.
CTTCTCCCCCATCTTTGCAGCCATGTGGACTGCGCTGGGGCAGCGCCAGTGGTCATCTGCGGTGAAGTTTGGTGTGGCAAACTTGGTTACAGGTAGCGCGCTCTTCTTCTTCCTGCCGTACGCGGGTGGTGGTCCGAAGTCGACGCCGCTGCTGGTCTTGGTGCTTATCCTCTTTATGTTCACGATGGGCGAGCTGCTGTTGTCTCCTGTGGGCAACTCGCTGGCAACGAAGGTAGCACCTGAGGCGTTTAAATCTCGGCTGTTTGCTGCCTGGTTGATGTCGCTGTCTATGGGCACGGCGCTATCTGGCGTGCTCGGCTCGCTGTACAACCCTGATGATGCCTCCGCCGAGCGGACGTTCTTCATTACGCTGTCGGTGATCACCATTGTGCTTGGCGTAGGGTTGATCTCGATTCGCCGCTGGGTGCTGAAGAAGTTCGTCGACGTGCGCTAGCGCGCCTCGCTTCACGACGCCACCGCGTCCCCATCCCAACCACAAAGCCGGCCCCTCGGGGCCGGCTTTCCTCGTTACCTCAGTTCCGCGACGAGCGGGGCGTGCGCTACCAGCCGCGCTCTGCCAGGCGGTGCGGTGCGGGCAGGTCAGCAACGTTGATGCCCACCATCGCCTCGCCCAGGCCGCGGGACGCCTCGGTGACGACGGCGATGTCGTCCCAGTTGCGCACGGCCTTGACCACTGCCTTGGCGCGTGCCTCCGGGTTCCCGGACTTGAAGATGCCGGAGCCGACGAAGACGCCGTCGGCGCCGAGCTCCATCATCAGCGCGGCGTCGGCAGGCGTTGCCACGCCGCCGGCGGTAAACAGCGGCACCGGCAGCTTGCCGTGTTCCGCGACGTAGCAGACCAGCTCGTAGGGTGCCTGCAGCTCCTTAGCGGCGACGTAGAGCTCGTCGCGGTTGGCATTGTAGGTGGCCTGCAGCGCTGCGATCTCGCTGCGGATGGCGCGCATGTGCTTCGTGGCTTCGGAGACGTCACCGGTGCCAGCCTCGCCCTTGGAGCGGATCATCGCGGCGCCCTCGTTGACGCGGCGCAGCGCCTCGCCGAGGTTGGTGGCGCCGCAGACGAAGGGAACGTCGAAGGCGCGCTTGTCCACGTGGTGGGCGTAATCGGCGGGGCTGAGCACCTCGGACTCATCGATGTAGTGGATGCCCAGGTGCTCGAGGACGCGCGCCTCCATGGTGTGGCCGATGCGGGCCTTCGCCATCACCGGGATGTTTACGGCGTTCAGGATGCCCTCGATGAGGTCGGGGTCGGACATGCGAGCAACGCCGCCCTCGGCGCGGATGTCCGCGGGAACGCGCTCGAGCGCCATGACGGCCACGGCACCGGCCGCTTCGGCGATCTTCGCCTGCTCCGGCGTGACGACGTCCATGATCACGCCGCCCTTGAACGAGTTGGTGAGTTCTGCAAACTTGGTGAAATCTGTCATAGTGCTCCATTGTCAGTGCATAACTGGTAGATTCCAAGGTCCAGTATCATTTTCATTCCTTGTACCAGTTGGTGATCGTGTGCTCCTCAGCATCTCCTCCGAGCTGCCCATCCCCTTGCCCACACAGATCGCGCAGCAGATTCGGCTCGCCGTTACCAACGGCACGCTGCAGCCCGGAGACACGGTCTCCAGCACACGCGCACTCGCCCGCCAGCTCGGCGTCTCCCGTGGCACGGTCGTTACCGCCTACGACCAACTCATCAGTGAGGGCTTCCTTCTCGCTGCACAGGGCGCACCGACTCGGATCCACCCGGCGCTCACGCTTGCGCCACCGGCGCAGGAGCCGCAGCGCGACACGCGCCCAAGGACGACACCCCGCCCTCGGGTGTCATTGCGGCCGTCCGCGGGCAGCGCCGGCGCAGTGCGCCCGGCCGCGTGGCGCAAGGCCTGGAGGGACGCCCTTAACGCGGACGGTGCCAGCCTGGATAAGACCGGAGAACCAGAACTCAGAGCCGCCATCGCCGAGCACCTGCGCCTCGCGCGTGGCATACAGGTCGACCCCGCACACGTGGTGGTCACTGGAGGATCGCGCGAAGGGCTGCAGCTCATCCTGTACACACTGGGGTCGCGGCTGCGCGTGGGCGTTGAAGACCCGGGCCACCCCGGCCTGCGTCGCGTGATCCCCCTCAGCGGACACGAGGTGGTCCCCTGCACCACCGATCCCGGCGGGGTGGTCGTGGGCGAGCTTTCAGACCGCCTCAACGCGCTCTTGGTCACTCCGTCCCACCTGTACCCCTTTGGCGGTGCGATGAGCGCCTCGCGCCGCTCCTCCCTGCTCAACTGGGCAACGCGGACCGGCGCCGTGCTCATCGAGGACGACTTCAACACCGAGCTGCGCTACCTCATCTCGCCACAGCCCCCGCTCGCGGCGCTGTCACCGGGCGCCGACGTGCTCACGCTCGGCACGTTCTCCACGCTCCTCTCCCGCGAGCTCGCCGCGGGGTATGTCGTGGCCTCCCCCACGCTTGCTCCCGCGCTGCGAGAGACCCGAGAGCTCCTGGGAATGCCTGTGGCCACGGTGACGCAGCGCGCCATCGCGCACCTCCTCGACCGCGGGTACGTGCGCCGAAACGCGCGTGCAGCACACAATCGGCTCGCGCGACGGCGCAAAGCCGTTGCCGCCGCGGTGGTCCCCGCCCTGGAGGCGCGCGGCGCGCGGGTGACCGTGCCGGAAGCAGGCGGCGCGGACATTACCGCCGAGTTTCCCACCGTTGCGCTGCGGCAACAGTTCGAGGACCAGCTTGCCGCCAGCGGCGTGGAGTGCGGCCACGAGTCCAGCCTGTGGTCGGGTGGTGGGGATGGGCTTGTCCTGAGCTTTTCGCACCTGACGGATGAGGACTTCGAGTACGCGCTCGAGGCCATCCACCCGGGAAAGACGGCCTGACCTAGCCAGCTGCGGCCGCGACCTCAGCGCGACGCGGGGGCTCGCCGGCAGGTGTCCCCGCCTTCCGGCGTACTGCCCAGGCGTAGATCGCGCCGGTGATGTTGTGTAGCACCGCGGCGACCGCGCCGGGCAGCGCCGCCTCTGGGGAGAAGAACTTGCCGGCCATGCCACTTGCAAGACCCGCCGACTGCGTGCCCACCTCGATCGCCACCGTCCGGCGGTAGCTCTCTGGCTGCCCTGTCACCTTCGCCGTGAAGTAGCCCAGCAGGTAGCCGAGCGCGTTGTGCAGCAGCACCGCCGCGAACACGAGCAGCCCGACCTCGATGAGCGCCTCGTGGTTCTTCGCCACGGTTGGGAAGACCACGCCGCCAATGCCCAGGATGGAGATCCACGGCAGCACCGGAGCGATCTTGCCCATCCACGCATCGAGCGCGTAGCGCAGCGCGATCCCGCCGATCACCGGGATGAGCACGGTCTGCGCGAGCGACCAGGCCATCCCCGCACCGTCCACCGCCATGTCAGCGCCGGCGAGTAGCAACATGATAACTGGGGTCACAATCGGGGCGAGCAGCGTGGAAACGCTCGTCATCGCCACGGACAGCGCGACATCCCCCTTGGCCAGGTACGCGATCACGTTCGAGGAGGTGCCGCCGGGAACCGAGCCCAGCATGAGCAGCCCCACTGCGAGCGCAGGGCTCAGGCCTAGGAGCTTGGCCACCGCGACCGCGCCGAGCGGCATGATCACGAACTGCGCGACGACGCCAATGGCGATCGGGACGGGCCGCTTCGCCACCTCCTTAAAGTCCGGGATGGTCAGCGTGAGCCCCATACCGAACATGATGATCATCAGGAAGTACGTGATGAAGCTGGTCAGCGGGAGGAACGGCCCTGGCGCGACAAACGCGAGCACCGAACCGAGCAGAATAAAGGCCGGGAACGCGGCGACGGCGATGGCTGCCGAGCGATCTTCCTGTGTGCTCATGGCGAACTCCCACTCACTCTGTGGGATGAAACTCCGCATAACGGAATATGGGTGAGTATAAGTGATGCCGCGCACATGTTTGGGCGTTTCGCCCGATTGCTACCCGACGACCTCCGCGGCCACCACTCGCTTGCCCTGCCGGCCGGAAATGCGCGCCCACTCATCGGGGTTCGCCGTGTTCGGCATATCCTCGCTCTCGTCCTGCTCAGCGCGCACGGCCGCCCGGAGATGCTCCGCGTTAATCCCCTTCTGCACGGCGCTGGGCTGCTTATCGACGCCCACCGCCCCGATCCAGTCCTTAATCGCCAGCTTCTTCGCGCGGTCCACCACGTTGGCGATCATCGCGCCGGAGATGAAGTCGGAATAGTGGAGGAGCTGCGACGTGCCGTCGACAAGCTCCAAGCGCACGAACGGACGCGGGGCGAACATGGCGTCGGCGGCCGCGGCGATGAGCTCCTCGGGTGCCGCAGCGAGCGGGATAGCCGGCGTGATGTAGCGGGCGAGAATGTCTTCGGCCTCCGCGCGGTTCGGGCGCGAGACGCGGACCTTGATGTCCAGGCGTCCGGGGCGCAGGATGGCGGGATCGATGAGCTCCTCGCGGTTGGTTGCGCCGATGACGATCACATTGGCGATACCCTCGACGCCGTCGATCTCGGTGAGCAGCTGCGGCACCACGGTGGTTTCCATGTCGGAGCTGACCCCGGAGCCGCGGGTGCGGAAGATGGACTCCATCTCGTCGAAAAACACGATGACGGGGCGGCCGCCCTCGGCCAGCTCGCGGGCGCGCTCGAAGATAAGGCGGATGCGTCGCTCGGTCTCACCGACGAACTTGTTCAGCAGCTCGGGGCCCTTGACGTTGATGAAGTGGGCCTGTCCCCCGTCGCCGATGCGCTGCGACAGCGAGTTGGCCACGGCCTTGGCAATAAGCGTCTTTCCGCACCCGGGCGGGCCATAGAGCAACAGTCCCTTCGGCGGGGTGAGGTCGAACTCTCGGTAGAGGTCCGGGTGCGAGAACGGGAGCTCGACCGAGTCCTGGATCATCTCAATCTGCGAGCTCAGTCCGCCGATGTCGGCGTAGGTGACGTCCGGAACCTCATCGAGGGAAAGCTGGTTGACCTCGGTCTTGGGAACTCGCTCGAAGGCGTACCCGGCGCGGGTGTCCACCAGGACCGTATCGCCTGCGCGTGCGTGCTCCCGGAGTGGCTGCGCGAGGTAGACCAGGTGCTCGGCACCCTGTTGGTCCGCCACGATCGCGCGCTCGGTGTTGATCTTCTCGGACAGGGTGGCGAGCTGGCCGACGGCCTCGTACCCGCAGGACTCAACGACGATGGCGCCGTCGCCCAGGCGGACCAGCGTGCCCGGGCGCAGCGCGTCCGGCGACACGGTCGGCGCGACCTTGACGCGCATGCGGCGTCCGGAGGTAAACACCTCGGCCTCGTGGCCGCGCGGGGATCCCTCGAGGAACACCCCGTACGTCGACGCCGGATCGCCGAGTGCTTCCACCTGCGCATACAGGTCGTTGAGCTTGTCGCGGCTCGCTTTAAGCAGCTCCGCCAACTTCTTGTTTCGCGAGCTCATCGCCTGATTCTCGCGCTTGAGTTCCCGCAGCTCGGGGCCGAATGCGTCGTCGTTGATTGTGTTGCCAGCCATACCCACCACACTAGTGGGTGCCGGTAACAGCTACTTGCGTGCCCGGCGTTGCGGGCGAGGCGGCGTGACGCCGTCGGCAAGCCTGCGGGTCCACACGAGAAATGCCGTGTGCGCGTTCATGCGGTGCTCCGGACGGGTGGCCAGGCCCTCCACCTTCCACTCACGCAGCAGCGTTTCCCAGGCGCGCGGCTCGGTGAAGCACTTCGCCTCGCGGATCGCTTCCATGATGTTCATCAGCTGCGGCACGGTGGCCACGTACGTCATGAACACGCCGCCGGGGATGAGTACGTTTTTCACCGTGTCGATGAAGTGCCAGGGCTCGACCATGTCCAGGATGACGCGGTCGACCGGGCCGTCGAGGTCCTCGGAGGTGATCTCGCCGAAGTCGCCTAAGCGCGGGGTCCACCACTCCGGGGTGCCGTTGAAGTAATCGGCCACGTTGTCCTTGGCAAAGGCGAGGTGGTCGTCTCGGATTTCGTAGGAGAACACCCGGCCCTCGGGCCCGACCGCGCGCAACAGCGACATGGTCAGCGCGCCGGAGCCCGCGCCCGCCTCCAGCACGCGCGCGCCCATGAAGATGTCGCCCTCCACCAGGATCTGCGCGGCGTCCTTGGGGTAGATCACCGCGGCGCCGCGCGGCATGGACAGCACGTGGTCGACCAGGAGGTGGCGGAAGCACAGGTAGTCACTGCCCAGCGTGGATTTGACCACCGAGCCTTCGTCCGCGCCGATGATGTCATCGTGCATGACGATGCCCTTGTGCGTGTGGAACTGGCCGCCCTCGACCAATTGGATCGTAAAGTGACGGCGTTTCGCGTCGGTGAGCTGGACTTTGTCTCCTGCTTGGAACGGGCCTGAATACATGCGCCTAAGTATGCCCTACTCGGCTCGCGCACCGTAAAACGCGGTGAGCGCGCGGACGAAGTACTCCATGTCGCGCGCGCCGCACAGCTCGCGCGCCGAGTGCATCGACAGCAGCGGCACGCCCACGTCGACGGTGCGGATGCCCATGCGCGTCGATGAGATCGGCCCGATCGTGGATCCGCAGGGCACGCTGTTGTTGCCCACGAAGGTTTGCGAGGGCACCTCGGCCGCGCGGCAGGCGCGGAGCCACTCCGCCTCGGTGACCGCGTCCGAGGCGTAGCGCTGGTTCGCGTTGATCTTGAGCACCGGCCCCCCGTTGAGGCGCGGCCGGTGCGTTGGGTCGTGCTTCTCCGGGTAGTTCGGGTGGACGGCGTGCGCGGCATCCGCGGAGACCTGGAACGATTCAGCAAACACGTCGAAGGGCTCGCCGACCTCGCGGGCGATGCGGGTCAGCACGCGCTCGAGGAGCGGGCCGCCGGCACCGGTGGTCGACGCGGAGCCGACCTCCTCGTGGTTGAATGCGGCGAGCACCAGGATGTCCTGGGCGGCGTTCTTCGCGGCCAGCAGCGCCTCGAGCGATGCCCACACGCTGGAAAGGTTGTCCAGGCGCCCGGCGGCGAGCATGTCCCCGAGCAGCTCGCCGCGCTGCGCGTCGGCGGTGATGAGCTCGTGGGACACGATGCGCTGCGGGTCCACGCCGGCAGATTCACCGACGAGCTCCATGAGCGGTCGATCCCCGCCGAGGACGGGCGGCGTGTGCGCCTGGCGCTCCACGGTGGGCGCGTCGGCGCGGTAGAGGTGGATTGCCAGGTTGGGCACGCGGGCGACGGCGCCGGTATCCACGAGATGCTGCGCGCCATCATCGGTGACCACCCGTCCGGCAAATCGCAGGTCTCGGTCCAGCCACGTCTGCAGGATTGGTCCGCCGTACACCTCCACCGCCACCTGGCGCAGGCCCTCGCGCTGGAAGTCCGGCTGCGGTTTGGCCATCAGGCCCGGCGAGTCCGTGTGGGAGCCGACGATGCGGAAGCGCGGGCGCGGGTGCTCGGGGACCCACCACGCGATGACGGCGCCGCCGTCGACCAGGACGTGGCCGCCGGGTGCGGCCGGGTCGGCGGGGGCGGGCGACGTGGCGTCGATAAGCGAAAAGCCCTGCGCGGTGAGTGCCTGCGCGACGTTGTGCGCGGCGTGGAAGGCGCTGGGGCTGGTGTGGAGGAAGTCGATGAAGCGAGCGTGCATACCTCCACTCTAAGATGTGGGACACGATGACTCCACGACCGCTCGCACTTTCCCCGTCCCGCGCCTCCGACTACCAGCGCTGCCCGCTGCAATACCGGCTGCGCACCATTGACAAGATTCCGGAGCCGACCACGGAAGCGCAGGTCAAAGGCACATTGGTGCACGCGGTGCTCGAGGAAATGTTCGGCTGGCCGCGCGAGGCACGCACGTTCCCGGCCGCCGTCAAGCGCATCAAACCGGCGTGGGAGGAAATGCGCGAGAAGGACCCGAGCTGCGCGGAGCCGATTGACAACGAACTGGCGCTCTTCCAAGCCGCACGCGAGCTGCTTCGCGGGTACTTCCACATGGAAAACCCGCTCGGTTTCGACGCGCACGAGCAGGAAATGTACGTGAACACCGTCCTGCCCAACGGGGTGCCCGTGCGCGGATTCATCGACCGTGTGGACATCGCGCCCACGGGCGAGGTTCGCGTGGTGGACTATAAGACCGGGAAGAAGCCACTGCCCCGCTACTCGCAGGACGCGCAGTTCCAGATGCGGTTTTACGCGCTCGTGTACTGGCGGCTGTTCCAGACCATCCCCACCCAGCTGCGGCTGATGTACCTCAAGGTTATGGACTCGATGATCCTCACCCCGTCGCGCGAGGAGCTGGAGTACTTCGAGCGCGACCTCGCGGACCTGTGGGCGAAGATCGAGGCAGACGGGAAGGACGGTCACTTCCGGCCGAAGAAGTCCAAGCTGTGCGGCTGGTGCGCATTCCAGGACCTGTGCCCCGAGTTCGGCGGAACGCCGCCGGAGTACCCGGGCTGGCCGGGCTCCGCGGCGGACGGCCGCGCGGTAGACGGCCCCGCGGCGGAGGAGGCGTCGCAGGACTAGAACAGCCCGGAGACGCGACCCTCGCTGTCGACGTCGATGTTGTTCGCCGCCGGCTTCTTGGGCAGGCCGGGCATGGTCATGACGTCGCCGGTCAGCGCGACGACGAACCCGGCACCGGTGCGCGGGATGAGGTTGCGCACGTGCAGCGTGTGTCCCTCCGGGGCGCCGAGCTGCTGCGGGTCGTCCGAGAACGAGTACTGCGTCTTGGACACGCACACCGGCAGCGTGTCAAAGCCGTTGTCCTTGAGCATCTTGAGGTCGCGCAGGGCGGCCGCCGAGTACTGGACGTCGTCTGCACGGTAGATCTCGCGCGCGATGGTCTCGATAGAGGCCTCTATACCGTTGGCCGGGTCGTAGAGCTGCGTGGACGTGCCCTCGGTCAGGTTGTCCAGCAGCGTGGTCGCCAGCTCCCTGGCCCCCTCGCCACCCTTGGCCCACACGTCCGCCTCTGCGATGGCCACGCCGGTGCGCTCCGCCCAGTCGCGGACCCACTTAAGCTCCGCCGGCGTGTCCGTGTCGAAGCGGTTGAGGGCGACCACCGGGGTTACGCCGAACTTGCGGATGTTGTCCACGTGGCGCTCCAGGTTGGCAATCCCCTGCTCCAGCGCATCGACGTTTTCCTGCTTGAGCTCCTCGCGCGCGATGCCGGCGTTGTACTTGATCGAGCGCACGGTGGCGACGACGACTGCACCGGCGACGTCCAGGTCGCCGTAGCGTGCCTTGATGTCAAAGAACTTCTCCGCGCCCAGGTCGGAGCCGAAGCCGGCCTCCGTGAGCACGATGTCCGCGTACTGCATCGCGGTGCGGGTGGCCAGCAGCGTGTTGCAGCCGTGCGCGATGTTGGCAAAGGGGCCGCCGTGGATAAACGCGGGCGTGCCGCCGAGGGTCTGTACCAGGTTCGGGTGAATCGCCTGCTTGAGCAGTGCCGCCATCGCCCCCTCCGCACCGAGGTCGCCCGCGGTGACCGGCTTCTGGTCGTAGGTGAGGCCGATGGTGATGTTGGCCAGGCGCCGCTTGAGGTCCTGCAGGTCCGTGGCCAGGCCGAGGATGGCCATGATCTCCGAGGCGGCGGTGATGGTGAACCCCGTCTGTGCCGGAACACCGCTGGTCGGCCCGCCGAGGCCGGTGACCACGTTGCGCAGGGAGCGGTCGTTCACGTCCAGGCAGCGCTGCCAAGTGACGCGACGTGGGTCGATGCCCAGCTCGTTGCCCTGGTGGATGTGGTTATCAATCAGCGCCGCGAGCGTGTTGTTGGCTGAGGTGATGGCGTGGAAGTCACCGGTGAAGTGGAGGTTGATGTCCTCCATCGGCACGACCTGCGCGTAGCCGCCACCGGCCGCGCCGCCCTTGATCCCCATGACGGGGCCGAGGGAGGGCTCACGCAGCGCGACCATGGCGTTGTGGCCGAGGAGCGAGAGGGCGTCGGTAAGCCCGATGAGCACCGTGGACTTGCCCTCCCCGGCGGGGGTTGGGGACACGCCGGTGACCAGGACAAGCTTCGCCTTCGGCTGACCCGGGTGCTTGGTCACGTCGACCTTGGCCATGTGCGTGCCGTACGGGATGAGCGCGTCGGCCGAAACGCCGGCCTTCGCCGCAATATCCGAGATGGGCGCGAGTTGGTGCGCCTGCGCGATCTCAACGTCGGATTTCGGGGTGTGGTTTTGGGACGCAGATTGCGTTACTGTGGTGTCTGACATACCACCACAGTACCCGGTGCCAGGGACGCCACCCCCCCCCCGTGCGATGTGTCGTTAGAGCACGAGGGCGCCGATGCCGTACCCCAGCAGGATCGCCGTGGAGATGCAGACGACGCCGGGGGCGATAAACGGGTGGTCAAAAACGTATTTGCCGATGCGGGTACTGCCGGTGTCATCCATCTCCACCGCCGCGAGCAGCGTCGGGTAGGTCGGTAGCACGAACAGCGCCGAGACCGCCGGGAACGCGGCGACGGCGGTGAGCGGGCTCACTCCGATGGCGAGCGCTGCCGGCATGAGCGCCTTCGCCGTTGCCGCCTGCGAGTACAGCAGGCACGCGGCGAAGAAGAGGACCACGGCGAGCAGCCACGGCTGCGCCTGCAGCACGGTGCCGGCGACCGCCTGGATGTCGTCGATGTAGTAGTTGATAAACGTCGTGCCGAGCCACGCCACGCCCAGGACGCACACGCAGGCGGACATCCCGGAGCGGAACACCTGGGTGGTGAGCACCTCGGCCGCTGCGTGCTTGGTCACCCAGAGGATGATGGCGGCGGCCGACAGCATGATCGCCATGATGGCCTCGTTGCGCGGCACCGTCGGGTTCGGAATGAGCCCGATCTGGTCCGAGATCAACGTGGCGTAGGCCATCACGATGAGGATCGCGGCGACGAAGATGCCCACCGAGGTTTTCGCGCCCGCCTTCGGTGCGAACTCCGCGGACGCCTGCGGCTGCGCGACGAGCCCGTCAGCCACACGCTGCTGGTACACGGGGTCGTCCTCGAGATCCTTGCCCAGGCGGTTGGCCAGCCACGCCGTGGGGAAGATGGCCAGCAGCGTCGCCGGGAGCATCACCGCGAGTAGTTGCAGATAGCCCACCCCGTGATCCTCCAGGAGAGAGGCCATGAACACGACGGCCGCGGAGATCGGCGAGGCCACAATAGCCATCTGCGAGGCAATGACCGCGACAGAAAGCGGCCGCGACGGACGCACCTTGCCCTCCTTCGCCACCTCAACGATCACGGGGAGCGTAGAGAAGGCGGTGTGGCCGGTGCCCGCCAGCACCGTCATCAGCCAGGTGACCACCGGCGCGTACACGGTCACCCGCTTCGGGTTGCTGCGCAGGAACCTCTCCGCCAGGTACACCAGATAGTCCATTCCGCCGGCGAGCTGCATGGCGGAGATCGCCGCGATCACGCACATGATGATGCCGATGACGTCGAACGGGATCGCTTCCGCGCTCACCGGGATGCCGGTCGCGCCGAGGAGCAGCACCCCGAGCCCGCCGGCGAAACCGATAGCGATGGACCCCATCCGCGCGCCCAGCACAATGGCGCCGAACAGGATGATGATGTGCACGACGAGCAGCAGCGACACAGACCATTCCCCTCACGAGTTCAACGAATATAAATCGCGTACCATTATCGCCCGGATGGTACGACCATTCCAACTCGCGGTGCGTGCTCCTCCCCTGCAACGCGGGTGCCTGCGCCTATCGACGCCACGCCACCGGCACCCGCGCACCCCCGATCAATGTGGCGTGCTTGATGTCGGCCTAGTCTTCGTCGACGTAGAGCTTCCCGCGGTACTCCGGGTGCATGAGGTTTTCCTTGCTTAGCACCGCGTCGAGCTCCTCCTCGCTGAGCAGCCCCTTCTCCAGGACGAGCTCGCGGACGCCGCGGCCGGTCGCCGCGGCCTCTTTGCCAATCAGGTCGCCGTTGTGGTGGCCAATCACCGGGTTGAGGTAGGTGATGATGCCGATCGAGTTGGCAACGTAGGCCTCGCACACCTCCTTGTTGGCGGTGATCCCGGTGACGCACTTCTCGCGCAGCGTGCGCGCCGCGTTGGAGAGCAGCGAAATCGAGCTGAACAGTGACTGCGCGATCACCGGCTCCATCACATTGAGCTGCAGCTGGCCGGCCTCCGCCGCCATGGACACGGTGAGGTCGTTGCCAAACACTTTGAAGCAGGCCTGGTTGACTACCTCGGGGATGACCGGGTTCACCTTCGCCGGCATGATCGACGAGCCGGCCTGGCGCTCCGGCAGGTTGATCTCATTGAGGCCGGCGCGCGGCCCGGAGGACAGCAGGCGCAGGTCGTTGCTGATCTTGGACATCTTCATCGCAGCGCGCTTGATCGCGCCGTGCATCATGACGTAGCCGCCGGTATCCGAGGTCGCCTCGATCAGGTTCGGGGACGCCTGGATCTCCAGCTCGGTGACCTCGCGCAGCGCCGCAACAACCTGGTCGCGGTAGCCCTTCGGCGTGTTGATGCCGGTGCCGATGGCGGTCGCACCCAGGTTGATCTCCAGGAGCACGTTCGCCGCGTTGACCAGCGTGCGGTTCTCCTCGCCCAGGTTCTCGCCGAAGGCGGTGAACTCCTCGCCCAGCGTCATCGGGACGGCGTCCTGGAGCTGCGTACGTCCCATCTTGATGATGTCCGCAAACTCATCGCCCTTGGCGCGGAACGCCTTCTGCAAGAGGTCGAATTCCTCGATGAGGCCCTGGACGGCGTAGTACAAGCCGAGGCGGAAGCCGGTCGGGTACGCGTCGTTCGTCGACTGCGACATGTTCACGTCGTCGTTCGGGTTGATCTCGCTGTACTCGCCTTTGTCCTTGCCAATGTGCTCCAGCGCAAGGTTCGCCACGACCTCGTTGGTGTTCATGTTCACCGAGGTGCCGGCGCCGCCTTGGAACGCGTCGATCGGGAACTGGTCCATGCAGCGCCCCTCTTCCAGGATCTGGTCGCAGGCCCACACGATCGCCTCCGCTTTCGCCTTGGGCAGCGCGTGCAGGCGGCGGTTGGCCAGCGCCGCAGCCTTTTTCACCTGCACCATGCCGCGAATAAAATCGGGCACATCATTGATCGTTTCGCCGGAGATTTGGAAATTCTCCATGGCGCGCAGGGTGTGGATGCCGTAGTAGACGTCCGCCGGGACGTCCATCGTGCCGAGCAGGTCTTCTTCTTTGCGAGTCGTCATGCGGACCATCGTACGGAACGGACTTTTACCGCTCATCATTTGCCCGCTTCGGGGGTGAAAACTAGAGGCGCGCGATGCGCAGCTCAGTGGCGATCGTGCCCTCTGTGCCCAGCTCAGCCAGCTGATCCATCACCTGGTTAGCCGTCGCGCGCGGGACCATCGCGCGGACCGCAACCCAGTTCTCGCGCGACAGCGGCGAGACCGTCGGCCCCGTGATGCCCGGGGTCAGCGCCAGTACCGCGTCGAGGTTATCGCGGCAGACGTTGTAGTCGATCATCAGGTAGTTGTGCGCGTTGAGGATGCCCTCGATGCGGTTGAGGACCTTCACATGGGCGTCGTCAAGCTGCATGCCCTGGCGCTTCACGACGACCGCCGCGCTGGAAATAATCGGCTCGCCGAACGGAGCGAGCCCCTGCTGGCGAAGGGTGGCGCCCGTGGAGACGACGTCCGCGATCACGTCGGCGACGCCGAGCTTGATTGAGATCTCCACTGCCCCGTCGAGGCGGATGACCTGGCTGGGGGTAATCCCGCGCTGGGCGAGGTAGTCCTCCACGAGGTGTGGGTAGGAGGTGGCGATGCGCTTGCCTGCGAGGTCCTCGACCGCCCACTGCTCGCCCTGCTTCGCGGCAAAGCGGAAGGTGGAGGAGCCGAACCCGAGGTCCAGGACTTCCTCGACCTGCGCGCGGGAGTCTGCGGCGAGGTCGCGGCCGGTAATTCCCAGGTCGAGGTGGCCCTGGGCAACGTAGATGGCGATGTCCTTCGGGCGGAGGAAGAAGAACTCGACGCCGTTGGGCTCGTCAACAATATTGAGCGCCTTGTTCGCGCCGCGGCCCTTGTACCCGGCCTCCTTGAGCACCTGCAGCGCGTGCTCCGAGAGCGAACCCTTATTTGGAACGGCGAGCTTGATCAACGATTTCTCCATGGGTGGTTCTCCGCTGGGGATCTAGAGGTACTTGTACAGGTCGTCCGGGGTGAGGCCGCGCTTGAGCATCATCACCTGCGTCCAATAGAGCAGCTGGCTCATCTCCTCGGCCAGCTCCTCGTCCGACTGGTATTCGGCGGCGATCCAGACCTCGCCAGCTTCCTCGATGATCTTCTTCCCAATGAAATGCGCGCCCTTGTCCAAGGCGTCAACCGTGCCGGACCCAGCCGGGCGGTCTGCGGTCCTTTGGGTCAGTTCTGCGAAAAGGTCATCGAAGGATTTCACGCCTTCAAACCTTAGCGGACCTCGCGCGCCGCCGTGGCAAACCAGGAAAAGAGATCCTCCGCGGTGGCGCCGACAAAGCGAGCCGGGTCGAATTGGTAGACCCCGCTCGGGACCGGGTCGCCGAGCCCGAGGACGCGGCACCCGGACTCCGCGGCGGCGGACATGCCAGTCCAGGAATCCTCCACGACGAGACACTCCGCGGTGGGAGCACCAACCCGGCGCGCTGCCTCTTCGTACATGTCGGGCGCCGGCTTGGGGTGGGTGACCTCGTCGCCCGTGATGGAGTCCGTGAACAGTGCCGCGCCGATGGCCGCGATACAGCGGTCCGCCAGAGTGCGCTCCGTGTTCGTTGTGACAAACATGGGCACCCCGGCAGCGCGCAGCTGTTCGAGCAGGGGGCGGATGCCCGGGTTGAGTTCGATACCGCCGGCCAACTTCTCGGCCATGCGCTGGTACATCCAGGCGCGGAGCTCGTCCTGCTCGCCGTTGGCAAGCTCGTAGCCCGCCCACCGCGCGCAGATGCCCAGGGATTCCGCGAAGCTCGCGCCCTCAGTCTTCTTGCGCTCTTCAGGGGACAGCCTGCGTCCGAGCTTCTCCGAGAGTTCGAACGTGGCCTCCGCCCAGAGGGGTTCGGTGTTGATGAGAGTACCGTCCATGTCCCAGAAGATGGCTGCTGGAGCGGCGATCGCGCTACTCAAAGTCGGGCAGCTCCCCGAGGGCCTCATCGTCCGCACCGGACGCGATTGCGGCGCGACGGACCACGTCCGCAAGCTCCGACTTCTCCTCCGGTTCGAGCACCGCGTACTCATGCTTGGCGTTGAACTGCTCCAGGTTGTCGTAGAACGGCTGCACGAGGGCCTTCAACCGCTCTCCGTCCGGCGATGACTCAATGAGGTCGAATGCGTCAAGGAACATCTCGATGATCTGCTTGAGCTCCGGCAGCGCCTCCGGGTCGAACGGCTGCTCCCACAGCTCCTTGTCGCTTTCTTGCAGGTAGGAGCCGGTGGCAAAGGTGCGGAGGTCATCGATGAACTGGTCAACGTCCGGCTGCAGTCGGGCGCGAATCGAGGTCTCTGGTTGCGTCATGCTTCCCATTGTGATCGACTACGCGAAAACGCGCACCCCGAGCAGGCCGTCGATCGCGTTCACCAGGATGTTGTCGTGGTCGCCGCGGGCCATGTCCAACACCCGCAGGGCGCGCGGGGTGTCCAGGTCGTCCGCCAGCGCGGTGCGCAGCTCGTTGACGTTGGCCAGTGCTTCCGCCTCCGTGACGGGTTGCGCGAGTCGCTCCTGCCAGCGGGCCAGGCGCTGCTCTGCGGCCTCGAGGCCGCGGTAGGAAAAGTCACGGTCCTCGCGGTAGTGCCCGGCAAACACGGCGAGTCGGATCGCGGCGGCGCTGTGTCCCTGCGCGGTCAGCTTGTGCACGAACACGAGGTTGCCCAGCGACTTGGACATCTTCACGCCGTTGAGGGCGATCATGCCCGAGTGCACGTAGTGGCCCGCCATGCGCGGTTCCGCGTAGGCCGCCTCCGCGTGCGCGGCGGAGAACTCGTGGTGCGGGAAGGCGAGGTCCGAACCGCCGCCCTGGATGGCAAACGTGTGACCCAGCCGGTTGGTCGCAATTGCGGAGCACTCGACGTGCCATCCGGGGCGCCCCGGGCCGATCTTGGTCTGCCACGCGGGCTCGCCCTTACGGGGGCCGCGCCACACCAGTGCGTCGAGCGTATCCTGCTTGCCTTCGCGATCGGGGTCGCCGCCGCGCTCTGCGAAGAACTTCTCCATCGTGGCGCGGTCGTAGTTGGACTCGTAGCCAAATTGCTTGGTGGCGTGAATCGACGCGTACACGTCGCCCTGGTCGAGGCGGTAGGCGGAACCGTTGTCCAGCAGCGTTTGCACCATGGCGGCAACTTCGTCGACAGCTTCCATCGCGCCGATGAAGTCGCGCGGCGGTATCACGGAGAGCTCCTCCATGTCACTGCGGAACAGG
Organism: Corynebacterium gottingense; assembly: GCF_002285125.1. Taxonomy (NCBI): domain Bacteria; kingdom Bacillati; phylum Actinomycetota; class Actinomycetes; order Mycobacteriales; family Corynebacteriaceae; genus Corynebacterium; species Corynebacterium gottingense. Next base: position 82,415 of record NZ_NSGN01000001.1, read on the forward strand.
GCAATCTGGCTGCGGCCGAGCTCGCGCCAGTCCACGCCGTCACGATCCGCGCGCTCGAAGAGGGGGTCGTCCACGTCGGTGACGTTCTGGACGTAGTGCACTTTGTGGCCGTTGGCCAGCAGCTGTCGGTGCACCAGGTCAAAGGTCAGATAGGTCGCGGCGTGCCCGAGGTGCGTGGAATCGTACGGGGTAATGCCGCAGACGTACATGCCCACCTCCCCGTTGGCGTTCGGCGTGACGTCGACGGCGTGAACGTGTTGATCCGCGGTGTCGTACAGCTGCAGGGGGCGAGGGATGCCAGCAACAGCAGCGACATGAGGAGTAGGCCAGGATTGCATGGCCACTACCCTACCCACTGCTGCCGGGGGCGCCGCTAATCGACGCTGTGCGCTGGCCCCATGGCTCTTAGCCTGCCGCCATCACGCCGGTTCCCAGCAGCAGCATGACCACGAGGCCGAGCGGGATGCGGTACGCGGCGAACCAGGCGAAGGAGTGGTTGGACACGAACTTCAGCAGCCAGGCGATGGAGACGTAGCCAAGGACGAACGCGATGGCGGAACCAATGAGGAGTTGGCTGCCGCTGGCGGCTTGTCCGCTTTCGGGGTTGAAGGCGTCGGGAAGCGAAAAGAGGCCCGACGCGAGCACTGCGGGAATGGCGAGCAGGAAGCTAAAGCGGGTGGCCACCTCGCGTTCGAGGTTGAGGAACAGGCCGCCGGAGATGGTGCCGCCAGAGCGGGAGACGCCCGGAATCAGCGCGAGGCACTGCCAGAAGCCCATGAGCACGGCGTCCTTCATGGTCAGGTCCTCGAAGCCGCGGGTCTTGGTGCCGCGGCGCTCCGCAAGAATGAAGACGAGCGAGAAAATGATGAGCACCGTCGCGGTAATCCAGAGGTTGCGGAAGTTGTCTCGGATGAGGTCCTTGAGCAGGACGCCCAACACAGCGACGGGGATGGTGCCGGCGATGACCATCCAGCCCATGCGGTAGTCAAAACCGCGCTTGTCCTTGTTTGCAAGGCCGACGAACCAGCCGGAGAGGTAGCGCCAGATGTCCTTGGCAAAGTAGACCAGGACCGCGAGCTCGGTCCCCAGCTGAATGACGGCGGTGAAGCTCGCGCCGGCGTCTTCGCCCCAGAAGAGCTGCGAGACGATGCGGAGGTGCCCGGACGAAGAGACCGGGAGGAACTCGGTGAGCCCCTGCACGATAGAGAGGACGATGACCTGAACCCAGGACATGGATTCGGCCAACTGTGTCGGATCAGTCATGGCAGAACACACTACCCGCGAGTGGCTGCAGGGACCGAACACACACGGCCGGAGCGAAGCTGGCAGGTTGCTAGGGTTAGGGGTTGTGAAATACGGAAAGAGATTTGCCGTTGCGCTCGCGGCCGCGACGTCCTTGGCGCTCGTCGCCTGCGGTTCGGATGTGACGGGTGACCAGCTGGAAGAAAGCATGGGCAACGCGACGCCCGATCCGTCGCCGCAGGCCGCGGACCCCGCCGGGACGGTCTTCCCCTTCGACGCCATCGAAGACCTCGACACCACCGACGGCGTGATCGCCGTCCGCACCGCCAATGCACTCACGGTGGGCACCCTCGACCAGCTGCGGGACGGCAGCGCCGCCGCGCATCCGCTTTCCGGCGAGTGCGGCGATGTCTCTGCAAACGCGGGCACGTTCGCGCTGGGCTGCGGCACCTCGATCATGCTGGTGCGCGCCGATGACCCCGGGCAGGCGGACACGCTCGATGTGGATGAGCGCGTAACGTCCGCGACGGTGACTTCCAGTGGTGACGTGCTCGCCGGCAGCAACAGCGAGCGCGATGTCTGGCTCTACCGCGACGGTGAGCTCGCGGACACCTTCTCGGTGGCGCGCGAGACCGACCAGCTCCAGGCCGTACCCGTCGACGGCCAGGCGGACAGCGTCGTGCGTACCAACCGCTTCGACACCACCGTCCAGGACATCGATTGGGGCAACGGGCGCCAGGGCGGCACACTGCGCGCAGGTCTCGGTGTGGGCAAGATCGCCGCCGGGGCGAATGGTCTGCTGCTTGCCGCCGACGCCACGGGCGACCAGCTCCTCGTCTACACCACCGACGACATCATCCGTCTGCACCAGATGGCCCCGGTCCCGGAGAGCCCGTGGGACGCCGCCTGGGACAACAGCAACCAGGTCGCGTGGGTCACCTCGACGGCGACGAACACCGCCACCGGCTACGACATCTCGCGCGGCGTTCCGCTTCAGCGGGGTGAGCTGGCCACGGTGGGCGATGCGCAGAGCATTGCCACGCTTGACGACGCCACGCTGCTCATCGCCTCCGCCTCCGGCGGCGGCCTCCAGGTCGTTGAGCCGGACGAGCTCCACCTCGACGAACTGCCGGCGGCGACCGCAGCGGCCGACGCCCCGACCCAACAGTCTCCTTCCTCCCAGCACAACGAGGGTTAATCATGACGTTTCTCCAAAAAGCAATGCACTCCCTGCCCGACGGTACGCAACTGACGAAGGCTTCCGAAGCGGCCTACGACGCGGCGTACGCCGCCGCGCTGAAGGCGATGTTCCTCCTTCCGCCCGAGCGCATCCACGGGATCATCAACGCAGGCTTGCGCGCGCTGCACGTGGCGAGCCCGGTGAACCGACTCGCGGAGCGCGTCGTGCGCGTGCACGACTCCGCGCTCGAGCAGGAGTGCTTTGGCGTTCGTTTCCCCGCGCCGCTGGGCCTTGCCGCCGGCTTTGACAAGAACGCGTCGTCCCTCGACGCGTGGGGCGCGCTCGGCTTTGGCTACGCGGAGGTCGGGACGGTCACGCCGAAGGCGCAGCCCGGTAACCCGGCTCCGCGCCTGTTCCGCCTCCCCGCGGACAAAGCGATCCTCAACCGCATGGGGTTCAACAACGACGGCGCCCTGCCCGCCGCGCTGAACCTGGACGCCCGGAAGTCGGACGACATTGTGGGCATCAACATCGGCAAGAACAAGACGGCGACCGACGCGGTGGCGGACTACCGGGCCGGCGCCACCGTGCTGGGGCCACACGCCGACTACCTGGTGGTAAACGTGTCCTCGCCAAACACGCCCGGCCTGCGCGACCTCCAGGCGGTTGAGGAGTTGCGCCCGATCCTCTCCGTCGTTGCAGAGTCCACCGCCACTCCGGTGCTGGTCAAGATCGCCCCGGACCTCTCCGACGAGGACATCGACGCGGTCGCCGACCTGGCCGTGGAGCTGGGGCTCGCCGGCATCGTGGCCACCAACACGACCATTTCGCGCGAGGGCCTGCGCACCCCCGCGGATGAGGTGGAAGCGATGGGCGCCGGTGGCATCTCAGGCGCGCCGCTGAACGATCGCGCCCTTGAGGTCCTGCGCCGGCTGCACGCGCGCGTGGGCGACCAGCTGACGCTCATGAGCGTTGGGGGTATTTCCACGCCGGAGCAGGCGTGGGAGCGCATCGCCGCAGGCTCCAGCCTTCTCCAGGGCTACACCGGGTTCATCTACGGCGGTCCGGCCTGGATCAGCCGTATTCACCGCGGGATCGCGGCGCAGGTGCGCGCCCACGGGCTGGAAAACATCGCGCAGGCGGTGGGCAGCGAGCTGCCCTACCTGCGGTAGTCGCTCCCCCGCTTACGCCCGTGGGCGCGTAGTGCGTCGCAGCACGATGGCGCAGAGTAACGCTGCGACGCCCCACAGGGCGGGCCAGTACGTCTGCGTGTAGAAGAGCGTGTGCGTAGGCAACGCGACGCCCAAGCCGATGAGCACGAGCGCGATAATAAGCGCGGCGACCTGCGTGCGCGAACCCTCGTGCGAGGTGCTCACCGTAGCGAACGCGCCGATGATCACCGCAGCGATGAGGACGGTCAGGGTTTGGAGTGTGAGGGCAAAGAGCTCCTCACCACGCAAGACCGAGAGAATAGTAAAGAGGAAGAGCGCGGCGGCGAGCGTGATAAACGCTCCGCCGACGCGAAGTTGAAGCGGGGCCATGACGGATCGGTCTACTTGGTCTCGGTCCAGCCCCACGCGATCGCGCGGCCCACGCTGTGGAAGTACAGGTTAAAGCCGAGCTGCGTCGGGTTCGCGATCTGGTCCGCCGGCAGCTCCTCCACGTCGACCGCGTGCACCGCGAACAGGTAGCGGTGCGGGCCGTGCCCCGCGGGCGGGTTCGCGCCGTAGAAGCCAGGCGCGCCCGAATCACCAACCAGCTGGATCGCACCGACGCCCAAGTCCTCCTTGGACGCATCGCCGGTCGCAATGGACTGCGTGCTCACCGGAATGTTGAACGCGGCCCAGTGCCAGAAGCCAGAGGTCGTCGGCGCGTCTGGGTCGTAGCACGTAATGGCCAGGGACTTGGTCCCCTCCGGAAGGTCGGACCAGGCCAGCTGAGGCGACGTGGCATCGTCGCCGACCAGGGAGTCGGGCAGCTCGGCGCCGTCCTCGAAGTCGGTGGAGCTAAGCGGGAACGACGGCAGGTCCTTCAACGCTGCGTACGGGTCCGGGCCGGGAAAACGGTCTGAAACGTAGGAAGCAGTCATACAGATATTCCTACCCCAGCGCTGTGACTTTCGCCATGATTTTCACTAAAAGTTCTGTGGGATCACGGCGTGATGCGTGATGGGAGGGGGCAGCAGAATGCCAAGGGTGTGGTTTGGAAGCGCAATTTTGTCCATTGTGCCCTAAAAAAGCGGTGTTGTGCAGGCGATTTGTGTGTTTTACGCCGTGCACCTTATAGTGTTTCAAGTGCCCAGCCGAGAGGCTGAAACACCCGGCCCGGGTGGCGGAATGGCAGACGCGCTAGCTTGAGGTGCTAGTGTCCTATTAACGGACGTGGGGGTTCAAGTCCCCCCTCGGGCACAACCGACCGGCCTCCTACGATGGAGGCCGGCTTTCTTTTTGTACAAGGAGGTTTGGCGGTGGCGCAGCGTCAACCTACAGCGCGCCCCTCAACCGGTCGGATCGCGCTGCTCGCGCTCGCTGCGGTGGGGTTCGTAGCCGCGTGGTGGCTCCTGGACGTCCCCTCCCTCGCCACGCTCCGCACGTGGGCGGAATCGACCGGCCCCTGGTTCCCGCTCGTTTTCTGGCTGCTCTACGTACTCATCACGCAGTTCCCCATCCCGCGGACGGTCATGACGCTGTCTGCGGGCATCCTCTTCGGCACCGGGCTCGGCATCGCGCTCTCGCTGACGGCGACCACGGTCGCCGCGGTCATCTCGCTCCTCATCGTGCGATTCCTGCTGCGCGATTGGGTCGAGCCCCGCCTCACCCACCCCGCCGTGCAAAAAATCAACGCGCGCCTGGAGCAGCGCGGCTGGCTGGCCGTGACCAGCCTGCGCATGATCGCTGGAGTCCCCTTCTCCATCATGAACTATGCCGCAGCACTCACCCGCGTACGCGTCCTTCCCTTCGCCATCGCCACGCTCCTCGGCTCAGCGCCCAACACCGTGCTCGTCGCAGTCTTCGGAGACACGCTCACGGGCCACGCCAACCCGTGGGTCATCGTCGCCGTTGTCGTGTTAGCAGTGCTGGGTGTCGGGGGCTTGCTTATCGACGCCACCCTGCCCACCCGCGACACGCCCACCCCGAAGAGTAAAGGCCTGAACGTAGACCAGGCGTAACATCTCGGTCATGATTGCAGTCCACGCGAGGTACCGGGGAAGGGATAAGGCGCGCGCCGAGGTCGTACGGCGCTCGGCCGAGGCGCTCGCGACGCTGCCTGGCGTCGGCGAGTTTGAATTGTGCAGCGTGGAGGACATCCGCGCCGATGTCGTCGGGCCCGAGCACGCGCTCAACGTGATTATGGCGCTACTCTCTGATGGCGACTGGGCCATCGGCCTGGGGATCACGGGACATGGACGCGCCGTCTTCGCGGCGACGGACGCGGTGGGCACGCGACCCGCGCAGGTGAAGGTCGTAGTGGACACGCCGGACCCCGGCACCTCCGCCAACGACATCGAGGCGACGTTCGCGCTCCTGGGGTATGTGCTGCACAAGCGCACCCTGGAAGGCCGAGAGGCCACCTCGCTGGTGCGAGGTGGCCTCAATCAGAACGAAGCGGCTGCGGAGCTAGGCATCTCCAAGCAGGCGATAAGCCAGCGGCTGCAGGCCGCCGGCTGGCAGGCGGAGCAGTCGGGGTGGAAGCTGGCGCTGAACCTGCTCACGCAGGCGTCGCAAAGCGCTTAATGCGCTACCCCTGGTACGGGCGATTCGGTTCGTCGGCCGGCAGCGGATCCTGCGGGCCCGCACCGAGTTCACGGCGACTGCTTCCCGGGGCAACCTGCGGGGCGTCTTGCGTCGGATCCGGGTCGTCGACATGCTTGTTGGCTACCGCGCGGGCCTCGGCGAGCGCCTTAGCCAGCTCCGGGTCGGTCGAGGTGTCGAACCAGGAGTCCGTGTTTTCCGCCTCCGCCATCTCCTTGGTTTCCTCGTCCACGTTTGCAGGTTCGTAGCGGAACACGCCGTCCTCGCCCTTGCCCGCGAACGCCTGCGCAAACTGCTGCAGCGAATCGCCGAACTGGGACGGGATCATCCACATCGTGGCTGCCTCGTTCTCCGCGATCTTGGGCAGCTTTTCCAGGTACTGGTACGCCAGGAGTTCCGGTGTGACGCCGGAGGACTTCACGGCCGCGTTGACCTTCTGGATCGCGCGTGCCTCGCCCTGTGCGGCCAAGTACTTCGCGGCGCGCTCGCCCTCTGCGCGCAGGATCATAGCCTGACGCTCCGCCTCCGCGTTCAGAATGGCGGCGTGCTTCTCGCCCTCGGCGGAGAGGATGCGTGCTTGCTTCTCGCCCTCGGCAGTTTTGATGTCGGATTCACGCCTGCCCTCTGCGGTGAGGATCATTGCGCGCTTTTCTCGGTCCGCCTTCATCTGCATCTCCATGGACTGCTGGATCGACGGCGGCGGTTCAATGGCCTTAAGCTCAACTCGGCTGATACGAAGGCCCCACTTGCCGGTGGCCGCGTCAAGTTCGCCGCGCAGGCGGCGGTTGATGGTTTCGCGGGAGGTCAACGTCTCTTCAAGCGTCATGCCGCCAACCACGTCGCGCAGTGTGGCGGTAGAAATCTGCTCCACGCCGACAAGGTAGTTGTCCACGCCGTAGATGGCCTTGGCGGGATCGTTGATCTGAAACGTGACCACCGTGTCGATGGCGACGGTGAGGTTGTCCTGCGTGATCACGGCCTGCGGCGGGAAGGACACGACGCGCTCGCGGGTGTCCACGCGTGCGCGGACGGAGTCAATGAACGGGATGAGGAGGGTCAAGCCACCGGAGACCGTGCGGGTGTAGCGGCCAAGCCGCTCGATCACCGCGGCTTCACCCTGTGGAATCAGTTTCACCGATGCGAAGAGGAGCGCCGCCACCAGCGCAATGATGACGACGAGGACAATAGTTGGGCCCATCTAACGTTCCTTCCAGACGACCGCGACAGGGCCGTCAATGTCTGCCACTGTGACAATATCGCCGGCGACGATTGTGTCCGCCGGATCCAGCGACCTCGCGGACCAGATGGAACCGTCCATCCGGACCTGGCCGCCGGTGGGGCCGAAGGCCTCGAGCACCTCCGCGCGCTGCCCCACCAGGGCTCGCGGGGAATCGTCGTACACCTTCGGCTGGTGGTAGCGCTTGTGCAGGTAAGGCCGCAAGAAAAACCAGAACGCCGCCGAGGAGGCGACGAACGCGAGGACTTCCGCCCACAGCGGAACCCCGGCCAGTGCCACCCCGGCGGTAGTGAGTGCGCCGGCCCCGAGCATGAGTAGCGTGAACTCACCCACCGCCAATTCAAGGCCGGCGAGGACAGCTGCTGCGACAAACCAAACGAGTGCTCCCACGTGCTCAAGGTTACAGGAGCTTACAGATCCTCTTTGGATAACTCTGGGTTGGTGACAAAGTCGACGAGCCGTTCAACCGCGCCGATCAGGGTCGAGTCGAGATCGCGGAACGTCTCCACCGCCGAATAGACGCGGCGCCACCCTTCCTTCGGGTCCGACCAGCCGAGGCGTTTGCACACGCCCGTCTTCCAGTCCTCCCCGTACGGCACGTCTGGCCAGGCGCGCATTCGCAGCTTCTCCGGCTTCACCGCTGCCCAAATGTCGATGTATGGGTGCCCCGTCACGAGCACGTGTTCACCGACGTTGCGGACCAGGCGCGACTCCTTCGTGCCCTCGATGAGGTGGTCTGCGAGCACGCCGATTCGGCGCCCCGGCCCCGGCTGAAACTCGTCCAGGCGCGCCTGCAGGTTGTCCAACCCTTCGAGGTACTCCACGACGACGCCTTCGACCCGGAGGTCGTGGCCCCAGACCTTTTCCACAATCGCGGCGTCGTGAATGCCCTCGACCCAGATCCGGCTCGGCATGGCCACCTTCGCGCGGACATTTTCAACCTTCCGGGAGCCCGAGTTGGAGCGCTTCGGCCCGGAGTCCTGCTTGGGTACGTAGCGGGTCAGCGTGACGCGCTGTCCCTCCACCATGAACGCGCCGGGGAGCATCTTAAACAGTCGCTCGGTGCCGTAGCGGTCTTCGAGGCGGACGAAGTCGCCGTCGTAGGTGCGCTCGAAGCCGATGACCGCCCCGACGAAGTCGTTGCCCACGATCTCGACGATGATCCCGGGCTTTGCCGGCATCTCCGGGTAGGTCGGGCGCTTGCGTCGCACATGACCCTGAAAAATGTCTGCTCCGTAGCGGTCGTCATAGCTCATAGTGACCAGAGTGTATCTTCCCCAACCCCCGGTTCCTGTTAGGATACCCCGGATGCAAACTCGTGCCGAGGTTTATTCACCGCTCCAGAACACTGCCGTGTGGCTCGCCGCATGGCTGTACAACGTCGAAACCAGCGACGAAACCATGGACGCCTTGCGCGACCTCGGCGGCACCCACGAATACCTCGGCGGCCCGTTGTTGCCGCTGCTTCGCGACGTCCGCGCCGCAGCCGACCTGGACACCCCGGGTCCAGCGGTCCGCCTCATCCTCTGGGGACCGGGCCAGGCCGCCGGACTCATCGCAGGCAGCCCCGCTATGGAAGCTCTCACCCCGGCCGGCGCGATCGTCGTCCGTGGCGCGGACCAATCGCACATCCTCGTCCCCGAGTACACGGGCGCGTCCGTGCACTGGCGGTGGTTCGAGGAGTCCCGCCGGCTCCCGGAGCCCGCGTGGCTCAGCCCCGGCGAGGCCGACGCGCTTCTGTCCCAGGCAACCAACCAGGCAGCAGTGCTTATCGACGCCACGCGCTCCGCGAGCCCCGCAAACCAAGCGCTTCGCGAACTCCCCAACCCGCGCCTGACTGTGGGGACGCTCGCGGACTTCTACGACACGCCCGGCTTGCCCGCGGGCGTCACGTCGCGCGCCGCGAGGTTGTTCGCCCGCGCTGACCGGGTGGCGGCGATCATTGAGACGGTGACCGACCGGTTGGACGATCACTCCTTCGACCCCCAGCTCTTCGCGCTGTGGCGCCATATCCGCACCGCCCGCATGGCAGGCGTCGCCGACGCGGTGGTGGACTACCAGCGCGAGTACGCGGGGTCCACCGGCGGCGCTTAGCCGTTAAGCGCGCGGGCGGGCCGCTTCTGCGGCTCGCAGCACCCCTCGCAGCACGGGGCGCCGTTGCGGGTGCAGCCCTGGACGGTGAGCGTCGACAGGCTCGCTGGTTGCTCGCCCCGGGCGACCGCCTCCGCGATGTCGACGACCATGGACGCAAACTCCTGGGTCAGCCCGACGGTCGCGACGCGGTCCAGCGTGACCCCGCGGTTGTCGCAGGCGTGCTGCAGCTCAGTGTCCAGGTCCCACACGACCTCCATGTGGTCCGTAATGAACCCGATGGGGACACAGATGAGGTGCTGCACGTTGGCGTCGGCAAGCGCCTCCGCCCGGTCCACCACATCCGGCTCGAGCCACGGCGTGGCCGGGTTGCCCGACCTGGACTGCCAGACCACCTCGTAGTCGGGCGCGCCAGCGCGCTCCGCGACGAGCCGCGCGGCCTCCGCGACCTGCCGGGAGTAGAGGTTTGCGTTATCGGGGCCGCCCGAGCTGACATCGGCCGCCGTGGGCACGCTGTGGGCAGTAAACAGCACCCGGTAGTCCTTGTCCTGCGCCCGTGCGATTGCGCCTTTGAGGCCTGCTGCGACCTGGTCGATGAACGCCTCATTGCCGTAGAACTGCCACAGCTTGGTGAACTCGACTTCGGGTGCCACCTCGCGCATGCGCTGGATGTCCTCGTCGTACTGCCTGCAGGCGGAATAGCCACCCCACGCGCTCGTGACAAAGACGAGGACGCGGCGCGCGCCGTCTGCGGCGAGCTGCTTCGCGGTGTCCTCCGCAAAGGGGTGCCAATTGCGGTTGCCAAAATAAACGGGCAACTCGATCCCGCGGCGCTCCAGCTCGGCGCGGATGTTGGCGATCAGCGTGCGGTTCTGCTGGTTGATGGGGCTCACACCACCAAAGTGGAAGTAGTGCTCGCCGACCTTGGCCAGTCGCTCCTTGGGAATGCCCCGGCCGCGCGTGACGTTCTCCAAAAACGGAATAACCTCGTCCTTTCCTTCGGGTCCGCCGAAGGAAAGGACGAGGAGTGCATCGTAGTCAGATAGCTTCATGCCACTGATGGTAGTTCGGTGGCAATCCGCGGCGTCACACCGCTTCGCCGCCTAGAGCAAACGCACCGCGTTCGGGGCCATTCCGGAATAGCGCACCGGGGAAATCTGCACGTTCTGCCCGGCCTGCGGGGCCTCGATCATGGTGCCGTCGCCAAGATAGATGGCCACGTGCTGGTTGCCGCCCGGACCCCAGAACAGGAGGTCGCCGCGCTGCGCCTCGCTCGCCGGCACCTGGGTGCCGCGCTGGTACTGGTACCCGGTGTAGTGGGGCAGCGAAATGCCCACCGCAGCGAAGGCGTAGAGCACGAGGCCCGAGCAATCGAAGCCCGCCTGGCTGCCGCCGTCCACGCCCGTGGTCGGACCGTTGGCGTCACCGCCGCCCCACACGTACGGGGTGCCGATGGCGGATTGGGCGCGGGCGATCACGGTCTCGATGGAACCGGAGCTAGAGGCGCTCTGCGAGCCGCTGGCCTTGCCCACGGCGCTCTGAATCGTGTCCGAGACCGTTGCTGCGGAGTCGACCTCCGGAAGCACGGAGTTGAGATCCTCAGTGGTGCCAGTGGATGCGGATTCTTCGTCCGAGGTCTGGCTCACCTGCGCGGCCGCACCGCCACCGAGCGCGTCGCTCAGCCCGCCGGCGAACGCCGCGATGACCTCGCTGTCGCTCGAGGAGCCGTACGGGCTTTCCAGGCTTGTGTGGTTGGCTTGGGTCGCGCCAACCATCGCGGCGGCGGCGATGATTCCTGCCGCCGCGGCGATGGTGTCTTCGGAGATGTTCAGGTCACTGGACATGCCGCTGAAGGACGGCGCTGGCGCGTCGGGTGCGCCGGCTGCGCCCGCCTCCGGCTCCGATTGCAGGCTCTCCCCGTTCGCTGCGGCGGCGTTGGTGAGGGCTTGCGCGACCGTCTCCGAGCTCAGCTGTGCGACCGAGGGATCGATGTCCGCCGCGTGCTGCTCGACGCGAAGCACCACGTCCTCGGGGATCTCGTCAGCAGTGACCTGCTGCTCAGGGGCGGCAGCGGACGCTTCAATGCTCGGCTGCGCGGCTTGGCCCTGCGCGGACTGTTGCTGCGCCCCCTCCGACTCAGCCGTCTGGGAGGTTGCAAGTGCCGCCGTCTCGCCCGAGTCCGCCGCCTCAGTCGGGCTACCGGACTCGCTCGCATCGGTCTGGGGGGCCGATCCCGACGCCTGGCGCTGCTCGGCTAACGACGCCTGAGCGCTGTCCAACTCGGACTGCGCCCGATCACGCTCCCGACGCTGCTCGGCCAGGGCCTCGCTGGTGGAGTCGAGCAGCTCGCGGGCCTCGGCCTCCGCGGCCTCCGCCTCGCTGGCGGTCGACTCCGCGAGCTGGCTCGCTTTGCGCTGGATCGACGCCTCGTTGGCTGCCTCGGTGCGTGCGCGCTCGACCTCGTCGAGCTTCGCCCGGCGTTCGTCGCTGCGCTGACGCAGGTACAGCGAACGGTCGAGCACGTCCTTCTGGGCGTCACCGCTGGTGGCCATGTCGAGCCCGCCGCTCTGGCCGGCGCCGCGGTACTGCGACCGCGTGACCTCGTCGAGCGCTGCTCGCGCCTCCTCGACGGCGTGTTCCGAGGCTTCCAGGCGCTTCTTCGCTTCCTCTGCACCCTGGCGAGCCTGCTCGGCGCGGCCTTGGGCATCCTTGAGGTCCACGAGCGCCTGATTGACCTTTTCCTGCAGGTCGCCGATGTTCAAGTTCAGGTCATCGATGTTGGACTGCGCCTGCGAAATGCTGGTGACCAGCTCCGTCATGGACGCAGGTTGCGCGGTTGCCACTGGGGTGACCAGCGTCGCCGCGAGAGACAGAGTTGTGGAACACGCGATCGTGCCGAGCGCAATGCGCGCGCGACCCGACCGGGTGAACCTCGATGGTTCTACCACGGAATGGGGCTCCTCACGCCGCGCGCCCAGGCATGACAAATCAAGCGAGGAGCAAAGTGCTTCTCGACGATTCACCGCCACAGGTGACTAGCCTGCAGCCTTGACGCGCAGCCCTAATGGGTTGACTACTGATGCAGGCACGCGAGCCTTCAGCCCCACCTTCGTTACTGGCCTGGTTCTTGGCGTGCTTCCCCACATGCCCGAACCGGGGCCTTGACCGAATGACGAGTTCAGTCAAGGAGTAAGGCCTGAAACGATTGGTGTTGCATTCAGCTCACGAGCCGACAGCAAGACCATACGACACGTAATCAACTTGTTGCACAATCTTTACCAAAAACCACAACAGTCAAGGCTTTTCACATGACCTGATAGCGCCAGGTACAGCAGATATAGCCGATACGAACAAGTAGTGTGAAGTTCGACACATTTCCCGGCAGGGGGAACAAGTCGCCATGGCCGTTGCGCTGGGATCGCGATGTGGCTGCGTATCCCTTGATGCAAGACAGAACCGTCAAGGCGAACGACTTGACTTATTGAGGGGGTGGCTAACGGCGTGCGCGCCAGGCGGACAACGCCGCGATGCACGCAAGCGCGAGCACCACCGATCCAACGGCAATCCCCCACGCCACGGAGTGTCCCTGCGCCGCCTCCGCGAACGCGACGACCCCTTGCGGGTAGTCAGGCTGGGCCACCATTGCGGTTTGCCCGCGCTCGATCGCCGCCCGGCTGAGCGAATCGCTCACCGCGATAGCGGCGTTCGGCGTCCGGACCACGACCGTGTCGTAACCGGTGCCATTGAGGAGGTCCTGTGCGACGTCGCGAAGGTCTGCAATCTGCAGTGGGGTCTGCTCAAGCACAACGAGCCCGGCCGCCCCCATGTCGTCGGACGGTGCTTGCGTCAGCGCGTCGCGCATTGCGGCTTCGAGCGGTACGTTGACGGGGTTTTCCGTCCCAAAGGCGATCCCATCCTCCTGGAGCTGGGCTTCCAGACTCGCCATGTCAACGTCTACTGGAATCACGTCGTCCCTTTCCGCTCTCATTCGCCGTCGTTACGGAGTGTAATCGGCTCGCCGTCACCCTTTGCGCTCCGGTCTTCCAACACGCAGCCGGAAACCTACCACGCATTTGGGGGTAAGCAGTGTGGCCAGAGTGAGCGCGCTCCGCCCTCGCCGTCGCTGCGTTTGCCCAGGTGCTTTGGTTATCCGGGTGCGTTTGCCCCCGCGGATGAGGGGATTTGGATGCTCCGGGGCGTCGATAAGCGCGCCCCAGCGCAAAACATAACGACCGTACTGTTATTATGGCGACGGAACCGTGAGAGGTCGCATATCATTATTGGTTGACCATCACGTGTCATAGTTCCCAGATTTGCATTACGACGAGAAATGGAGCTCACTGTGGCTGAAAGCAAGAACTCCTTCAACGCTAAGCAGACCCTCGAGGTCGGCGGTAAGTCCTACGACTACTTTGCCCTCGATGCGGTTGACGGCATGAAGAAGCTGCCCTACTCCCTGAAGGTGCTCGGCGAGAACCTGCTGCGCACCGAGGACGGCAAGAACGTCACCGAAGACCACATCAAGGCAATCGCCAACTGGGATCCGTCGGCAGAACCGTCGATTGAGATCCAGTTCACCCCGGCCCGCGTCCTCATGCAGGACTTCACCGGCGTGCCCTGCGTCGTCGACCTTGCAACCATGCGCGAGGCAGTTAGCGACCTCGGCGGCAGCCCGGACCAGGTCAACCCGCTGAACCCGGCCGAGATGGTCATTGACCACTCCGTCATCATCGAGGCATTCGGCTCCGACGCTGCACTGGATAAGAACGTCGAGATCGAGTACCAGCGCAACGAGGAGCGCTACCAGTTCCTGCGTTGGGGTGCTGAGAACTTCTCCAACTTCCGCGTCGTTCCGCCGGGAACCGGCATCGTCCACCAGGTCAACATTGAGTACCTCTCCCGCGTCGTCTTTGACAACGAGGGCCTTGCCTACCCGGATACCTGCATTGGTACCGACTCCCACACCACCATGGAGAACGGCCTGGGCATCCTGGGCTGGGGCGTCGGCGGCATCGAGGCAGAGGCGGCCATGCTGGGCCAGCCGGTGTCCATGCTCATCCCCCGCGTTGTCGGCTTCAAGCTCACCGGTGAGATCCCGGTCGGCGTGACCGCTACCGACGTCGTGCTGACCATCACCGAGATGCTCCGCGAGCATGGCGTGGTGCAGAAGTTCGTCGAGTTCTACGGCAACGGCGTCAAGCAGATCCCGCTGGCAAACCGCGCCACCATCGGCAACATGAGCCCGGAGTTCGGCTCCACCTGCGCGATCTTCCCGATCGACGAGGAGACCATCAACTACCTCGAGCTGACCGGCCGCGACCAGGAGGACATCGACCGCGTCGAGGCATACGCCAAGGCACAGGGCATGTGGCTGGAGCAGGACGCCGAGGAGGCCGAGTACTCCGAGTACCTCGAGCTGGACCTCTCCACCGTCGTGCCGTCCATCGCCGGCCCGAAGCGCCCGCAGGACCGCATCCTGCTGTCCGAGGCCAAGAACACCTTCCGCACCCAGCTGCCGGACTACAACACCGCTGGCAACGACGTCACCGAGCCGGTGCGCGCCGAGAAGTCCGAGACCGTGGACTACAACCAGTCCTGGCCGGGTCACGGCGAGTCCGCCGCTGACGGCGCCGAGGGCCGCGCTTCCAAGCCGGTCATCGTCGAGTCCCCGCAGGGCGGCGAGTACACCCTCGACCACGGCATGGTTGCCATCGCTGCAATCACCTCTTGCACCAACACTTCCAACCCGTCCGTCATGGTCGGCGCCGCACTGCTCGCGCGCAAGGCTGCTGAAAAGGGCCTGCACGCCAAGCCGTGGGTCAAGACCATCATGGCTCCCGGTTCCCAGGTTGTCGACGGCTACTACGAGCGCGGCGACCTGTGGAAGGACCTCGAGGCAGTCGGCTTCTACCTCACCGGCTTCGGCTGCGCATCCTGCATCGGTAACTCCGGCCCGCTGCCGACCGAGGTCTCCGACGCCATCAACGAGTACGACCTGACCGCCACCGCGGTCCTGTCCGGTAACCGTAACTTCGAGGGCCGCATCTCCCCCGACGTGAAGATGAACTACCTGGCCTCCCCGCTGCTGGTTATCGCGTACTCCATTGCCGGCACCATGGACTTCGACTTCGACGCCCAGCCGCTCGGCCAGGACGCCGACGGCAACGACGTCTTCCTCAAGGACGTTTGGCCGTCCACCGAAGAGATCGAGAGCACCATCTCCGGCATCATCTCCCGCGAGATGTACGAGGCTGACTACGCCGACGTGTTCAAGGGCGACGAGCAGTGGCAGAACCTGGACATCCCGCAGGGCAAGACCTTCGACTGGAACGAGGACTCCACCTACATCCGCAAGGCTCCGTACTTCGACGGTATGCCGGAGCAGCCGGAGGCAGTCGAGGACATCGCCGGCGCACGCGTGCTGGCCAAGCTCGGCGACTCAGTGACCACCGACCACATCTCCCCTGCTTCCTCCATCAAGCCGGGCACCCCGGCGGCGAACTACCTGGACGAGCACGGTGTGGCACGCCACGACTACAACTCCTTCGGTTCCCGTCGTGGTAACCACGAGGTCATGGTCCGCGGTACCTTCGCCAACATCCGCCTGCGCAACGAGCTGGTGGACGAGCAGGGCGGCTACACCCGCGACTTCACCCAGGAGGGCGCACCGCAGGCGTACATCTACGACGCCGCGATGAACTACGCAGAGAAGAACATCCCGCTCGTGGTCATCGCCGGCAAGGAGTACGGCACCGGTTCCTCCCGCGACTGGGCCGCAAAGGGCACCAACCTGCTCGGTGTGAAGGCCGTCATCGCGGAGTCCTTCGAGCGCATCCACCGCTCGAACCTCATCGGCATGGGCGTGCTGCCGCTGCAGTTCCCCGAGGGCCAGTCGCACGGCTCCCTGGGCCTCGACGGCACCGAGACCTTCGAGGTCACGGGCATCACCGCCTTTAACGACGGCGACACGATCCCGGAGACCGTCCACGTTGCAGCAACGAAGGACGGCGGCGAGAAGGTCGAGTTCGACGCAGTTGTCCGCGTCGACACGCCTGGTGAGGCAGAGTACTTCCGCCACGGCGGCATCCTGCAGTACGTGCTGCGCCAGATGGTCAAGAACTAACTCCTTGACCCTGTAGAGGGGTAACCCGGGCTTCCCGCCCGGGTACCCCTCTTCGTTTTCTCACCACCGAACCATTCATCCCGCACCCCTATTACAGGAAGGATTGCACCGCGCATGCCCATCGTCAGTGAAGGCGAACTCGCACGTCGGCGCCAAGAAATCATTGATGCCGCTCGGCTCTGCTTCGCCCACTACGGCTTCGAAGGCGCTACCGTGGCCAAGCTCGAACAGGCTACGGGCAAGACGCGCGGGGCAATCTTCCATCACTTTGCGGATAAGGAAGCGCTGTTTCTCGCCATCGCGAGCGAGGACGCGGAGCGGCAGGCGGCGGTGGTGAGCAACCAGGGCCTGGTCGAGGTCATGCGCGACATGCTCCACCACCGCGAAAAGAACGACTGGTTTGTCACCCGCGCGGAGATCGTCCGCAAGCTCCGCACCGACCCGGAGTTTGAGCAACGGTGGCGCGCTCACCAAGAGGTTCTGGACCAAGCTGTCCATGATCGCATCGTGTCCAACCGAGCCATGCGCGAGGACGTCGCCATCGACGTTGTCCAGACTTACCTGGAGACGGTGTTCGAAGGATTCGTGGTCAAGCTCGCTGCGGGCGAGCCCGTCGAGCGCCTAGAGGCCATGCTCTCGCTCGTCGAGCAGTCGGTCCGTAAGCCGGTTAGTGAAAAATAGACCAAGCGGTATAGAATTACCGCTATGTCCAAGCTGCTTTTCCTCTCCCTGCGACAAGGCGAGCTCGCACCCGAGATCGCGCGTGCCGAATACCACGACGTCCTTAACGCCGCCGGCCTGAGCGAGGTTGACGTCGAGCTCAAGATCCTGGACCGGGTTGACGAGGAAGTTGGCTCGCTGGAGGCCATTAGCGGGATCATCATCGGCGGCAGCTCGCTCAACGTCAGCAACGCCGAGTACTCACCGTGGCAGCGCCACATTAACGACGTGCTCGCGGGCGTGGTCGAATCGGGCTTGCCAGTATTTTTCGTCTGCTTTGGCATCTCGTGGCTGGTTGATCACCTCGGTGGCACCGTCGGCCACACACACCCGGAGAACTCAGGCCCGACGAGCGTTGCGTTGACGGAAGCCGGCCGCGGCGACAAGCTGCTGCGCGGCGCCACGGAGCAGTTCACAGCACTCACCGGGCACACCGAGAACCCGGACGTAGACAGTCTCCCGGAGGCGCTTACCGTCCTCGCCACCGGACCCACCTGCCCCGTCCAGATGGTCCGCTACGGCGACCACGTGTGGGCCACCCAGTTCCACGCTGAAATGGACGCCGCCGCGATGCACACCCGGATGGACTTCTTCTACAACTACGGGTACTTCCCCGCCGAGGACTACGCTCGTATCGTCGCCGATTTGCCCAACCACGACGTCGCCTGGGCCAACGCGATCCTGCGGAACTTTGCACAGTACTGCTTCGACCGCAGCCCGGCCCACGCGCCGAAGGTGTAGCAGGAGCCCTGGAGGGAGTCCCGTGGCGGGTTAGCGCCCGATCTCGCGCACCGGGGTCTGCCCGTTCTGGAACTCGAACGGGTTCGCAATGCCCGCGACGCTGTCGCGACCAGCTAGCTCGACGATCACTTCAGCGACGAGCTCGCGCGAGGTCTGCGGGTGGCCCTGGGCGTCGTCGCCCTCGAGGTCGATGGTGGCGTAGCCGGGCACGGGGCCGTCGACAAGCATGCCCGGGCCAAGAATGACCTGCTCGAGGTCGCTGTCCATGATGCGCACATCGACCGTCTTTTTGGACTCGACGTAGGCGTACCACGCGCCGTCATCATCCGTGGTGGCGAAGCGCGCGCCCGCGTAGGACACCATGAGAAGTCGGGGCGTGTGCTCGGTGAGCTGCTCAAGCGCTTCCACGACGCGCAGCGCCGCGTCTCGGTCCACAGCGTAGGTCGCCTCGGCGGAGCTTCCGCCCGCGCCAGCGGACCACACCACCACATCAAACTTGGACAGCAGCGCCGCCCACTGCTCTACGGAGAGCCCCGTGATGTCGCGCACCATTGCCTGCGCGCCCGCCTGCTCGATGCGGGCGACGTGATCGGGATTGCGCACAAGGCCGGTGACCTCGTGGCCCTGCTGGACCAGCAGCGGCACCGAGTGGCGGCTCACGTGACCGCCCGCGCCGATGACGAGCACACGCGCGGTGCGCTCAGGCGTTTCCGACGCCGTGGTGGCAAATGGTTGGGGTGCAGAAGCATTGGGGGTGTTCGCAGATTCAGTCATGCGACCCACCGTAACCAAGTCGGCGCGGACTCGCTGTGGCGCAACTCTCACCCGCGTCCGTACGTGCCACTATGATGGTCCCTCATGCACGCAATTATTACGACTACCGGCCCGGACCGTGTTGGCATCATCGCCGCAGTCGCGGGCGCCGCAGCAGAGCGCAACCTGAACATTCTCGACGTCTCGCAGACGCTCATGGACAACTACTTCACCATGGTCATGCGCGTCGCGCTGCCGGACGACACCCCGGATATGGGCGAACTCCAGGATCACCTGACGCAAGTGGGCGACGCGCTCGGGGTGGTCGTGCGCATTCAGTCCGAGGACCTGTTCACCGCGATGAACGAAGTCTAGGGGCGGCGCGATGGCTACAGACTTCGACTTCAAATCCGCCCACATCCTCGACGTCATTAAGATGATCGAGGACTACCGCCTGGACATCCGCACCGTAACCATGGGCATTTCGCTCATCGGCTGCACCCGCTCCACCATGGACGCCACCTGCCAGGCGGTGTACGACCGCGTCACCGCACGCGCCGCCCGCCTCGTCGAGGTGTGCGAGGGCATCGAGCGCGAGCTGGGCATCCCGATTGTGAACAAGCGCATCTCCGTCTCCCCCGTCTCGCTCGTCGCCGCCGGCGTGGATGGAAACCCGGTCGACATCGCACGTGCCCTGGACAAGGCGGCGTCGGAGCTCGGCGTGAACTTCGTCGGTGGTTACTCCGCGCTCGTGGAAAAGGGTACGACGTCCTCGGACCGTCGGCTCATCGACTCGATCCCCGAGGCGCTGAGCGTGACCCAGGCCGTCTGTGGCTCCGTGAACGTGGGTACCTCGCGCGCCGGCATCAACATGGACGCCGTGGCGCGCATGGGCGAGGTAGTCAAGGAGGCCGCCGAGCTGACCAAGGACGAGTCCTCCATCGCCTGCGCGAAGCTCGTCGTGTTTGCCAACGCCGTGGGAGACAACCCGTTCATGGCTGGCGCATTCCACGGCATTGAGGAGCCGGACACCGTCGTCTCTGTCGGCGTATCCGGCCCGGGCGTCGTGGACAACGCGATCACCCCGCTCAAGGGTGCTTCGCTCAACGAGATCGCCGAGGAGATCAAGAAGGCCGCGTTTAAGATCACGCGCGCTGGCCAGCTCGTGGGCAATATGGCCGCCGAACGACTCGGCGTGCCGTTTGGCATCGTCGACCTCTCGCTCGCCCCGACAGCGGAGGTCGGCGACTCCGTGGCGCACATCCTCGAACACATCGGGCTCGAGCAGGTGGGCACCCACGGCACTACGGCGGCGCTCGCCCTGCTCAACGACGCGGTGAAAAAGGGCGGCATGATGGCCTGCTCCCGCGTCGGTGGCCTGTCCGGCTCCTTCATCCCGGTCTCCGAGGACCAGGGCATGATTGACGCCGTGCACTCCGGCGCAATTTCCATGGACAAGCTCGAGGCGATGACCTCGATCTGCTCCGTCGGCTTCGACATGATCGCGATCCCCGGCGACACCCCGGCCGAAACCATCGCGGGCATGATTGCCGACGAAGCCGCGATCGGCATCATGAACCATAAGACCACCGCCGCACGCCTCATCCCAGTCCCGGGCACGAAGCCGGGCGACGAGGTGAACTTCGGCGGACTGCTCGGCTACGCGCCAGTCATTCCGGTGAACACGAAGGGCAGCGCCGAGATGATCCGGCGCGGCGGCTTCATCCCGGCACCGGTGCACGGTTTTAGGAACTAGTGGCGCTTCCTCCCGATGAGGAAGTAGGCCGCCCAGCCAAGCGTGTTCACCGCGCCGATGATGGGCGCCCACAGCCACTTCGGGCCGCGCACCCTGCCGTCTTTCGCACGCGCAAGGTCGCGCAGCGCAAGCGCCTTGCCGAGCGCGTCAATGGCGGCCAGCATGCCGACGATGGTCTTCTGGTCGCTCGACATGGCGTTCCACGCGTCGCGGAACATGGTGATGAGGTCGTTGTTCTTCGTCATACCAGCGAGTCTAGCCGGGCGAACTCATCCCGCTACGCCAGCTCCACGATCTCCATGTACTCGTCGCTCCACAGGTCCTCGTCGCCCTCGGGCATGATGATCACGCGCTCCGGCTCGAGCGCGCGCACTGCCCCCGGGTCGTGGGTGACCAGGACGACGGCCCCGGTGTAGGTCTTGAGCGCGTCAAGCACCTGCTCGCGAGATTGCGGATCCAGGTTGTTCGTGGGCTCGTCGAGAAGCAGCACATTGGCGCGGGAGGAAACGAGCGTGGCGAGCGCGAGGCGCGTCTTCTCACCGCCGGAGAGAGTGCCAGCCGGCTGTTCGAGCTTGTCGCCCGAGAACATAAAGGCGCCGAGCAGGCCTCGCAGGTCCTGCTGGCCGGCATCGGGGCAGGCCTCGATGGTGTTCTCCCAGACGCTCTTGTCGCCGTCGATCGTGTCGTGCTCCTGCGCGAAGTATCCGATCTTCAGCCCATGCCCGGACACGAGGCCGCCCTCGCCGTCAGTGCGCTCCACACCGGCCAGCAGCTTCAGCAGCGTCGTCTTACCCGCGCCGTTGGTGCCGAGCACGACAACGCGCGAGCCCTTGTCAATCGCCAGGTCAACCCCGGCAAAGACCTCGAGCGAGCCGTACATCTTGGTCAGCCCCTTGCCGTACAGCGGAGTCTTGCCGCACGGCGCTGGCTCGGGGAAGCTAATCGACGCAAACTTGTCTGCCACCCGGACCTCATCGAGTTGCTCCATCATGCGGTCGGCGCGCGCGAGCATCTGCTTCGCCGCAGCTGCCTTCGTGGCCTTCGCACCGAGCTTTGCCGCCTGCTTCTGCAGCGCAGACGCCTTCTTCTCCGCATTGGCGCGCTCGCGGCGGCGGCGCGCTTCGTCGAGCGCGCGTGCGTCTTTGTACTTGGCAAAGCCCATGTTGTACACGTCCGCCTCGGCGCGGACGGCGTCGAGGAACCAGACCTTGTTGCACACGGCGTCGAGCAGTTCGACGTCGTGCGAGATCATGATGAGGCCGCCCTCGTGCTTGGACAGGAAGTTGCGCAGCCAGCTAATCGAGTCGGCGTCGAGGTGGTTCGTGGGCTCGTCGAGAAGCAGCGTGGTCTGCGACTTGCCCGACCCCTGGCGCGAGGCGAAGAGAATCTGCGCGAGCTCCACGCGGCGGCGCTGGCCACCCGACAGGGTCTTCAGCTGCTGGTCCAGGACTCGGCTGGGCAGACCGAGGTTGTCGCAAATCTGCGCCGCCTCCGCGTTCGCCTCGTAGCCGCCGAGCGCCTGGTACCGCTCCTCCAGGCGGGAGAACTTGGCAATCGCCTTGTCGCGCTCCGCCCCGTCGGTGGTCTCCATGATCTCCTGCTGCTTGGCCATCGAGCGCTGGATCTGGTCGAGGCCGCGAGCGGAAAGCACTCGCGCGCGTGCGGTCTGCTCGATGTCACCCTCTTTGGAGTCCTGCGGCAGGTAGCCGATCTCGCCCGAACGCGTCACCGAACCGCCATACGGTTCCGTTTCCCCCGAGAGGATGCGCATGGTCGTCGTCTTGCCCGCGCCGTTTCGCCCCACCAGCCCGATACGGTCGCCCGGCTGCACGCGCAGGTGCTGACCGGGCGCAGACAGGAGCGTGCGTGCGCCGACGCGGACTTCGAGATCATTGGTGACAATCACGGGATCACTGTAGCAAGCACCCCCAAATCGACACCGCAGGGTCAGCAGGGTCAGCAATGCAAAAGGTCCCCCTCACGGCGCGAACCGTGAGGGGGACACCGAGGGGTGCTACACCGCGAACCCGAGAGCGCGGAGCTGCTCGCGGCCCTCTTCAGTAATCATCTGCGGGCCCCACGGCGGCATCCATACCCAGTTGAGCACGATGTCGTCCGCCTCGGTGTTGCCCACCACGGCCTGCTGCGCCTGCTCTTCGAGCACATCTGTCAGCGGGCATGCCGGCGAGGTGAGCGTCATGTTGATGCACGCGATCGTCTTGCCGTCGCGCTCCTCAATCCACAGGTCGTAGACCAGGCCGAGGTCGACGACGTTGATCCCCAGCTCCGGGTCGATCACGTCGCGGAGGAACTCCTCCACCTCTCCGGCCAGCTTGAGCTGTGCATCGGTCTGGGGCGGACGCTCGCCCGCGCCGCCGAAGTTCGACGCGGAGCCGCCTTTGGCAGCATCAACGTCGGCAGCAGTGGTCTGTTCGTTGACGTTGTCTTCAGCCATGTCCTAGCTCTCCTTTTTCTCCAGGGCCTCGTGCGTTGCCGCCTCGAAGGCCTTCCACCCGAGCAGCGCGCACTTCACACGCGCCGGGAACTTCGCCACGCCACCGAACGCAACGCCGTCGCCAATCAGCTCCGGGTCGCCCTCGATGGTGCCGCGCGAGGTGATCATCTCCTCGAACGACCCCAGCTTCTCCATCGCCTGCTCGACGGGGAGCCCCTTCAGCTCCTCCGCCATCACGCTTGTCGACGCCTGCGAGATCGAGCAACCGGCCGCATCGTAGGAAACATCCTCCACCGTTTTCCCATCCTCGGAAAGGTGAACGCGCAGCGTCAGCTCGTCGCCGCAGGACGGGTTCACGTGGTGCACCTCCGCCTCGTACGGCTCGCGCAGCCCGGCGTACTGGGGGTTCTTGTAGTGGTCCAGGATCACTTCCTGGTACATCGATTCAAGGTTCATCGTGCGAAAAACTCCTTCGCCTTGCCAATCGCTGCCACCAGCGTATCCACTTCTTCCTTCGTGTTGTACAGGTAGAAGCTTGCGCGCGAGGTGGATTGCAGGTTCAGGCCGCGGTGGGCAGGCCACGCGCAGTGGTGCCCGGTGCGGATTGCCACGCCTTCGGAGTCCAGCACCTGACCGAGGTCGTGCGGGTGCACACCGTCGACGGTAAACGAGATCGCACCGCCACGCTGCTCGGCGGTGAGCGGCCCCGCGATCTGCAGCCCCTCGATGCCCTGCATCTGCTCGAGCGCGTACGCGGTGAGCTCTTGCTCGTGGGCGTGGATGGCGTCCATGCCGACCTCGTTGAGGAACTCGACTGCGGCACCTAGCCCCACGACCTGGCTGGTCATCTGGGTGCCCGCCTCAAATCGCTGCGGTGCCGGCGCGAAGGTGGTCTTTTCCATCTTCACAATCTCAATCATCGAGCCGCCCGTGAGGAACGGCGGCAGCTGATTGAGAATGTCGCCCTTGCCGTACACGGCGCCGACGCCCGATGGCCCGCACATTTTGTGGCCGGAGAAGGCAGCGAAGTCGACGTCGAGCGCGTGCAGGTCGACCGGCATGTGCGGCACCGATTGACACGCGTCGAGCACCGTCAAGGCGCCGACGGCCTTCGCGCGGCGCACCAGCTCGTCAACGTCAGCGACAGCACCGGTGACGTTCGACTGGTGCGTAAACGCCACGACCTTGACGGTCTCGTCCACCTCGAGCGAGTCCAGATCGATCCGCCCGTCCGGCGTCATCGTGTACCACTTCAGGGTCGCACCAGTGCGCTCGGCGAGTTCCTGCCACGGCACGAGGTTGGCGTGGTGCTCAAGCTCGGTGATGACGATGGTGTCGCCTTCACGCACCGCGAGATCGCCCGCGCGCTCGTCGCCAAGCACATAGGCGACGAGGTTGAGTCCCTCAGTCGCGTTCTTTGTAAACGCGATTTCGTGCCCGTCCGCGCCGACGAACGCCGCGATGGCGTCGCGTGCCGTCTCATAGGCATCCGTGGCTTCTTCAGCAAGCTGGTAGGAGCCGCGGTGCACCGGCGCGAAGGTGTTGAGGACGAAGTCTCGCTCGACGTTCCACACGCGTTCCGGTCGCTGCGACGTCGCACCGGAGTCGAGGTAGACGAGCTTCTTGCCGTCCCTCACGGTGCGCGACAGGATCGGAAACTCCGCGCGGATCGCCTCCACGTTGAGTGTTCCGTTGTCGTTGACGTATCCCATTAGATGAACTTCTCGTAGCCTTCTGCCTCGAGCTGGTCTGCCAGCGATGCGTCGCCGGTCTGCACGATCTTGCCGTCAGCAAACACGTGCACGAACTGCGGCTGGACGTAGTTGAGGATGCGCTTGTAGTGGGTGATCATGAGGACGCCGCCGTTGGTTTCCTCCTGGTACTTGTTGATGCCCTCGGAGACGATGCGCAGCGCGTCAACGTCAAGACCGGAGTCGGTCTCGTCCATGACAGCGAACTTCGGCTTCATCAGCGCGAGCTGCATGACCTCGTGGCGCTTCTTCTCGCCGCCGGAGAAGCCCTCGTTGACCGAGCGCTCGGAGAAGGAGGCGTCCATCTGCAGGGACTCGCGGGCGGCGTTGAGCTCAGCAACCCACTCGCGCAGCTTCGGGGACTCGCCACGCACCGCGGTGACGGCGGAGCGCATGAAGTTGGACGAAGACACGCCCGGGACCTCAACCGGGTACTGCATTGCCAGGAAGAGGCCGGCGCGAGCGCGCTCGTCGATCTCCATCTCCAGGATGTTCTCGCCGTCGAGCAGCACCTCGCCCTCGGTGACCTCGTACTTCGGGTGGCCCGCAAGGGTGTAGGCCAGGGTGGACTTGCCGGAGCCGTTCGGGCCCATGATTGCGTGAGTCTCGCCCGCCTTGATGGTCAGGTTCACGCCCTTGAGGATCGGCTTCGGCTCCTGACCTTCCTCCGTGGGCAAGACGTTGGCGTGCAGGTTCTTAATTTCAAGCGTAGACATTCGGTGTTTTCAGCTTTCTTTATTCGGTGACGCGGGTTTTACAGGTGTACAGCGACGTAGCTGGGGCGCTTAGGAGTTGCTCCGCTCGAGCTCGCCGGCAACGCGGGCGATGAGCTCGTCCCGGACGGACTCGACAGGGATCTGGTTGAGGACCTCGTTGAAGAATCCGCGGATGATCAGGCGGGTCGCCTCGTCCTCCGGGATGCCGCGGGAGCGCAGGTAGAACAGCTGCTCATCGTCGAAGCGTCCCACGGTCGCTGCGTGGCCGGCGCCGGCGATCTCGCCGGTCTCGATCTCCAGGTTGGGAATCGCGTCGGCTCGTGCGCCGTCGGTGAGCACCAGGTTGCGGTTCGTCTCGTAGGTGTCGGTGCCCTTCGCGTCGGAGCGAATCAGGACGTCGCCAACCCAGCAGGTACGGGCCTCCGGCAGCGAAGACTGCTTGTCGCCCTGCAGTGCGCCCTTGTACAGGACGTTGGAGCGGCAGTTCGGGACGGAGTGGTCAACGAGCATGCGGTTCTCGATGTACTGGCCCGCGTCCGCGAAGTAGACGCCGGTCAGCTCCGCGTCGCCGCCCGGCGCTGCGAACTTCACGCGCGGGGTGATGCGGACAACCTCGCCGCCGAACGTTGCGACGTGGTGGCGCAGCGTGGCATCGCGCTCGACCAGCACGGACTGCTGTCCGATGTGGACAGCGTCGGAGTTCCACTCCGCATCCACAATCGCGTGGACGCGGGAGCCCTCGCCGATGTGCCAGTTCACGTTGTCGGCGTGGGTACCGGTGCCCTCGTAGCGCAGGATGACGTTCGCCTTGGAGTGCGTGCCCGATTCAACCAGGATGTTGCCGAACGTGGTGACATCCTCACCTGCACCGCTAACGGTGATGGTCACGTCTTCGTCCAACTCTGTATCTGCCGGAATGGACACGATGTAGCCGGACTTCGCAGAGGACCAGGCCTGCGCTGCGACGCGATCGACGGCGCCGCCAACGACCTTGAGGCGATCGTCGTCAATTGCGACCTCTTCGACGCTGACCGCTTCGGGGGCGTCGATCTTTATTTGCGCCTTTGCAGCGTCGGCGAACTTGCCGTTGTGCAGACCACGAAGGCGACGCAGGGAGATGAAGCGCCAGACCTCGTCGCGACCGCCCGGGACCGGGAAGTCGTCGACGGTGAAGGATTGGAAGAGGTCACCCTTGTTGTTGTGCGGGGTGGCGTTTTGTACGGGATCAACAGAGACGGTCATTGGGGTTAGCCCACCGATCCTTCCATTTGCAGCTCGATGAGACGGTTCAGTTCAAGGGCGTACTCCATCGGGAGCTCCTTGGCGATCGGCTCGACGAAGCCGCGCACGATCATGGCCATTGCTTCTTCCTCCGGAATGCCGCGGCTCATGAGGTAGAACAGCTGCTCCTCAGAGACCTTGGAAACCTTCGCCTCGTGGCCGAGGGTGACTCGGTCATTACGAATGTCGTTGTAGGGGTACGTGTCGGAACGGGAGATGTCGTCCACCAGCAGGGCGTCACACTCGACGTTGGAGGTGGAGTGGTGCGCGTTCGCGTTCACCTGAATCAGGCCGCGGTACGCGGAACGTCCGCCGCCGCGAGCCACGGACTTGGATACCACGGACGAGGAGGTGTGCGGTGCCATGTGGGTCATCTTCGCGCCGGTGTCCTGGAACTGGCCCTCGCCCGCAAACGCGACGGAAAGGACCTCGCCACGCGCGTGCTCGCCAGTCATCCACACGGCCGGGTACTTCATGGTCACCTTCGAGCCGATGTTGCCGTCGACCCATTCCATGGTGGCGCCCTCTTCGGCCTTCGCGCGCTTGGTCACCAGATTGTACACGTTGCCGGACCAGTTCTGGATCGTGGTGTAGCGGCAGCGGCCGCCCTTCTTCACGATGATCTCCACGACCGCGGAGTGCAGGGAGTCCGACTTGTAGATCGGGGCTGTGCAGCCCTCGACGTAGTGGACGTACGCGTCCTCATCGACGATGATCAGGGTGCGCTCGAACTGGCCCATGTTTTCCGTGTTGATGCGGAAGTAGGCCTGCAGCGGAATGTCCACGTGGACCCCCGGCGGAACGTAGATAAAGGAGCCACCAGACCAGACAGCGGAGTTCAGCGCGGAGAACTTGTTATCGCCGGCCGGAATCACCGTGCCGAAGTGCTCCTTGAACAGCTCCTCGTGCTCGCGCAGCGCGGTATCGGTGTCGACGAAGATAACGCCCTTTTCCTCCAGGTCCTCGCGGATCTGGTGGTAGACCACCTCGGACTCGTACTGAGCCGCGACGCCGGCGACGAGGCGCTGCTTCTCCGCCTCAGGAATACCGAGCTTGTCGTAGGTGTGCTTAATGTCCTCCGGAAGATCGTCCCAAGAGGCCGCCTGCTCCTCCGTGGAGCGCACGTAATACTTAATGTTGTCGAAGTCGATGTCGGAGAGGTCTGCGCCCCAGGTCGGCATCGGCTTCTTGTCAAAGATGTCGAGCGCCTTGAGACGCTGGTTAAGCATCCACTCCGGCTCGTTCTTGATCCCGGAGATGTCCTTGACAACGTCCTTGTTCAGACCGCGCCGTGCGGAGGCGCCAGCCACATCGGAGTCGTGCCAGCCGTAGCTGTAGGCGCCGATGGAGTCGATGATCTCATCATCATTCATCGGCTTGTCCAGGCCGGGTGCGGGGTTAGCTTTCGTCATAGTCTCCGCTCCTTTCGTTTATGGTTCCCGCCGCCGTAGCGGTAGCGGCGAGTGGAATGTTGGTTGTGCAGATGCCGTTGCCGTCTGCGATCAGCGCGAGCGGCTGCACGTGTTTGCCCACCAGAGCCGAGATCGCCTCGTGCTCTGCCTCGCAGATCTCCGGGTGCGCGGACGCAACCTCGGAGACTGGGCAGTGGTGCTGGCACAACTGGATTCCGTTGCCAACGGCGCTCACCGTTGCCGCGTACCCATGTTGATCAAGCACCTCGGCGACAGCTTCAACGGTAGCCTGCGTGCGCGCCGCCTCGCTGTCTCCTTCCGGCGATGTGTCGGCCCCGTGGGCCCCGTCGACACCCTGGAGGATCTTGTCAATCCGGGCGCGGGCAAAATCGCGCACGGCCGCCTCACCCCCGAGTGTCTTAATCATTTCGACGGCCTCGACTGCGAGGTCGTCATATTGCGTGCCAAATGAGCGCCGCCCGCTGTCAGTGAGCCGGAAGTGCTTGGCGGGTCTCCCCCGCGTCGCTTCTTCTCCGGCGATGGCGCGCGGACCGCACGTCTCCGCCAGCTCCGACTCAATGAGTTTGTCAAGGTGGCGGCGCACACCGGCGGCAGAAAGGCCTAATTGCGCGGCTATGTCGGTGGCGGTCACCGGGCCAAGCGTGAGAAGCGCGCGCATGACTTCGGTGCGGGTATCGCTCCCCGCAGCGTGGTGCTGCTCGGCCATTGCTTCACCTCAGCTTCCGTGTCGCTCGACGTCTCCGCGAAATCCGCGGACAAAAGGACGATCCTTTCGCCTTTACACAACACTAGTGTTTCCAAAATATTTCCGCTGCGGCGGGTCCCCAGCGTGTCGCAAAGCATTGCCGCTCTGCGAGCGCCCGGGCCTTAGAATGCGTGATGTGACCCCTGCACGCCCCACCCCCGAGACCACGCGGCCGTCCACGCTTGTCGACGCCCTGCCCCGATTCGGTGCGCCCGGCTCCCGCTCAGCCGCGCTGCACCGCGCTGGGATTTCGGACGAGGGGGTTCGCGCGTCCGTCGTCGAGCTCAATCGATTCGCGCTTTTGCGCTGGTTGGGCGCGGTCGGCACGCTCCTGATCGGCCTCGGCGGGCTCGGTGGCGGGGCGCTGCCCGTGGTGGACAACCCCTGGTTCGACCTTCCCGGCGGCGCGTTCATGGGGAGGATGCTGCAGGCCTCTTCCTCACTCGTGCTCATCGGCGTCGGCTGTCTCGTGGTCGCGTGGCTGCTCATGGGACCGTTCGTCGGTGCCGGGACCAACCATGCGCGAATCAGCGCCCGGGTGGTGTTTCGGACCTTCCTGGTGTGGGCGGCGCCCCTGCTGCTCACCGCGCCCCTGTTTACCCAGGACATCTACTCGTACCTGGCGCAGGGATCCATCGTTCGGCAGGGGCTGGACCCCTACGCCGCGGGCCCCGTCGAGCTGCTGGGCACCGAGAACCGGCTCGCACGGTCCGTCCCGTTCATCTGGGCGCACTCCCCCAGCCCGTACGGCCCCGTTGCGCTCGGGATTGCTTCCGCGGTGTCATGGATCACCCAGGACTCGATCTACTTCGGGGTGTTGTGCCACCGCGTCTTGTCGCTCGCCGGCGTGGTGGCCGCGGCGTGGGGTATCCGCGCGCTGGCACGACGGTGCGGCGTCCACGGCGCGACCGCGCTCTGGCTGGGGGTCTTGAACCCCCTGGCAATCCTGCACCTCATTGCCGGCATCCACAACGAGTCGATCATGCTCGGGTTCCTCCTCGTCGGTATGGAGGTAGGGCTACGGGGCATCGACGCGCTTGCGGCCGGCGGGCAGCGGCGTCGGGGGTGGGCGCTGTTCCTCATCTCCGGGGCACTCCTGTCCTGCGGCGGGCTGGTCAAGGTCACCGGGTTTATTGCCCTCGGGTTTACGGGCATGGCGCTGGCGCGGGTGTGGGCGCGAGGTGGGGGCAAGCGGGCGTCGATAAGCGCAATTTGCACCGCGGCCCTCGTCCAGGCGGGGTGCCTTGCGGTGACGGCTGGGCTGATCTCCTGGTTCACCGGAATCGGGCTTGGGTGGGTCACCGGGCAAGGCGGCGCGGCGACGATCCGCAGCTGGCTGTCGCTGACCACGGACATCGGCGTGATCAGCGGTTTTACGGGGATGCTGCTGCAGCTGGGCGACCACACGGAGGCGATCTTGAGCATCACGCGCGGCGTGGGACTCCTCGTCGCCGGCGCGTTCCTCGTGCGCATGCTCTGGGCGACGTTCCGCGGTTCCATCCACCCTGTCGGCGGGCTGGGTGTGGCCACGCTCGTGCTCGTCCTGCTCTTCCCAGTGGTTCACCCCTGGTATCCGCTCTGGGGGATCCTGCCGCTCGCGGCGTGGGCGAATCGCTTCTTCTTCCGGGCTGCCGTCGCGATTTACTCTGCGCTTTTTAGCTTCTTGGTGCTGCCGCGCGGGCTCGCGCTGCCGCCGGGGACCGTCGCGACGATTTATCTCGCTGCCGCGGTGTGGTTTGCGGTCATGTGCGCCGCCGCGTGGTTCTGGTACCGCCGTACGGCCGGGAGAGGTCTACACTAACCAACCATGCCAAGCATGGAACCTGAAGCCCTCGTGCTCAACGAGGTAGTCAAGCAATTCGGGCCCAAGCGCGCTGTCGACGGGGTCTCATTCACCGCTCGACGCGGCGAGCTTCTCGCGCTGCTGGGGCCAAACGGGGCGGGCAAGACCACCACCATCGAGATGTGCGAGGGGTTCACGCAGCCGACCTCCGGGTCCATCCGAGTCTTAGGGTACGACCCCGCGACCGAGCCACAGCGGGTTCGAGACCGCATCGGCATCATGCTCCAGGGCGGCGGATCATACTCCGGGGTCAAGGTGCGGGAGATGCTGCACCTCGCGGCGTCCTACAACGAGGACCCGCACGACCCCGACTGGCTCATCGAGCTGCTCGGGCTCGAGGGGGTAGCGTCAACGACGTACCGCAGACTTTCCGGCGGGCAGCAGCAGCGACTCTCCCTCGCCCTGGCCATTATCGGCAGGCCCGAACTCCTCTTCCTCGACGAACCCACCGCAGGCATGGACGCGCAGTCCCGGCTCGCGGTGTGGGAGCTGGTCAATGCGATGAAGCGCGATGGCACCACGATCGTGCTGACCACCCACCTGATGGACGAGGCCGAATCGCTGGCGGACCGCGTGGTCATTGTGGATCGGGGGCGCGTCGTTGCCACCGGCGAGCCGGCGGAGCTCACCTCCCACGAGGACTACCCGCTCGTATCGTTCGGTACCGCGCAAGCGCTGGACTTGGAAACGTTCAACGACTCGCTGCGCGCGTTCGGCGCTGCGGACCGGGAAGCGGAAAACGTCAGGCCTCTGTCCTACCGCGTGCGCGGCGACGGCAGCCCCCAGCTGGTTGAGGCCATCGCGCACGCCGCGGCCCAGCAAGATGTCCTACTGCGCGAACTTAGCGTGTCGCACCGAAACCTTGAGGACGTCTTCCTCGACATCACCGGCCGAGAGCTGCGCAGCTAGCGCAGACCGTTGCTTGAATACTTGAAGGAGGTACACCATGACGACAGCCCATGATGCACAGCTGCACCGATCCCAGGACGGTCCAGCCCCCAATCCCAAGCTCGCACCGGGCACGTTTGCTCCCCGCCCGCAGCGCGCCTCCGTGGCCGCGATGGCGCTCGCCCAAGGACGGATTGAGGCGAAGCTCATGCTGCGCCACGGCGAGCAGCTGCTGCTCAACCTGGTCATCCCCGCGGCGCTGCTCGTGGCGGCAGCAATCGTCCCGGTCTTCGGCGATACCGACTTCCACCAGCTGGTGCCGATGGTCTTCGCCGTGGCCACCACGAGCGCGGGCTTTACTGGCCAGGCCATCGCCCTCGCGTTTGACCGCCGCTACGGTGCGCTGAAGCGAACCGGCGCCTCCGGGGTGCCGCCGTGGACCATCATCGCTGGAAAGATCATCGGCGTCCTGGCCACCGTTGCGGTACAGATCGTCGTCCTGGGCGCGCTCGCCGTTGCCCTGGGGTGGCGCGTCAGTGCGCTCGGCGCCCTGTGCGGCCTGATCACCCTGCTGGTCGGCGTCGCCGCGTTCACAGCAATGGGACTGTTCATGGGAGGCACGCTCAGCTCCGAGCTGGTCCTTGCTCTGGCAAACCTCATTTGGCTCGTCCTCATGGGAGTGCTCGGGTGGGTGCAGTACAGCGGTGACGTCGGGGACGCCGGCTGGTGGAACGCGGTCCCCACGGTGGCGCTGGCTGGCGCCCTGACCAAGGCGCTCGAGCTGTCTTTCCACTGGCAGGCGTGGCTGTCGCTCGTGTGTTGGGCTGGGGCGGCCATGGCGGCCGCGGCCCGTTGGTTCCGCTTCGAGGGGTAGCTCCTGTGGCGCACCCCTGCGGAGCTCAACTTGCTCCACGCCCAATCGGATCTCGGAGTTTGGGGCGTCATGCGTTAAGCTGAAGCAGTCATTTCTCAAACTAAAGTTGCACTGCAAAACTGCACACGTGAAAGGGAGCGCGTCTCGTGTCTTCTCCGCAGTTGGGGTCTCCCCAGACTGAGCACAACTCCAGCCACAATGCCGGCCACAATGCCACCGATGCGGCACAGGCCAAGGATGCACCAAAGGGGGCGTCGCTCAAGGTGCAGCGCGTTCTGGCCATGATCCTGTTGCTGTGCCAGGGCGGCATCACCGTTACTGGTTCGCTCGTCCGCGTCACCGGCTCAGGCCTGGGTTGCGATACCTGGCCGATGTGCCACGAGGGCTCGCTCGTCCCCGTCGCGGGTTCGGCGCCGTGGATCCACCAGCTCATCGAGTTTGGCAACCGCACGCTCACCTTCGTCGTCGCCGCAGCATCCATCGCCGTCCTCGTCGCGGTCGTCCGCGCGGGACGTCGCTCCGGTATCAAGTCGCTCGCAGCCGTCTCACTCGGCGGCGTCGTCCTGCAGGCCGTCATCGGCGGCATCTCCGTCCTCCTAGACCTGAAGTGGTGGGCCGTCGCCGTGCACTTCCTGCCCTCAATGGTGCTGGTCGCCGTCGCCGCCGTGCTCTACATGCGCATTGCGGAGCCGGATGATGTCGCCCCGACGAGGCGCGTCCCCAAGGCCGCCGTGACCTGGGCGATCATCGCCGCCATCGCGCTAGTATTCGTCCTGGTGACGGGCACCATGGTCACCGGTTCCGGTCCGCACGCTGGCGACGCCACCGCCGGTTTGGAAGGCCGCCTCGAGATGGACACCAGGGTCCTTGCGTACGTCCACGCAATCTGCCTGTACCTCTACCTCATTGCCACGCTGGTCGCCGTGTACATGCTGCGCCGCCACAAGGCGCCGAGCGACGCGATGCGCACCGCCCTCGTCCTCATCGTGCTCATCCTGATCCAGTGGGCGATCGGCGTCATCCAGTTCAGGCTCGGCGTCCCGCGCTGGACCATCCCGGCGCACATCGCAATGTCGTCCACCGTCGTCGCGTTTACCGCCTTCCTGTGGGCGCACAGTTCGCGCCGTCTCCCCACACTCGTCTAACCTCCCACGCACACCGCGCCCGCCGGGGTACGCTTTGGCTATGCACGCCATTATCAGCGATTCCCCCGGCGGGCCGTTCCGTTTCACTCGCGTCGATCCCCCAGTTCCCACACCCGAGCAAGTGCTTATCGACGTCACCTACGCCCACGTCCAACGCGACCCCACTCCCGCCCCCGGGACCGGCATCCCCGGCGCCGCAGGATGCGGGCGCGTGGCCCACGACCCTGTCGGTGAGATCGCCGCTGGCACGCTCGTCGCCTTCTGCGACGCGCAGGGCGCGTACGCGGAGCAGGCTGTCGTCCACCGGGACCGGATCGCCGCCGTCCCGGAATCCATCGACGATGAGGTCGCCGCGTGCATGCTCGCTCCCGGCATACTGGCGCACGCACTCCTGCACGCCGTCCGCGACACCGCGGACGGCGACACCATGGTGGTCACCGGCGGAGGCGGCGAGCTCGGCCTCGCCGTGACCCAGCTGGCAGCGGGATTGGGCGGCACGGTGTTTTCAGTGGTCTCAACGGCCCACGAGGAGGAAATCGCGTACGACGCCGGCGCGACCGGCGTCTTCCGCTACTTCCCTGACGCGGCGCAACGTATTTGCGAGGCCAACAGCGGCAGCGGCGTCGACGTCGTTATCGAGGCGTCACAACCGCCTCTGCCCGAGGCGCTCCACCCCTTCGACCTGGCGCTGCAGGCCTGCCGACCGCTTGGCCTGATCTGCGCCGTCGGCGGCTCGGAGCTCGCGGCGGGGAGGAGCGCAGACGCGCTCCTGAACGAACTCGACGAGCATGGGGGGCTGTTCCTTACCGCCCCTTCGTTGGACTGGTACACGCGCACTGCGGACGAGTTTCGCTTGCGGTCCCAAGCGGTCACGCGTGCCGTCGAGGATGCGACGCTGCGCTTCCCTATCGGCGGGGTGTTCTCGCTCGCCGAGGCGGACGCCGCGCACGAGGCGCTCGCGGATGCCCAGCGCGTTGGGAGTGTGCTGCTGCGCGCTTAGAAGAGGCCGCCGATCGTCGGCAGGCCGAGCACGGCGTCCACAGAGAGGCCGAGGAAGAGCGCGGCGAGGTAATTGTTGGACAGGATGAACAGCTTGAGCGGCTTGACGTTCTCGCCGCGGCGCACGCCGTTGTGCAGGCGCGTGGCCATGACGAGGAACGCGGCGCCGGACGCCACCGCCACGACGAGGTAGATCCAGGACGTCGCCGGGACGAGCGCGAGGGAGACGATGACCGTCCACCAGGAGTAGATGACGATCTGGCGCGTCGTCTCCTGCGGGGACGCGATGACCGGCAGCATCGGGACTTCTGCGCGGGCGTAGTCGTCCTTGTACTTCATGGCCAGCGCCCAGGTGTGCGGCGGGGTCCAGAAGAAGATGATGAGGAACATGACGATCGCCTGCCACCAGCGGTCCGGTGAACCGTCGTGCACGTTGTCCCGAATCGCGGCCCAGCCGACGAGGACCGGCATGCAGCCCGCAGCGCCACCCCAGATGACGTTCTGCCAGGTCTTACGCTTCAGCCATTTCGTGTAGACGAAGATATAGAAGAAGTTGGTGAAGATGATGAACAGCGCTGCCAACCACGACCCGCACACGAGCCCGAGCCAGAGCACGCTGACGATGAGCAAGACCCAGGCGAATACCGCAGCGCGGTGTTTGGTCACCTTGGCGCGCACGAGCGGGCGCGCGCGTGTACGACCCATCTTCTGGTCAATGTCGTAGTCAGCGACCATATTGAAGGCGTTGGCAGCGCCCGCGCCCATCCATCCACCGAGCAGGGTCGCCAGGATCAGCCACACGTGGACGGTGCCGCGATCTGCCTGCAGCATCGCGGGGATGGCGGCTACCAAGAGAAGTTCAATGACCCTCGGCTTCGTCAACGCGAAATACGCCTTCACGGTCTCCAAAAACTTCTCCTTATAGCGTGTTGTTCGCGCCGCCGTCGGCGCAACTGCTTCGTGGGTGGCCGTGTTGGGATACGCTCGCAAGCGTCCTGCGGTTTTGCCACCCGTATCATTCCTTTGGATGATGTTAGCCCTAACCTTGCACTGCGCCCAATCGGACACGCTCTCCTTGCGGCCGGTGTGGGCGGATTGGTCGACGCTCACCGCGGTGACTCAAAATACACTGCCCGCACACGGCGCACCGCCTGGCGACTACACTAAGGCGGGTGCCCGGCCCATCGCCGGAGCCGAGACGTAATGCCAATCCAATGAATGAGGAAACTGTGACACAGTCGACGCTGCCCCCGGAACTTCAAGCTATGACCGTCCGGAACTACCCGGACGACTGGACGCAGACTGATACGCGCGCGGTGGACACCGCCAGAATCCTCGCTGCGGATGCTGTTGAGCGCTGCGGATCGGGCCACCCCGGCACCGCTATGTCGCTTGCTCCGTTGGCCTACACGCTCTTCCAGCGCGTCATGCGCCTGGATCCCACCGACCCGCACTGGGTCGGTCGCGACCGCTTTGTCCTGTCAAACGGCCACTCCTCACTGACCCAGTACGTGCAGCTCTATCTCGGCGGCTTCGGCCTGGAGCTGGATGATCTGAAGCAGCTGCGCACCTGGGGCTCCAAGACTCCCGGCCACCCGGAGTACAACCACACCAAGCACGTAGAGATCACCACTGGCCCGCTGGGCCAGGGCCTCGCTTCCGCTGTGGGTATGGCGATGGCCGCGCGCCGCGAGCGCGGGCTGTTCGATCCCGAGGCCCCGGCCGGCCAGAGCCCGTTCGACCACTTCATCTACGTCGTGGCCGGCGACGGCTGCCTGCAGGAGGGCGTGACCTCCGAGGCGTCCTCGCTCGCGGGCACGCAGCAGCTGGGCAACCTCATCCTTTTCTGGGATGACAACCGCATCTCCATCGAGGACGACACCCAGATCGCGTTCACCGAGGATGTGCTCGCCCGCTACGAGGCCTACGGTTGGCAAACCCTCACCGTAGGGTCCGGAGAGGACGTCGCAGCAATTGAGCGCGCCGTCGAAGAGGCTAAGGCGGAAACCGCGAAGCCGACCATCATCCGCCTCAAGACGGTGATCGGCTTCCCGGCCCCGAATCTGCAAAACACCGGCGCCGCTCACGGTGCCGCGCTCGGGTCCGAGGAGATCAAGCTGGTCAAGGAAGAGCTCGACTTTGACACCGACGTCGACTTCCCCGAGGAAGAGGACGTGATCGCCCACACCCGCGCGCTCGCTGAGCGCTCCGCCGCAGTGCGCAAGGAGTGGCAGCAGGGCTTTGATGACTGGGCTGCTCGCAACCCTGAGCACAAGGCACTGTTTGACCGTCTCTCCTCGCGCGAGCTGCCGGAGAACTGGAAGGCCGAGTTCCCCACCTGGGAGCCCGACGCCAAGGGCCTGGCTACCCGCAAGGCGTCCGAGGCGGCGATCCAGGCCGCTGCGGCCGCGCTCCCGGAGCTGTGGGGCGGCTCCGCTGACCTGGCCGGTTCCAACAACACGCTGATCAAGGGCGCGCCGTCCTTCGGCCCCGAGGCGATCACCACGAACAAGTTCACTGCCGAGCCGTACGGACGCAACCTCCACTTTGGCATCCGCGAGCACGCGATGGGCGCCATCATGAACGGCATCGCCCTGCACGGCGGCACCCGTGTCTACGGCGGTACCTTCCTGATCTTCTCCGAGTACCTCTACCCCGCCATCCGCGTGGCCGCCCTGTCCGGCATCGACGGCTACTACGTGTTCACCCACGACTCCATCGGCCTCGGCGAGGACGGCCCGACCCACCAGCCGGTAGAGACGCTCACCGCACTGCGCGCTATCCCGGACCTCGCCGTCATCCGCCCGGCGGATGCCAACGAGACCTCGGCTGCGTGGATCGCCGCGCTGGAAGGCCGCGAGCAACCGAAGGCACTCGCCTTGTCGCGCCAGAACCTCCCGGTGCTCGAGGGCACGAAGGAGAAGGCGTTCGAGGGCGTGGCCAAGGGCGGCTATGTGCTTGTCGACGCCACCGCGCCGACCCCCGACGTCATCCTCATCGCCTCCGGCTCGGAGGTGCAGTACGCCGTCGAGGCAGCCAAGCTGCTGGCCGAGGATGGCGTCGCCGCCCGCGTGGTGTCCATGCCGTCCATCGACTGGTTCCTCGAGCAGACCGAGGAGTACCAGCAGCAGGTCCTGCCCAAGGAGGTCAAGGCACGCGTGTCCGTCGAGGCCGGTACCGCGATGCCGTGGCACCGCTTCACGGGCGACCACGGCCGCAACGTGTCCCTCGAGCACTTTGGCGCCTCCGCACCGGGCGCGGAACTCTTCGAGCGCTTCGGCTTCACCACCGAGCACGTGCTGCGCGCGGCCCGCGAGTCGATCGAGTCCGCGAAGTCTGCACAGTAGCTCTACCTCTTTACCCACCCACATCGCACACATCCGTTACGCCAGGTCGCAGTCATATCTGACGACCTGGCGCCCTGGAGAAAGGACCGCACCGTGGCACACGACAACATGGTTGCAACCAACCGCATTTATGACA
Organism: Corynebacterium gottingense; assembly: GCF_002285125.1. Lineage (NCBI taxonomy): Bacteria > Bacillati > Actinomycetota > Actinomycetes > Mycobacteriales > Corynebacteriaceae > Corynebacterium > Corynebacterium gottingense. The sequence continues at coordinate 120,623 of NZ_NSGN01000001.1, forward strand.
TCGGCACTTCCGTCTGGCTGGATGATCTCTCCCGCGACCTTCTCAACGGTCAGGGGAACTTCGAGACGTTCCTCCTTGAGCGAAACATCCTCGGGATCACTACGAACCCGGCGATCTTCTCCGCGGCAATCTCCGCCGGCGGCGACTATGACCGCCAGCTCGAGGAGCTGCGCAAGGAGGGTGTCTCCGCCGAGGAGGCCGTGTACCGTATGAGCATCGCGGACGTCCAGCAGGCCTGCGACGTTATTGACCCCATCTACCAGGACACCAACGGCCGAGACGGCCGCGTGTCCATCGAGGTCGACCCTCGCTACGCCCACGACGAGGCGAAGACCATTGCGCAAGCGCGCGAGCTGTGGAAGCAGGTCGGCCGCCGCAACGCCATGATCAAGATCCCGGCCACCGACGAGTCGCTGCCGGCAATCACGACGGCCCTGTCCGAGGGCATCAGCGTCAACGTCACTCTGATTTTCTCCGTCGACCGCTACAAGCAGGTCATCGACGCCTACAAGGAGGGCATCAAGCTGGCCGCTAAGAACGGGCACGACGTGGAGCACATCCACTCCGTCGCGTCCTTCTTCGTCTCCCGCATGGACGTCGAGGTGGATAAGCGCCTGGAGACCATCGGTACCGACGAGGCCCTCGCGCTGCGCGGTAAGGCGGGCATCGCCAACGCCCGCCTGGCCTACCGCCTCTTCCTCGACTCCTTCAACGACCTGGACGAGCTCCCGCCGCGGGCAAACAAGCAGCGCCCGCTGTGGGCGTCGACCGGTGTGAAGAACCCCGAGTACCCCAAGAACATGTACGTAGTCGAGCTCGCCGGCCCGGACACGGTCAACACTATGCCGATGGGCACGATTGATGCCGTCAACGATATGGACGAGCTCAAGGGCGACACCCTGACGCACGGCGACGAGGCGGCGAAGCAGGTCTTCGACGGCCTGGAGAAGGTCGGCATCGACATGGACGATGTCATCGCGGTGCTGGAGCGCGAGGGCGTGGAGAAGTTCGTCACCGCGTGGCAGGACCTGCTCGACTCCACTGAAACGAAGCTCAACAGCTAACCTCTAAGGGTTCATTGTTCCGGAAGCGGTACGCAAAAGGAGACGCAACAAAGGTGATCGAAGAGAGAGACGCGCAGGTACAGCGGGGGAATCCGCTGCGGTCGGCCGTCGATAAGCGGCTGCCCCGTATTGCCGGACCATCTGGCCTGGTGATTTTCGGGGTCACCGGTGACCTGGCCAGGAAGAAGCTCCTTCCCGCCGTCTACGATCTTGCAAGCCGCGGCCTCCTGCCGGCCGGATTCGCCCTCGTCGGGTTCGGTCGGCGCGACTGGAGTAAGCAGGACTTCGAGGACTACGTCCGCGAGGCGGTCGAGGCGCGCTCGCGAACCAAGTTCAACACCAACGTCTGGAACCGCCTGGCGGAAGGGATCCACTTCGTCTCCGGGGCATTTGACGACGACACCGCGTTCGATCGGCTCGCCACCGTCCTCGCGGAGATGGACCGGAGCCAGGGCACTGCCGGAAATTGGGCGTACTACCTGTCCGTGCCGCCGGAGTTCTTTGCCAACGTGGTCCACCAGCTGGACCGCTGCGGCATGGCCCACCCCGGAGACGGGCAGTGGCGCCGCGTGATCATTGAGAAGCCGTTCGGTCACGACCTCGCCTCGGCGAAGGAACTGAACAAGGTGGTCAACACCGTCTTCCCCGAGCACGCCGTGTTCCGCATCGACCACTACCTGGGCAAGGAAACGGTGCAGAACATCATGGCGCTGCGCTTTTCCAACCAGATGTTTGAGCCGATCTGGAACTCGCACTACATCGACCACGTCCAGATCACCATGGCCGAGGACATCGGGCTGGGCGGCCGCGCCGGGTACTACGACGGCATCGGCGCGGCGCGCGACGTGATCCAAAACCACCTCATCCAGCTCCTCGCGCTCGTTGCGATGGAGGAGCCGACGTCTTTCTCCCCGCACCAGCTGCGCTCGGAGAAGCTTAAGGTGCTGCGCGCGACCTCGCCCACCGGACCGTTCGAGGAGACGACCGCCCGCGGCCAGTACACCGCCGGGCTGCAGGGCTCCGTACCGGTCGTGGGACTGCGCGACGAGGAAGGCTTCGACCCGGACTCCGAGACCGAGACGTTCGCGGCCTGCACCCTGGAGATCAATTCGCGCCGCTGGGCCGGCGTGCCGTTCTACCTGCGCACTGGCAAGCGTCTCGGCCGACGCGTGACCGAGATTGCGTTGGTGTTCAAGCGACCGCCGTACCAGCCCTTCTACCCGGACCAGACGAACTTGCTCACCAACAACGCCGTGGTGATCCGCATCCAGCCGGACGAGGGCGTGCTCATGCGCTTCGGCTCGAAGGTGCCGGGCGTGGGCCTGGAAGTCCGTGACGTCAACATGGACTTCGCGTACTCGGAGGCGTTCACCGAGCAGTCGCCCGAAGCCTACGAGCGACTCATCCTGGACGCGCTGCTGGATGAATCGAGCCTCTTCCCCACCAACGCCGAGGTGGAGCGGAGCTGGGAGATCCTCGACCCGATCCTCAACTTTTGGGCCCAGCAAGGCCGCCCCGACGAATACGAGGCCGGCACCTGGGGTCCGGCGTCGGCGAACCACATGTTGGAAAAGGACGGCCGCGTCTGGCGGCGCCCCTAAGAAAGGATTTGCGGCTGTGATCATCTCACTCCCGGACACCACCACCAGCCAGATCGCGAACGCGCTGATCCAAGCGCAAGAAAACTTCTCGCTGTCCTCGGGCCGCGTGCTCACCCTCCTCGTCGCCGCGCGCGACACCGAGGATTCCGACAAGATCCTTGAGACGGTGCGCGCCGCGACCCGCGAGCACCCCGCCCGCGTGCTCGTGCTTTTGCTTGGCGACGAAACCGCGCCCACCAGCATGAACGCCGATCTCATCGTGGCCGCGCATTCGGGCGCGTCTGAAATGGTCGTCATGCGCCTCTTCGGTGACCTCACGCACCACCTCGGCGCCGTGGTCACCCCGCTGCTGCTGCCGGACACGCCGATTGTGGCCTGGTGGCCAAACGAGGCACCGTCCCGCCCGAAGGAGGCGGAGCTGGGCAGTATCGCGCAGCGCCGCATCACCAACGCCCACTCCGACGCCTCCGGGGACCAACTCCGCGCCCGCACGGACGGCTACCAGCCCGGCGACTCCGACCTCGCGTGGTCCCGCATCACCCCGTGGCGCGGGGCCGTCGCTTCCGCGCTGGACCGCTACCACGACGACCCGGTGAAATCCGTCCACATTGACGGTCCTGCTGACGATCCTTCCGTGGACATCGCCGCCGGCTGGCTCGCCGCGTGCCTCAACGTCGACGTGACGCGCGGTACCGGCGACTCCACCAGCGACTCCACGAACGACTCCGCAGTGCACGGCGCGCCCATCACGCGGCTCACGCTGCATTGTGGCGGGGGCGACGTGACGGTCGAGGTCGTCGACGACAACACGGCCCGCATCACCGTGCCGGGAAGCCCCGACTCCTACGTGGCGCTGAGTGCGCGGACCGACGCGGAGTGCCTCGCCGAGGAGCTGCGCCACCTGGACAACGATGTCACCTACGCGCGCGCCCTCCGGGGGCTGTCCGGCGTGACTCGCGCAACAGAGCAGTAACCACATCAGAAGGAGGCCGATTGTGCCAGCACACGTGACCGTTTCCCAGTTCACCGACCGTCGTGCCCTGGTTGCCGCGGCAGCGGAGCAGTTCGCCGACCTGCTGCGGGGTATTCAGGCTGACCCCGCCGGCGGGATCCACGGCGACGGTGTGGCGCGCGTCGTCCTGACCGGCGGTACCGCAGGCATCGAGCTGCTCAGCGCCATGGCAACGCTGAAGGACATCGACTTCAACCGCGTCGAGTTCTTCTTCGGCGACGAACGCAACGTCCCCGCCACGCACCCCGACTCCAACGAGGGACAGGCCCGCGCCGCGCTGCTGAGCAAGGTGAACGTCTCCGCCGAGCGTATCCACGGCTGGGGCCTGGACGGCGGGGACATGTCGGACCAGGTGCGCGAGTACGCGTCAACGGTGGCCCAGCACGCCCCGCGAGGGTTCGATCTCCACCTCCTCGGCATGGGCGGCGAGGGCCACATCAATTCGCTCTTCCCCCACACCGACGCCGTGCGCGAGGACACGCGCACCACACTCGCCGTCACCGATTCGCCCAAGCCGCCGGCCGAGCGCGCGACACTGACATTGCCGGCAGTGCGCAGCGCCGAGCGAGTGTGGTTGCTCGTTGCTGGAGCGGAGAAGGCGGAGGCCGCGTCCCACGTCGCGCACGGTGCGCCGGCCGAGGAGTGGCCGGCCGCCGGCGCGCAGGGCCGCGCGGAGACGGTGCTCTTTGTCTCCGACGACGCCGCCTCGATGCTTTAAGCAGAGCGCTTACCGACGCCACGGGCCCCTCCCAGCATTGTTTGCCGGAAGGGGCCCGAGGTCTGTGCCGTATTGCTACGGGCTTGTGCGCGCTACGCCGAGTAGGTCTGGATCAGGTTGAGCGCGATGATGCACGCCACCCAGATCAGCGAGATGATGATGGTGTAGCGGTCCAGGTTCTTCTCCACGATGGTGGAACCGGACAGGTTGGACTGCACGCCACCACCGAAGAGGCTGGACAGGCCGCCGCCCTTGCCCTTGTGGAGCAGGACGAACACGGTCGCAAGCACCGACGCGATTACGAGCACGATCTCCAAAGCCAACGTCATGCGGGACGATCCTCCACTTTCAAATGGGATGTTGGTGAACTTGCTAAATCGTACACCATGGGGAACTTGCCCCGTGCAGCGACCATGCGGTCTGCCGCACGGCGCCTACTGGACCGAGTTTGCTGCCGCAGCGGCCAGCTTGGCAAAGTCCTCGCCGTTGAGCGAAGCACCGCCGACCAGACCGCCGTCGACATCAGCCTGCCCGACGATCTCGGCGACGGTGTTGGCCTTGACGGAACCGCCGTAGAGGATGCGGATGCCGTCGGCGGTGGCGTCATCCGCAAGCTCGCGCACGAGCTCGCGGATGGCGTGGCACACTTCCTGCGCGTCCTCGGCGGACGCGACCTTGCCGGTGCCGATGGCCCACACGGGCTCGTAGGCGATGACGGTGCGCGAAAGTTCCTCGGTGTTCAAGCCGGCCAGGGAGGCGCGGGTCTGTTCCTCAACGAAGCTGACGTGCTTGCCTTCCTCACGGACCTCGAGGGGCTCGCCGACGCAGACGATCGGCGACATGCCGTGGTCGAGGGCCTTCTTCGCCTTCGCGGCAACGAGCTCGTCCGACTCGTTGTGGTACTGGCGGCGCTCGGAGTGTCCGACGACAACCCAGGTGCAGCCGAGCTTCTCCAGCATGGTGGCGGAGATCTCGCCGGTGTAGGCGCCGTTGTCGTTGGCGGAAACATCCTGCGCACCGTAGGTGATCTGCAGCTTATCGCCTTCAACGAGGGTCTGGATGGAACGCAGGTCAGTAAACGGAACGGTCAAAGCGACGTCGACAAGCTCGTAGCCGTCCTTGGGGAACGCGAAGGCGAGCTTCTGAGCGCTGGAGATCGCCTCGAGGTGATCGAGGTTCATCTTCCAGTTGCCTGCGATGAGTGGTTTACGTGCCATGGATTTCTCCTATCGTTTCGGCTAGGTTACTTGGACAGGACTGCGACGCCCGGCAGTTCCTTCCCCTCAATGAGCTCGAGGGAAGCGCCGCCGCCGGTGGAGATGTGGGAGAAGCCCGCCTCATCCAGGCCGAGGGTGCGCACGGACGCTGCGGAGTCGCCGCCGCCGACCACGGTGAAGGAGTCGTTGTTCTTGGTCGCAGCAATCATCGCCTCTGCGACGGCCTTGGTGCCGGCGGAGAACTTCGGGAACTCGAAGACGCCCATCGGGCCGTTCCAGAACACGGTCTTGGAGTCCTCAATGGCGGCGGCGTACTTCTTCGCGGTCTCCGGGCCGATGTCCAGGGACATCCAGCCCTCCGGGATGCCGTCCAGGTCCACGATCTTCGTCTCTGCGTCCTTGTCAAACTTCTCAGCGGCGGAGAGGTCGACCGGCAGGAGGAGCTTGTCGCCGTAGCGCTCGATGAGCTCCTTGCAGGTGTCGATCATGTCTTCCTGCAGCAGCGACGCCTGGACGTTGTGGCCCTGCGCTGCGAGGAAGGTGTAGCACATGCCGCCACCGATAACGACCTTGTCTGCCTTCGCTGCGAGCGCCTCGATGACGCCGAGCTTGTCGGAGACCTTGGAACCGCCGAGGACAACCACGTAGGGGTGGGCCGGGTCATCCTTGACGGAGGACAGCGTGGACACTTCCTTCTCCACCAGGTAGCCGGCGTATGCGGGGAGCTTCTGTGCGACGTCATAGACCGACGCCTGGGCGCGGTGGACGACACCGAAGCCGTCGGACACGAAGGCGCCGTTGTCGGCGGCCAGCGCTGCGAGCTCGGCCGCGAACTCGCCGCGCTCGTTCTCGTCCTTGGAGGTTTCGCGCGGGTCGAAGCGTACGTTCTCCAGCAGGAGGATCTCGCCGTCGGTCAGGCCGTTGGCGCGCTCGTGCGCATCTTCGCCGGAGACGTCGCCGGCGAGAGCAACGAACTGACCGAGGCGCTCGGACAGCGCTTCAGCGACGGGCTTCAGCGAGAACTTCGGGTTGACCTCGCCCTTCGGGCGGCCGAGGTGGGCCATGGCGATCACCTTGGCGCCGCCGTCAAGCAGCGCCTTCAGGGTGGGAAGGGACGCGTCGATGCGGCCCGGGTCAGTAATGTTGCCGTCCTCGTCGAGCGGGACGTTGAAGTCGGAGCGGACCAGAACGTGGCGGCCTTCCACGCCTTCGTCGAGAAGCTGCTTGAGCGTCTGCGTTGCCATTGTTGTCTCCTTGAGTATGTCGTGTTTGTTAAGGGGTCTCTCGGGTGCTGAAAAAGCCCGGTGCATGCGCATGCGCACACACCGGGCTCATCCGCTGTACCTAGTTTTACAGGTTGTCAGCGACGTGCTTGGTCATGCGCACGAACTGAGAGGTGTAGGACCACTCGTTGTCGTACCAAGAGATGACCTTCACCAGGTTGCCGTCGATGACGCGGGTCATACCAGCGTCGAAGATAGCGCCGTGGGTGTTGCCGATAATGTCGGAGGAAACCAGCGGCTCCTCGGAGTACTGCATTGCGGTGCCGAGAACCTCGTCCTCGGTGGCCTTCTTCACTGCAGCGTTGACCTCCTCAGCGGTGACGTCCTTGTTCAGCTGGACGGTCAGGTCGGTTGCGGAGCCGGTGATGGTGGGCACGCGCATTGCGAAGCCGTCGAGCTTGCCCTCGAGGTTCGGGAGCACCAGGGCGACTGCCTTTGCAGCGCCGGTGGTGGTCGGAACGATGTTCTGAGCTGCAGCGCGGGCGCGACGCAGGTCCTTGTGCGGTGCGTCCTGCAGGCGCTGGTCGCCGGTGTAGGAGTGAACGGTGGTCATCAGGCCAGACTTGATGCCGAACTCCTCGTCCAGCACCTTGGCCAGCGGAGCCAGGGAGTTGGTGGTGCAGGAAGCGGCGGAGATGACGGTCTGGTCGTTGGTGTAGGAGTCGCTGTTCACGCCCCACACGTAGGTGCCGTCGACGTTCTTGCCCGGAGCGGAGATGATGACCTTTTTCGCGCCAGCGTCGATGTGAGCCTTTGCGGTGTCGCCGGAGCGGAAGACGCCGGTGCACTCGAGCACGATGTCGACGCCAGCCTCGCCCCAAGCCAGGTTGGCCGGGTCCTTCTCAGCAGAGACCTCGATGCGACGACCGTCGACGGTAATGGAGTTCTCATCGAACTCAACATCGTGGCCGAACTGGCCGTAAGCGGTGTCGTACTTCATCAGGTGAGCGAGGGTCTCATTGTCAGTCAGATCGTTGATCTTGACAACCTCGAGCTCGCCCTGGAACTTGTCCTGGATGATGCGGAATGCAGAGCGGCCGATGCGACCGAAGCCATTGATGCCAATACGAGTAGTCACTGTAAAATTACTCCTCTTGTTGAGTCGTGTCGGTTGAGATGCAGCGCACCTCATACGGTCAGGTCTGAGAAGCGGAACCTCGTTCGGCGGGACGCTTCACCTGCGCCGATGCCGTCCACTGGCTCACTTCCTGGCCTGTCGAAATCCAGTGTAGCGACGGACCAACAACCGTGCATCGGCCTTTCCGCTTCTCGTCAACCCCACAACAACCGGACACAATCGGACGAAAATCCGGGGGTAACTTCCCCAATACCGGTGTGGGTTTTGCGCCCGGTTGACATTCTGACCGCCCCCTCCCCTTGCCAGCTACACGCCTTCAGCACGGCAAACGCGACCGCTCCCACTCCACCCATCGAACTCTAGAAAGGTGATACTGAAACAACTTTTGGGTATGGCATATCTCACACCCCCCGGAAATAGACGAGTGCGCGAGTTGTGATGTCGTTTTACTTCGCGTTCGAGACGTCGTCGTCCGCCGCGCCGCGCTCGGCCTGCTCAACCGCGGCCTGCGTGTTCGGGATTCCCAGCTCTTTCGCTTCCTTGTCAGCGAGGGAGAGCAGGCGGCGGATGCGACCTGCGACGGCGTCCTTGGTCATCTGCGGATCCGCGAGCTTGCCCAGCTCCTCGAGCGAGGCGTGGCGGTGCTCCACACGAAGATACCCCGCCTCCGCGAGGTGCTCGGGCACGTTGTCGCCCAGGATCTCCATCGCGCGCTCCACGCGGCGCGCGGCCGCGGCCGCCGCCTGTGCGGACCTGCGCGTGTTCGCGTCGTCGAACGTTGCCAGCCGCTGCCCCGATCGCGCGCGCAGCTGCTTCCGCTTGCGCTTTTCGTCCCACTCCAGGCGCGCGAGCGGTGCGCCCATCCTGCTCAGCAGGATGGCGATCGTCTCCCCGTCGCGGACGAAGACTCGCTCGATGCCACGCGTTTCTTTCGTCCGCGTCGCCACGTCAAGCCGGTGCCCCAACCCGACGAGTGCCAAGGCGGCAGTTTCCTCAGGGCACGCCACCTCGAGCGCCGCGGTGCGCCCTGGCTCAGTGAGCGAGCCGCGGGCAAGGAACGCCCCGCGCCAAGCAGCCTCCACATCCGCGATCGGGCCGGAGATGATGGTGTGCGGCATCCCTTCCACGGGATGCCCGGAGGCCGTGATCAAGCGGAGCTTCCGTACGACCTCGCGCAACCCCTCGGAAACGGTCACCACGCACTTGCGTTCCTTGCTCGCGGAGCCGGGGGCGATGACCTCGAGCGTGGTCGCGACACCGGTAGTCGCGTCAAGCAACTGCTGCAGTCGCTCGGCGACGGGGTGCTCGGCAAGTTCAACGCGCAGGACCGTACCGTGTGGCGTCTGCTCGTACGTTCCGGCGTACCGGATCATCGCCGTTGCTTCCGCAATCTGCGCGCTTGCCTGGGTGGCGCGTACGCTCAGCAGCTCATCTTTGACTTTCGCGGTCAGCGCCACCGTGGTCCTTTCCCTTCGCAGTTGATGTCTCGCAGGCCTCTCGCTTCGCACCGGGGCCAGGTGTACCGACGCCTGATTCTAGCGTGCCCGGTACAACTCCAAAATTGCCGTTGCCAACTTGTCCGGGTCGTGCTTCTCGGCCTGCTTGCCCTCCGGCACGGGCTGGTGGACATCACGGAACGCGATTTTTGCACCGAGCCGTTCCGCGGCGCGCTGGAGATGCGTGCGCTCCCCCTCGGATGGGCTGATGTGGTTGTCCGCGAGGAGGTAGTCGACCTGCAGCTCCGGCGCGTGTTGGCTCAGGACGTGGATGTGGCGCTCCGTGCTAAAGCCCGGGGTCTCCCCGGCCTGTGGCAGGAGGTTGAGCATCACCACGACCATGGCGTCCGTCTGGTTCAGCGCAGCGACGATCTCCGGAACCAGGAGGTGCGGGAGCACGGACGAAAACCAGGAGCCTGGCCCGATGGTGACGATGTCCGCATCCCGAATCGCCGCCACGGCTTCCGCGGAAGCAGCGGGCTGCTCGGGCAGCAAGCGAACCCGCCGGACAGCACCAGAGGTGGACGCCACCGCCGCCTGACCACGCACGGAGCGGAGAACGCGGGGGTCATCATCAAGCCCGGAGACATCCGCCTCGATGTCCAACGGCTGTGAGCACATCGGGATCACTCGGCCCGCGGACCGCGTCCACTTCCCCACAATGTCCAGCGCGGTCTGCATGTCGCCGAAGCGCTCCACGAGGCTCACCAGCATGAGGTTTCCTAGCGGGTGTCCCGCCATCACACCGTTTCCCCCGAAGCGGTGCTGCAGCGCCTCGCGCCACAGCTCCCCGTCCTCATCGTCCGCAGTGAGCGCGGCCGTGGCCATGCGCAGGTCCCCGGGCGGGATGATGGGGAATTCACGGCGCAAGCGACCGGAGGAGCCACCGTCGTCGGCGACGGTCACGACGGCGTTAACGTCCGTCGCTTGCGCACGCCGCGCAGCCAGCAGTGTTTGGTACAGACCATGACCGCCACCCAGGCAGGTGAACGCAAGGCGTTCGCTCGAGCTCATCGCGGTCTCCTTTCAACGGGAAGCTATGAAGAATTGGATACGGCAAGGTGGCGGGCCCTCTGACCCGCCCACCCAGTGTGATTGCGCTGCAGCGCTAGTTTCTGCAGAGGTCGCGGTGTAAGACGTTGACTTCCAGGCGTGGCTTCTGCTGCAGCCGCCGGCCGATTTCCTCTGCGACCGCGACGGACCGGTGGTGCCCGCCCGTGCACCCCACCCCGACGGTGATGAAGTCCTTGCCCTCGTGCTGGTAGCCCTCGAGCGTGCTACTGAGCAGTCGCACAAAGTTGTCGATGAACGGTTCCGCGTCCTCCCGGCTCAGCACGTAGTCCGACACCGGCTTGTCCACGCCACGGAACTCGCGTAGCTCCGGCACCCAGTAAGGGTTCGGGAGGAAGCGCACGTCGAGCACGATGTCCGCGTCGCGCGGCGAGCCGTGTTTGAACCCAAAGGATTCCAGCGTGACGTGCTGCTTCCCAGTCGCAAGCTCGCCTATCGACGCCTCAATCGAACGCCGCAGGTCGTGCACCGATTGGTTCGTCGTGTCAATGATCACGTCGGCGATGTCGCGCACCGGCTCGAGCGCCTCGCGCTCACGCTCGATGCCGTGCTGCAACGTGTCCCCGTCCTGGAGCGGGTGGGTGCGCCGCACCGAGTCGAACCTGCGGATCAGCACGTCATCACGCGCCTCGAGGTACAGGATGAACGGGGCGAACCCGAGCTTCTTGATCTCCGAGATCGTATTCATCAACGACCCGTTGAACTTCCTCGCGCGCACGTCCGTCACCACGGCGAGACGCGACACCGGGGAATCCTTCGCGGTCGACATGCCCACCAGCTCCAGAATCAGCTGCGGGGGCAGGTTCTGAGACACGAAGTAGCCCTTGTCCTCAAAAATCTTCGCAGCGGTGGAAAGCCCGCCGCCGGACAAGCCGGTAATGATGACCGGGTGGAGCGGTTGGTCCTGGTGCTGAGTCATACGGCCATCCTAACGGAACTCGGACCGCGCCTGTCCCAGTCTGCGGAGGAACTTGCAGCGAGGGCTCATTCTCCCTTGTGCAGGTGCTCGTAAATCGTCGCGGCCAGCTTCGGCCCAACGCCGTTGACCTCTTCGATCTGCTCAACGGACGCCGCTTTCATCTTCTTCACGCTGCCAAAGTGCTTGACCAGCTCCGACCGTCGGGAGGGCCCGAGGCCAGGGATCGCGTCCAGGGCGGAGGAACGCATGCGCTTGGAGCGCTGCTGGCGGTGGTACGTGATGGCAAAGCGGTGGGCCTCGTCGCGGATCTGCTGGAGGAGATACATGCCCTCCGAGTTGCGCGGCAGGATCACCGGCTCGTCATCGTCCGGGACCCAGATTTCCTCGAGGCGCTTGGCCAGGCCGATGAGTTGGACATCGACCACGCCAAGCTCGTCGAAAATTGCCTGCGCGGCATCGACCTGGGGCTTGCCGCCATCAACGATGAACAGCTGTGGCGGATACGCGAACCGCTTGTTATTGGTCGTTTCCACCTCGGAGGCTTCCTCCGCGAACATCACTGCGGCAGACTCCTCGTCCGGGTTGGCCAGCTTGTCCTCGTTGTAGCGCTTGAAGCGGCGGCTGGTCACCTCGGCGATCGAGCCGACGTCGTTGGAGTGACCGTCGCCGGCGGCTTCCTTGATGCGGTAGCGTCGATAATCTTGCTTCTTGGGCAGGCCATCCTCAAACACGACGAGCGAAGCCACCACGTCGGTGCCCTGGATGTGCGAAATATCCGTGCACTCCATCCGAAGCGGCGCCTCCTCCATGCCAAGCGCGTCCTGGATGTCCTGGAGCGCCTGGGAACGGGCGGTGAGGTCGCCGACCCGCTTCAGCTTGTGCTGGTGCAGCGCATCGGCGGCGTTCTTGCGCACGGTCTCCATCAGGGCCGCCTTGTCACCGCGCTGCGGGACGCGGATGTTCACCTGTGCGCCGCGCAGGCCCTCGAGCAGCTTCGTGACTTCCTCTTCCTCGTCCGGCATCGCGCACACGAGGATCTCCTTGGGCACCGGAACTGGCGAGCGCACCTCCGCGTGCGATTCCTGGTCCACGCCGCGGCGTTTGATGGTCTCCGCGGCCCGACGGGCGTCCTCCGCCTGTTCCTGCTTTTGGCGCTCCACCGCGTCGGAGTAGTACTGCACGAGGAAGTTCTGCACGAGCACGGGCAGCGCAGGATCTGGCCCATCCCCGTCGAGGCGCTCCGCGGAGCCGGGCTCGTCGCCAGACTTCTCCACCACCCAGCCGCGCTGCGAGCGGATGCGGCCGCCGCGGACATTGAAGATCTGCACCGCGGCTTCCAATTCGTCCGTATCGAAGGCGATGATGTCCGCATCCGTATCGGGGCTGAGCACGACCGTTTGGCGCTCCATGACCTTTTTGACGGCGCCGAGGTCGTCGCGAAGCCGCGCGGCCTTCTCAAACTCGAGGTGCTCCGCGGCGGACTCCATCTGCGCAGTCATATCGCGCACGACCTTGTCCGTGTTGCCGGACATAAACCCCATAAAGCCAGCAACGATGTCTTCGTATTCCGACTCGTCGACCCGGCCCACGCACGGCGCGGCGCACTTGTCGATGTACCCAAGCAGGCAGGGGCGCCCCAACGTTTCGTGGCGGTTATACACGCCGTTGGAACAGGTGCGGATGGGAAACACCCGGGTGAGCAGGTCAAGCGTTTCGCGCACTGCCCACGCGTGGGAATACGGGCCGAAATAGCGCACCCCCTTCCGCTTGGGCCCGCGATAGAAGAAGGCTCGCGGGTACCGCTCTCGCACGCTCACGGCGAGCATCGGGTACGTCTTATCATCCCGATACATCACGTTGAACCAAGGATCGAACCTCTTGATCCACGTGTACTCGAGCTGGAGCGCCTCCACCTCGCTGGCCACCACGGTCCACTCCACCGAGGCCGCGGTGAACACCATCTGCCTGGTGCGCGGGTGCAGGTGCTCGGGCGGCTGGAAGTAGTTGTTCAGCCTTGCGCGAAGGCTTTTAGCCTTGCCCACGTACACGACACGACCATTCGCGTCGCGGAACTTATACACTCCCGGCTCCGTCGGAATGGTCCCTGGGGCCGGGCGGTAGTCCTTCGGGTTCGCCACGTGGGCGCTCCTCCTTCACACATCGGCGACAGGAGGTTAATCCTGCGGCATGTACTTCGCTTCAAGCTCTCGGAATTGGCCAACGGTGCGCAACGCGCGCTCCTTGTCTCCGGATTGGATGGCCCACAGCGGGACGTACTCAAAGTCCGGGAGTTCAAGGCGCGCCATGCGGGCACCCTTGGGGAACGAGAGTCCGTAGACCACGAGCCAGGGGTAGAACCTCGTCCCGATGATGTTGGAGACCTCCACGCCGTCTTCATTAGCGCGAACGCGAGGGCGGGTCAGGAAGTACCAGGACAAGGCGGAGATGATGAGTCCGACGCCGATGAACGCGAACTTGTCCACGCCGGTGATGGCCACCCCGGTGAACTTCACGTCCACGACGGCCGACATAAAGATGTGTACAGCCATCACCACAATGATCCAGACGATGGCCACACGCCTGAGAAACGGCGACTTCGCCGTGAATTCCCACGGCTTGGACGACGTCACCGCGTGGGGGTCGAGAGCGTTGAGGTACGCGAGTTCTTCGTCGCTGAGCTTCCTCGATTGGGTCGTATCCTCCGACACTCGCTTCTCCCTTTCCTGCCTCGTCTATAGGTGTGCTGCGTTGGGGTACCAGGAACCTGCTACGGGTCCCTTCGGATACTAGTCCCGCTCGTGCAGCGCCCGTACTTTGCCCAGCTCGACTGCGGCGCTGAGCGCGGCTCGTACGGCCAACGCTCCCCTGTCTTCCTTCGCGTCCTCGCCGCCAGAGCGCTCGTAGGCCTGGTCCTCGTCCTCGACGGTGAGCACACCGTTGCCCACCGGAGTGCCCTCGTCCAGCGACACCCTGGTCAGGCCGCTGGTTACGGAGTCGCACACGACCTCGAAGTGGGCCGTCTCGCCGCGGATCACGCACCCGAGGGCGACCACCGCGTCGTAGCGGCGCGCGCACGCCTGGGTCACCACGGGGAGCTCCATCGCGCCATCCACGAGGTACTCATCTGCCTTCGCCCCGAGCTCGCGCGCGGTATCCCGAGCGCGCTCGCGCATCATGTCCACAATGCGTGCGTTCCAGCGAGTCGCCACAATGGCGAGGGTGTACCCCTCAGAGTTCGGGGAATAGTCCTCCGGCGCACCGGAAGCGGTCATGCGTACAACACTCCTTCAACGCGCGTACTGCGCGAGGCGTAGGTCCCGGGCCGGCGCCCGTCGCAACGCGCGCGCCCTGGGATGAGATGGGTTTTGCGACAGACTGACAGGGTTCAGGATACGTGTCAACTCACGGAACCGGGACCGCTGGCCGCCTCCTGTGCCAGTTCGCGCAGTCGCTCTACCGCCTGCGCAGGGTCGTCGGCGCCGAACACGGCGGAGCCCGCGACGAACGCGTCGACGCCAGCCTCCGCGGCTTGGGCGATGGTCGCGTTGCCGATCCCGCCGTCGATGCCGATGATGGTGTCCAAGCCCTCCGCGGCAATGTGGTCGCGCAACGTCATCACCTTGCGCAACACCTCGGGCATAAACTTCTGCCCGCCAAAGCCGGGCTCCACGCTCATCACCATGACCTGATCAAACTCCGACACCGAGTCGAGGTACGGCTCGATTGGGGTGCCAGGCTTGATGGCAAAGCCAGCCTGGACGCCGAGCTCACGGCACTGGCGCGCCGCGGCAACGTGGTCCCTGGTCGCCTCCACGTGAAAAATCAGCCGGTCGCCGCCCGCCTCGACATAGGTGGCGAACCACCGCTCCGGCTCCTCGATCATCAGGTGCATGTCCAGGAACTGGTCGGTGACACCGTCGACGGCTTTAGTCACGTCCGGCCCGAACGAGAGGTTGGGCACGAAATGACCGTCCATGATGTCCACGTGGAGCAGGTCTGCCGAGGGGACTTTCCGCACGTCCGCGCCAAGATTGGCGTAGTCGGCGGCCAGGATGGAGGGAGCGATGTAGATCATGCCGCCAAGCCTACTTCTTGCGTAGGACCGCGAAGAACATCGCGTCGGTGCCGTGCCGGTGTGGCCACATCTGCACGCTCGGAAATTCGCCTGTGTGCTCCATGCCGCAGGCGAACTCGGCGGCGTCGAGTTCCTCAACCCCGCCGTCACCCAGCGCCGCGTCGACCACACCGCGCGTCTCCCGCAGGTCCGGCGAGCAAGTGGAGTACACGATGACGCCGCCGGGGCGCGCCAGGCGAATCGCGGAGGCAAGAAGCTCGGACTGCAGGGTGGTCAGCTCGGCGATGTCTCGCTCGGACTTGGTCCAGCGCGCCTCCGGGCGACGGCGCAGCGCGCCAAGACCGGAGCAGGGGGCGTCGACAAGCACTCGGTCGTAGCCCGGTGCGAGACCAGGATCGCGGCCGTCCGCGGTGTGAACGCGGACCGGGAGACCGTCGGTTGCCTTGCGGACGAGCTCGGCGCGGTGCGCGCTGCTCTCCACGGCGTCGACCGACGCGCCGTCAATGCGCGCGAGCGCGCCCATCAGCGCCGCCTTGCCGCCGGGCCCCGCGCACAAGTCAAGCCATTTGCCTTGATCTCCCTCGACGGGTACCTCGGCGACGGCCCGTGCGATGAGCTGCGAGCCCTCGTCCTGCACGGCGGCGAGCCGCTCACGAACTGGCTCGAGCTGACCGGGATCGCCCTCATCGAGGTACACCGCGTACGGGGAGTAAGTCCCTTCCTCCCCACCGATGCTCAGTGCCAGCTCCTCGGCAGAGAGCTCGCCGGGCCGGGCGACCAGGTGCACAGTGGGGCGAGCCGAATCCGACTCGAGGGCGCGCTCCAGCTCGGCCAGCTGGTCGGGCGAGGATTCGCTGTCGAGCCCGAGCGCGGCGAAGAAGGAGCGTGCGATCCAGGCCGGGTGCGCGTGGCGGAACGCCGCCGCCTCCAGCGCGCCGGAGGGCGTGAGCCGGTCAAACCACTGCTGTGGCGTGGAGCGGTCGATCGTGCGCAGGATGCCATTGGCAAAGCCCTTCGCTTTGCCTTGGCCGGCGGCCTCGACCAGCCGCACCGACGTGTCCACCGCCGCGTGCGAGGACACACGGGTGTAGAGCAGCTGGTAGGTGCCCAGGCGAAGCGCCGCCAGCACCCGCGGGTCGATCCGGTCCAACTCACGCGAGGAGTTCTCCGCGATCACCGCGTCCAGCACGCCCTGCGTGCGCAGCGCACCGTACGTCAGCTCGGTGGCAAACGCCGCGTCGCGCCCGGAGATCTTGCGCTCCCGCAGCAGCGCCGGCAGCGCCAGGTTCGCGTACGCGCCTTCCTCGCTCACACGGAGCAGCACGTCAAAGGCCGCCTCTCGCGCCGCGTCTCCGGTGCGCGTAGCAGGACCCCGCTTGTTGGCGCCACCACGCCGGCTCGCCTGGCCGCGGCGGTCACCGCGGCCGTTTTTCTGCCCCTTGCGCTCGGGCTCCTGGTTGCGCGCTGTCTCCTGGCTGCGCCGCCCTGCCGAGCGGGATCGGAATCCTCCGCTCATGCGAACACCACTCCCTGCTCAATCTGCGCCGGCTGCAGGCCGCGGCCCCAGTCGGCGGCGTTCATCCGCTTCTTTCCCGGCGGCTGGATCATGCCCAGCACCACGTCCTGCGTCGCAGTGCCCACGACAACCCGGTTTTTTTCCACTCGCACCGCGCCGGGCGCGAGCGTGTCTTCGCCGGTAAGCGCGACGGGGCCCAGCTTGTAACGGTCGTCGCCCACTGTCGTCCACGCGCCGGGTCCCGGGGTGTGTGCGCGCACGGCGCGGTCGATGTCGGCGGCGGGTGCGGACCAGTCCACGCGGGCGTCTGCGGGCACGATCTTGGGCGCGTAGGTGGCCTCCCCCGATTGCGGCGTGGGTGTGACCGTGCCATTTTCGAGCCCCGTCATGGTGTCCACGAGGAGGTCCGCGCCGGCGTAGGCCAGGCGCGTGAGCAGATCGTCAGCGGTGTCCTCCGCGCTGATGGTCTCGGAGATGGTGCCGAGGACCTCGCCGGTGTCCAAACCTTTGTCGATGCGGAAGGTGCTCGCGCCCGTCTCCGTATCACCCGCGAGGATCGCGGACTGGACCGGCGCCGCGCCGCGCCACCGTGGCAGGAGCGAAAAGTGCAGGTTGACCCACCCGTGCCTTGGTATGCCCAGCATGTCCTCGGGGATGAGATTGCCGTACGCCACCACCGGGATTGCGTCCGGTGCCAGCGCCGTGAGTCGGTCCCGAATCTCCTCGTTTTCGCGCAAGCTCTCCGGTGCCAGGACCTCGATGCCGTGCTCGACCGCGAGCGCCTTGACCGGCGAGGGGTGCAGCGTACGGCCGCGCCCACGCCGCGCGTCGGGCCGAGTGAGCACCGCCACGACCTCGTGCTGTGAATCAATGAGTCGCTGCAACGCCACCACCGCTGGTTCCGGGGTGCCGGCGAACACTAGCCGCATATCCTTCTCCTCCCCCGGTCGCCCGGGCTTATCGACGTCACCGCCCCGCACCACTCGTGCGCCGCAGGCAGCGTTTGCCCGCCCAGTCTACTGCTCCACCGCGGCGCCTAACCCACGTCTATCGGGTTGACCTGAACGCGCAGGGGAAGGGTCTGCCGCCGCGCCGCCCGGTTGATCAGTCCGGTGCGGAGCGCCGTACCAAGCGCGGCGCGGCCATGGAGCGGTGAGCGCACGAGCATCCGCTGGGCCGGGCCGTACTCGCCCCGGTCCCATTCACCCGGGACGTCGATTCCCGGCGGGAGGTCGACCGGACCGAGCACCTCCGCGTGGTCCGGCAACTCCACGTTGCCAAAGAAGTCGTCCAACGCCTTGCGCGGCGCGTCCACCACAGCGATGTGCACCGCGGGCGGGAAGCGGGCGTCCCGCCGCTGCGCCAGCTCGAGTGCCGCGTGCCCGCGGGCGTCCCACCGGATGAGATGCTGCACGACCGGGAGCGACGGCTCCGCGACCACGACAACCTCGCCGCCGTCGGCGTGCGGCTGCACGAGCGCGGCAGCGGCCGCCCACTTGGCGTACGTGTCCTCCACCGCCCGCAGGTCCGGCCGCTGCAGCAGCGCCCACACGTCCAGCAGCACGGCCGCGCCGTAGCCTCCTTCCGCAACCGGCTCAGCCCCCGGGGTGGCCACAATGATCGCCGGCTCCGCAGGCACGGCATCCAGGACCTTGTCGCCCCACGATGTGCGCACCCGGAACTGCGCGAACGCCCTGCCAAGCTCCTCTGCCGTGCGCTCGGTGCCCAGCACCATCGCGCGCACCCGTTTCGACCCGCACTCCGGACACACGTGCGCCGGGTCCATGCGGCCGCACCACCGACACGTCGGCGCCGACGCCTCGCCGCCGGCGGGCAGGCCGAGCGGGCCGTTGCACCACCTGCAGCGCGCCGGCGCGCGGCACTGCCCGCAGGCCAGGGACTGGATGTAGCCGGTGCGCGGGACCTGGAAGAGCACCGGCGTCCCGCGGCGCAGCGCAGCGCGCGCGGCCATGAAGGCCGCCGACGGCATCCTTGCCTGCCGCGCCCGGGGGTCCCGCTCCATAGCGGCGTCCGAGTCCCCCGCCGCGTGGATGCGTGGGCTGACCTGCCGGAGCACCGCCCGCGGGGCGAGCAGCTCGTGCATCCAACCGCGCTCCACAAACAGCTGCGTTTCCGCGGTCCGCGCATGCCCGCCGATGATCAGCGGCACCTGCTCCTGCGCCGAGCGGGTGGTGAGTACTTCGCGTGCGTGAGCGTAGGGCGCGCGGGGGTCGACCAGGCTCTCGTCCCCATCGTGCATGAGCACTATCAACCGCAAGTTGCGCACGGGGGCAAACGCCGCCGAGCGGGTCCCCACCACGATCCGGCCCTGGCCGTGCAAGATCGAGAGGTAGCGCGAGTACCGTGCCTGCGGCCCCTGCTTCGCGGTGAGCGTGGTCACCTGGCGCGCCGAAACGTGCTCGCGCAGCGCTGCTTCGCACCGGTCCACGTCGCGCTGGTCGGGCACGACGACGAGCGCGCCGCCCCCGCTGAGCGCGACCTTCGCGGCGAGCGCCCCCACTGTCGCGGCCCAGTCCTCGCCAGGCACGACCTGCCAGGCGGCGCGTGCGAGTTTCCCGTCCAGGACTGCGTCGACAAAGCTCTCCCCATATTGATAGGAGCTCCACGCAGAGAGGTCTGGCTCGGTCGCCTCCCCCAGCTCGTCCCAGGGCGTCGACGTATCGGTCTCCTCGGCTTTGGCGTGGCGCGCCGGGATGGCGGAGCGGTAGATGTCGGAGCGGACGCCGGCGTAGCGCTGCGCGAGGGCGTCGATAAGCAAGCGCAACTGCTCTGGCGCGACGACCTCCGGCGAGATGACGCGCTCGATGAAGCGAAGGTTCCCCTCGTGCGAGGAGACCGCAGTGCGCTCGAGCACAATCGCGTCCACCAGTCGGCCCGCAAAGCGGATCCGCACCCGCACCCCGGGCTGCGCGGCCTCGGAGTCGCCCTCCGTGACCAGGTAGTCGAAGGGGCGGTCCAGCTGCGCCAGGCCCAACATCGGCAGCACCCGCGCGACGGGGTACTGGGTTGCGGGCGACGACGACATGGTGCCCGAGTTTAGCGCACTAGCTGGCGGCGGCCTTGAGCTCCTCCGCCTTGTTCAACTGCTCCCACGGCAGCTCCACATCGGTGCGGCCGAAGTGCCCGTACGCTGCGGTTTGGGCGTAGATCGGGCGCAGCAGGTCAAGCTCGCGGATGATCGCGGCAGGTCGGAGATCAAAGACCTTCTCCACGGCCTGCTGGATCGTGGCATCCGTCTGGCCCTCGGCGGCGGTGCCGAAGGTCTCCACGTACAGGCCCACCGGGGTGGCGCGACCAATGGCGTACGCCACCTGGACCTCGACGCGCTCTGCCAGGCCCGCGGCGACGATGTTCTTGGCCACCCAGCGCATTGCGTACGCGGCCGAGCGGTCCACCTTTGAGGGGTCCTTGCCCGAGAACGCGCCGCCGCCGTGGCGGGCCATGCCGCCGTAGGTGTCCACGATGATCTTGCGGCCGGTCAGCCCGGCGTCCCCCATCGGGCCGCCGAGCACAAACGAACCGGACGGGTTCACCAGCAGCTTCGTGTCCGGCGTGTAGTACTGCTCCAGACCGGCGTCCTTGACTACCCACTCGAGCACCTCGGTACGCAGAGCGTTGCGCAGCGCATCGCCGGTGAAGTCCGGGTCGTGCTGCGTGGAAATCACCACGGTGTCCAGCGCGACGGGGGTGTTGCCGTCGTAGGCGAAGGTGACCTGGGTCTTGCCGTCGGGACGCAGGCCCACCACTTTGCCCAGCTTGCGCACCTCCGTGAGCCTGCGCGACAGGCGGTGCGCGGTGGAAATGGGAAGCGGCATATACTCCGGCGTTTCATTCGTGGCGTACCCAAACATGAGGCCCTGGTCGCCGGCACCGGCCTGATCGTCCGCCTCCGCGGAGGACTGCTCGCGGACCTCCTGCGAGGTCGACACGCCCTCCGAAATCTCCAGCGACTGGTCACCGATCGCGATATTGACGCCGCACGTACGCCCGTCGAACCCCACCTCGGACGACGTAAAGCCGATGCCGACCAGCTTGTCGCGCACGATCTTCGCAATGTTGGAGTACGCCGTCGTGTTGACCTCGCCGACCACGTGCACCTGTCCGGTGGTGACCAGGGTCTCTACAGCCACGCGCGCTGCCGGATCCTGCGCGAGCATGTCATCCAGGATGGCATCCGAGATGGCATCGCAGATCTTATCGGGGTGGCCCTCGGTCACCGACTCGCTGGTGAACAAACGGTAGTAAGGATCAGTAGACAAAATGGTCTCGCTTTCGGTGCAGCACTGTTTCGTATCTCATCGCCGTGCGGGCGAAGCGCGAGCGGGGCGAACGCTTATCGACGCCACCTCGCCCCACGCGAACGAACACCACGATAGACCAAGCTGTCTAAATTGGCAACGTTATGCTTCCGTGTCGTGCCCCGCGGCCTCAATCGCGCTCCAGATCTGCGCCGCGACCTCGTGCTTGGTGCCGTCCTCAATCGTGGCGACCCCGCCGTCGCGCGACAGCAACCACCCCGAGTTCCGGGCTTGCCCAAACACCTTGCCGCCCGAGACGTCGTTGACCATCAGGAGGTCCGCACCCTTGCGTGCCAGCTTTGCCTTGCCATACTCCAGCGCGTTATCTGTCTCAGCCGCGAACCCCATAATCGCCGCCGTCGTCTCCCCGTTGTCACGCATGTCAACGAGCCCACGCAGAATGTCCGGGTTTTCTACCAGCTCGATGCGCTCTAGCGACGCATCCGCCTGTCCCTTCTTCAGCTTCGAGGTCGCCTCGTGCGCCGGGCGATAGTCCGCCACGGCGGCGGCCATGATCACCACATCCGCCTCGGGAGCACGCGAGCGCATCTCGCGCTCCATGTCGCGGGTCGAGGTCACCCGTACCACGTCTGCACCAGCCGGGGTCTCCAGCGCCTCCGTGTTTCCCGCAACCACAGTGACCTGCGCCCCCTTGTGCGCGGCAATATCGGCCAGCGCAAAGCCCTGGCGCCCGGAGGACCGATTGCCCACGTACCGGACCGGGTCGATGTTTTCCTGCGTGCTCCCGGCGCTGACCAGCACGCGCTTGCCCTCCAGCGGGCGGCCCAGCGGCCCGGTCGTGGCGACCGTGCGCGCGAGCTCCGCAATCGCCTGCGGCTCGAGCAACCGGCCGGGGCCAGAGTCCTTCCCGGTCAGCCGCCCGTGCGCGGGCTCCAAGACCGTCACCCCGCGGCTGCGTAGCGTGGCCACGTTCGCTTGCGTGGCAGCGTTGTGCCACATCTCCGTGTGCATCGCCGGTGCCACGACGACGGGGCACGTGGCCACGAGCACCGTCGCGGTCAGGAGGTCGTCTGCGCGCCCCCCTGCAATGCGCGCGATCACGTCCGCCGTCGCCGGGGCCACCACAATCAGGTCAGCCTCCTGACCAATGCGAACGTGCTGCACCTCATCGACACGCTCGAAAACACCGGTGTCCACCGGGTGTCCGGACAGCGCCTCGAACGTGGCGGCGCCGACGAATTTGAGCGCGTTGGCGGTCGGGACCACGCGGACGTCATCCCCCGCCTCTTTGAAGTCTCTGATCAGGTGGCAGGCTTTGTATGCGGCGATACCGCCGGCGACGCCGACGACTACGTTGCGTTGACTCATGGTGGCCTAGTCTACGCAAACGGCACCACCCGCAAGCCCAATGCAGGCTTACTCGGTGGTGCCGATTCGATGTCTCAGGCGACGCGGTGCCGCCGAGGCGTTACTGGCCCTCTTCGTGCTCGAGGAGACCAGCCTGGATCTCACGCAGCGCGATGGACAGCGGCTTCTCCCCCGCTTCCGGGGTGACCAGCGGGCCGACGAACTCAAATACGCCGTCCTCGGAATCCTGGTAGAAGCTGTTGATCTGGCGTGCGCGCTTCGCGGCGAAGATAACCAGTGCGTACTTGGACGACACCTTGGTCAGCAGCTCATCAATCGGAGGCGCAGTAATGCCTTCGGGTGCGTCGTAGGACTTGTCCTCGGTAGCTTCCGGGGCTGCCTGCGACGGTTCCTCAGTAATGTTGCTCACTAAAAACCTACTCGCTTGTGTTGTTGTTCGATGTGTTCATCAGGATGCTGGCAATTGCCGCGACGGCCGAATCCACGTCATCGTTGACCACAACGCTATCAAACTCATCCTGAGCGTTGAGCTCTTCACGAGCCGTGGTGAGACGACGCTGAATCACGTCCTCGGTCTCGGTGCCACGCCCGGACAGGCGCTGCACCAGAATCTCCCACGACGGCGGGGCAAGGAACACCGTTCTTGCCTCCGGCATCAACTGCTTGATGTTGCGAGCCCCGGCGAGGTCAACCTCCACGAGCACGGGGCGACCGGCCGAGAGGGCCTCACGGACCGGACCGGACGGGGTGCCGGAACGCTGCAGACCGCCGTGAATGTCGGCCCACTCCAGCATCTCCCCCGCGTCAATCCGGCGCTGGAATTCATCAGCGCTGACGAAGAAGTAGTCCTCCCCGTCGACCTCGCCAGGGCGGGGTGCCCTGGTGGTCATGGAGACGGAGAAGTAAAGATCCGGGACGTCGCTGACAAGCCGCCGCACCACTGTCGATTTCCCTACAGCGGAGGGCCCGGCCAGGACGACCAGGCTCCCACGCGGCGCTGTCTCAGCCATCTCTAGTCCTCGGAGAAGCCGAAACGCTCCAGCAGGGCGCGACGCTGACGCTCACCCAGGCCGCGCAGACGGCGGGTCTGTGCGATTTCCAGCTCTTCCATGATCTCGCGGGCCTTGACCTTGCCCACCTTCGGCATGGCCTCGAGCAGTGCGGAGACCTTGGTCTTACCAATGATCTCGTCGGACTCAGCCTTGTCCAGCACGTCCTTGAGGTCGGTGTCGCCGCGCTTCAGCGAAGCCTTCAGCTCTGCGCGCTGCTTACGTGCCTCGGCTGCCTTTGCAAGTGCTGCCTTACGCTGCTCATCAGTCAACTGTGGAAGTGCCACTGGTTCCTCCATGTGTGTAGTAGTACGTATCGGTCCAGTTCTACCGAAGCCGTCAAGCCGAGACCACCACACGAATCCACACGGCCGTTCAACAGCCCGAATGCCATCCGTGCAACTCTCAGTTCTGGCTAAGTGTAGCACTGGGTCAGATCCTCCGCGCCGACGCGCGCCGGGGAGCGTGCCCCGGCCACCGCACCGCAACCGCGGCCCGATGCGTCAAACGATTTAACCACGTCAACGCGTTGACGGAACTAAACTACCAGGGTTTTTGCCCAGAAGCGCAAACGACCCCGGCAAAGCTCCTATTTTGCCAGCTCACCGGCCCGGTCACGAAGTTTCCCCACGTCAGGGCCAGCGCTGAGCACGGACCGCGAGACGTTCGGAAACACCAGCCGAGCCTGCGCGCCGGCGATGCGCGCCACGTCATCCATCGTGGCGCCCTGCGCGCCCACCCCGGGCATGAGCACCGGCGCGTTGAGGTGATCGAGCAGGGGCGGCTTGCCGACGGTCGCGCCCACCACGACCCCAACGTGACCGACGTGACCGATTCCGGAGTCGGAATCGCTGTTGTACGCCGCGCACCCGTCGACCATGTACTGGGAGATCGTGCGGTCGTCGATAAGCGAGCTCTGGAACGCCTCCGCCTCCGGGTTTGAGTTCGCGGCCATGATGAACACGCCCTTGCCGTGCTCGCCGGCCAACTCGATGGCGGGCTCCAGCGAGCCGACGCCGAGGTATGGCGTCAGCGTGACCGCGTCGGCCTCCAGCGGAGCGCCCGGCTCCAGCCAGGCGGCCGCGTAGCCGGCCATGGTCGAGCCGATGTCGCCGCGCTTCGCGTCTGCCACCGAGAGGGTGCCGCGCTCGCGCAGCGACGCCAGCGTCTCCTCCAGGACCGCAAAGCCACGCGCACCGAAGCGCTCAAAGAACGCGACCTGCGGCTTCACCAGGGCGACGTACCCGGCGAACGCCTCGACGCAGATCTCCGCGAAGCGGCGCAAGCCGTCGACGGAATCTGGGAGGCCCCACTGCTTAAGCAGCGCGGCGTGCGGGTCGATGCCGACGCACAGCCGACCGTGGCGCTCGCCCGCGGCGACGAGACGTCCGCCGAACCCGGGCTGCGGGGCGCTACTCGGCATCGGCGCTCGCCTCTTCCTTGGCTGCGTGCTCGAGCTCCTGCAGGCTCATCACGGTGATCTCGTTGTCCCGGATCGCCTCGATGCCCTGCACGGCCGCGGTCACGCCCTGCACCGTGGTCATGATCGGCACGCCAGCGACGACGGCCGCCGCGCGGATGTCGTACCCGTCGTGGCGGGCGCCGGAGGAACCGGCCGGGGTGTTGAGGATCAGGTCGATCTCGCCGTCGTTAATGCGGTCCACAATCGAGGTCCCCTCGCCGCCCTCGCGCACCTCGGAGGCCTTCTGGGCGACCTCGCACTCGATGCCGTTGCGGCGCAGCATCTGGGCGGTGCCGGCCGTAGCCACCACCTTGAAGCCCATGGTGTACAGGCGCTGGATCGGGAAGATGAGGGTGCGCTTGTCGCGGTTGGCCACCGAGACGAAGACAGTCCCCTCGGTGGGCAAGGCGCCAAACGCTGCTGTCTCCGCCTTCGCGTACGCCACGCCGAAGGACGGGGCAAGGCCCATCACCTCGCCCGTGGACTTCATCTCCGGGCCAAGGATGGTATCCAGCAGCGAGCCGTCTGGGCGACGGAAGCGCGTGAACGGGAGGACCGCCTCCTTCACCGCGATCGGGTGCTCCAGCGGGAGGGAGCCGCCGTCGTAGTCCGACGGGATCAGGCCCTCCTCGCGCAGCTGCGCGATGGAGGCGCCCATCATGATGCGCGACGCGGCCTTGGCCAGGTGCACGCCCGTCGCCTTCGACACGAACGGGACGGTGCGCGAGGCGCGCGGGTTTGCCTCGATGACGTAGAGGATGTCGTCCTTCAGCGCGAACTGCACGTTCATCAGGCCCTTGACGCCGATCCCGTGCGCCAGCGCCTCCGCGGAGCGGCGCACCTTGGCAATGTCGTCCGGGCCGAGTGTCATCGGCGGCAGCGCGCAACCGGAGTCGCCGGAGTGGATGCCCGCCTCCTCGATGTGCTCCATGACGCCGCCGAGGTAGACCTCGTCGCCGTCGCACAGCACGTCCACGTCGATCTCGATCGCGGAGTCCAGGAAGCGGTCCACTAGCACCGGGTGGTCCGGCGTCAGCTCGGTGGCGCGCTCAATGTAGTCGTGCAGGCTCGCCTCGTCGTAAACGATCT
Organism: Corynebacterium gottingense; assembly: GCF_002285125.1. Taxonomy (NCBI): domain Bacteria; kingdom Bacillati; phylum Actinomycetota; class Actinomycetes; order Mycobacteriales; family Corynebacteriaceae; genus Corynebacterium; species Corynebacterium gottingense. The sequence continues at coordinate 146,921 of NZ_NSGN01000001.1, forward strand.
CCATGCCGCGGCCGCCCAGCACGTAGGAGGGGCGCACGAGCACCGGGTAGCCAATGCCGTTGGCCACCTCGCGGGCCTCATCGAAGGACGTGGCCGTGCCGTAGGCCGGTGCCGGCAGGTTCGCTGCGGTGAGCACGTCGCCGAACTCGCCGCGGTCCTCCGCCAGGTCGATGGCTTCCGGGCTGGTGCCCACGACGGGCACGCCGGCATCCGCAAGTCGCTGCGCCAGGCCCAGCGGGGTCTGGCCACCAAGCTGGACAATCACACCAGCCACCGTGCCGGACGCCTGCTCGGCGCGGTAGATTTCCATGACGTCCTCGAACGTCAGCGGCTCGAAGTAGAGGCGGTCTGCGGTGTCGTAGTCGGTGGAGACGGTCTCCGGGTTGCAGTTGACCATTACCGTCTCGTAGCCAATGCGCGACAGCTCAAGGGCCGCGTGCACGCAGGAGTAGTCGAACTCGATGCCCTGGCCGATGCGGTTCGGGCCGGAGCCGAGGATGATGACCTTCTCGCGGCCGGTCTCGGCGACCTCGGACTCCGCGTTCGGGTCCATCTCGTAGGCCGAGTAGTGGTAAGGCGTCTGCGCCTCGAACTCACCCGCGCAAGTGTCCACCGTCTTGAACACGGGGTGGATGCCCAGCGACCAGCGCAGGGAGCGCACGCCGTCCTCGCCGGCCAGCTCCGGGCGCAGCGCGGCGATCTGGGCGTCGGATAACCCGTACGTCTTGGCCTCGCGGAGGAGGTCGGCGTCGAGCACGGGGGCGTCGGCAAGCGTGCTTCTGAAGTCCACGAGCGCCTGCAGCTCGGCGAGGAACCAGGGGTCGATACCGCTGGCCTCGTGGACGAGTTCGATCGACGCGCCGAGGCGCAGTGCCAGCTCGACGTCGTACATGCGCTTGTCCGTCGGCGTCTTCAGGTCATCCAGCACGGCGTTGAGGTCCTGCTCGCGGCCTTCCGCGAAGTACTCGTCGGGCCTGGTCCAGAAACCGTTCGGCTTGTCTTCCATCGAGCGCATGACCTTGTTCAGGCTCTGAATGTAGTTGCGGCCAATGCCCATGGCCTCGCCGACCGCCTTCATGGAGGTGCCGAGGGTGTCGTCGCTGCCCGGGAACTTCTCAAACGCAAAGCGCGGCATCTTGGCAATGACGTAGTCCAGAGTCGGCTCGAACGCCGCCGGGGTCTCGCCGGTGATGTCGTTGGTGATCTCGTCGAGGGTATAGCCGATGGCCAGCAGCGAGGCGATCTTTGCAATCGGGAAGCCAGTGGCTTTCGACGCCAGCGCGGACGAGCGCGAGACGCGGGGGTTCATCTCGATGGTGATGATGCGGCCGTCATCCGGGTTGACCGCGAACTGAATATTGCAGCCGCCGGTGTCCACGCCGACCTCGCGGATGATCGCGATGCCCTGGTTGCGCATGGTCTGGTACTCGCGGTCGGTGAGCGTCAGCGCGGGCGCCACGGTCACGGAATCGCCGGTGTGCACGCCGAGCGCGTCAACGTTTTCAATGGACGCGATGACCACGACGTTGTCGTCGCCGTCGCGCATGAGCTCCAGCTCGTACTCCTTCCAGCCGAGGATGGATTCCTCGATGAGCACGTTGGCCTCCGGGCTGGCCTCTAGGCCGCCACCGGCGATGCGGTCCAGGTCCTCCATGGAAAACGCCAGGCCGGAGCCGAGTCCACCCATGGTGAAGGACGGGCGCACGACGACGGGCAGTCCCAGCTCGGCGACGGTCTCGTGGACCTCGTCCATGTTGAAGCAGACTCGGGAGCGCGCAGACTCGCCGCCGATTTTGGCAACGATGTCCTTGAACTTCTGGCGGTCTTCGCCGCGCTCGATGGCGTCAATATTTGCGCCGATGAGCTCCACGCCGTGCTTGGCCAGGATGCCCTGGCGGTCCAGCTGGATCGCAGCGTTGAGGGCGGTCTGGCCGCCGAGGGTTGCCAGGATGGCGTCCACCGGGTTGCCCTGCTCGGCCTCGCGGGCGAGGATCTTGTCAATGTATTCGGGCTCGATCGGCTCGACGTAGGTGTGGTCGGCGAACTCCGGGTCGGTCATGATGGTGGCCGGGTTGGAGTTGATGAGGGTCACGCGCAGACCCTCCTCCTTGAGCACGCGGCACGCCTGGGTACCCGAGTAGTCAAACTCGCAGGCTTGACCGATGACGATTGGCCCGGAACCGATAACCAGGACGTGGTTGATGTCGTTGCGTTTCATCGTGAATTCTCCCTTGTGTTTCCTGGTTCCTGGTTACTGTGCGTTCGGGCTGTGCTGCTGCATGAGCTCGATGAACTGATCAAACAGCGGGTTCGCGTCGTGCGGTCCGGCGGCAGACTCCGGGTGGAACTGCACCGAGTACGCCATGCCGTTTTCCAGCGCGACGCCCTCCACGGTGTCGTCGTTCAGGCAGGTGTGCGACACCACGGCCGGGCCGAAGTCGGTGTCGAACTTCTCGCCCACGCCAACGCCGTCCGGCGCCTTCAGCGCGAAGCCGTGGTTCTGCGAGGTGATGTCGATCTTGCCGGTCAGGTGGTTCTTCACCGGCACGTTGATGCCGCGGTGGCCGAACTTCATCTTGAAGGTCTCCAGCCCCAGCGCGCGGCCGAGGATCTGGTTGCCAAAGCAGATGCCAAACAGCGGCAGCTTCTGTTCGAGGACCTTGCGGGTGATGTCCACCATCTCATCGGCGGTCGCCGGGTCGCCCGGACCGTTGGAGATGAATACGCCGTCCGGGTTGTACTGAGTGATCTCCTCAAAGGGAGTGTTCGCAGGCACGACGATTGTCTCCACCCCGCGCTTGGCCAGGTGGTTCGGGGTCGCCGTCTTCACGCCCATGTCGTACGCCACGACGGTGAAGCGCTTCTCCCCTTGCGCCTTGACCGTATACGGCTCGTCCGCGCTGACCTCGGCGGACAAGTCGGCTCCAGCCATGCTCGGCTGCTCGTTCACCAGCGCCACAAGCTTATCGACGCTCTGTGCGGCGTCCTCCCCCACAAAAATGCCAGCCGGAATGGAACCGAAATTGCGCAGGTGGCGCACCACGGAGCGGGTGTCAATGCCGCTGATGCCCACGATGCCCTGGTTGCGCATCTCCTCTTCCAGCGAACGCTCCGCGCGCCAGCTGGAGACCCGCTTGGACAGGTCGCGGATGATCAGGCCGGCGACCCAGATGCGGTTGCCGCGGGACTCATTGTCCTCGTCGTTCCAGCCGGTATTGCCAATCTGCGGTGCCGTCATCACGACGATCTGGCGGTGGTAGGACGGGTCCGTCATCGTCTCCTGGTAGCCGCTCATGCCAGTGGTGAAGACGGCTTCGCCGTACACCGGCTCGCTCGTCGCGGAGTCCTGCGAGTCGCAATCAGCCGAGACGGCGCCAAAAGCGGTTCCGCGGTAGACGTTGCCGTCTCCGAGCACGAGTGCCGCAGGGATTCGAGATTCAGTCATGGTGGTTCCTTACTTCGTGCTGGTTGTGGTGTCGCTTGGGGTGGCGCGGTAGGTCACCTCGCCGCGCAGCAGCGTCAGTGCCACGCTAGTGGAAAACTCGGTGCCCTCGTAGGGTGTGTTCGAGGCCTTCGAGCGGAGCTCCTCGCCGTGTACGGTCCACGCGGCACCCGGGTCCACGAGCACCAGGTTGGCGGGCTCGCCCTCCGCAATCGGCCGGCCCTGGTCGGCCAGGCGCAGGATCTCCGCGGGGCGCTCGCTCATTACCTTGGCCACAAAGCGCCAATCTGCCAGCCCGGATTCGACGAAGACCTTGGCAATGATGGCTAGCGAGGTCTCCAGCCCGAGCATGCCCGGCTTCGCGTGTTCGAACTCCACGCACTTGTCCTCGGAGCCGTGCGGCGCGTGGTCAGTGGCTACGACGTCCACGGTGCCGTCGAGCAGCGCGTCGCGCAGCGCGACCGTGTCGCGGGACTCGCGAAGCGGCGGGTTGACGCGGAAGACGCCGTCGTAGGTTTCCAGCTTCTCGTCCGTGAGGAGCAGGTGGTGCGGGGTAACCTCGGCGCTTACCGCAATGCCCTGGGACTTCGCCCACCGCAGCAGTTCCACGGTGCCCTCGGTCGAGGCGTGGCAGATGTGCAGGCGCCCGCCGTAGTCGCGCGTCATGATCACGTCGCGTGCCACCACCGATTCCTCGGCGACGCGCGGCCAGCCGCCCAACCCGAGTCGTGCGGCCACCTCGCCCTCGTGCGCGACCGAGTCCGCGGTCATGCGGTGGTCCTCGGCGTGCTGAGCCAGCAGGACGTCGTACGCCTTCGCGTACTCCACCGCGCGGCGCATCACCTGCGGGTTGTTGACGCACTTTCCGTCGTCGGAAAACATCCGCACGTGGCCGCGGCTCATCAGGCCGATCTCGCTGAGCTGCTCACCTTGAAGCCCCTGCGTGATCGCGCCAACAGGGTACACGTCGCACTTCCCGTAGGCCTGGCCCTTTTCCCACACGGCGTCAGCCAAAAACGGCTGATCAATCACCGGGCTAGTGTTCGCCATGGTGAAAACGGCGGTGAACCCACCCTTCGCGGCGGCGTCAGAGCCGGTGGCGATGGTCTCGGTGTCCTCGCGGCCCGGCTCGCGCAAGTGGACGTGCATGTCCACCAGGCCCGGCAGCAGCACCTTCCCCTGCGCGTCGATGACCTCGGCGTCCTTGACGCTCTCGGCGTCGTTGACGTCGAGTTCGGTGCCGATGGCGGTGATCACGCCGCCGTCGATAAGCACCTGCACCTCGTCCTCGCCGTACGGGCGCACGTTCTTCAGCAGAATCTTTGCCATTTACTTTTCCTCTCCCGCAAGCAGCGTAAACAGCACGGCCATGCGCGTGTAGACACCGTTGGTTACCTGCTGCAACACCGCCGTGTTCTGGCGCTCCGCAACAGCAAAATTGATTTCCATTCCGCGCAACATCGGGCCCGGGTGCATGATGATCGCGCCGTCCTTCATGCGGTCCGCGCGAGCCGCGCTCAGCCCGTACAGCGAGGCGTACTCGCGGTGCGAGGGGAAGAAGCCGCCGTGCATGCGCTCGGCCTGCACGCGGAGCATCATCACCACGTCCGCGTCCGCAATCTCCGCGTCCAAGTCGTAAGCCACGCGCGCTGGCCAGTGCTCGACCCCGGTGGGCAGCAGGGTTGGCGGCGCGACCAGCACGACCTCCGCGCCGAGCAGCGTGAGCAGGTCAACGTTGGAGCGGACCACGCGCGAGTGCACGATGTCGCCCACGATGACCACCTTGCGCCCGGCGATCTCGCCGATGCGCTGGCGCATGGTCACCGCGTCCAGCAGGGCCTGGGTCGGGTGCTGGTGTTTGCCGTCGCCGGCGTTAATGATGCTGGTCTCCGGCAGCCACTTCGTGAGCAGCTTCGCGGCACCGGATGCGGAGTGTCGCATGATGATGGCATCGGCGCCGACCGACTGCACCGTGAGCGCCGTATCTTTGAGGGATTCGCCCTTCTTCACCGAGGAGCTGGAAGCGGAAATGTTGATCACGTCCGCGCTCATCCATTTGCCCGCGGTCTCGAACGAGGAGCGCGTGCGGGTGGAGTTCTCGTAGAAGAGGGTGAAGATGGTGCGCCCACGGAGCGTGGGCAACTTCTTGATGTCGCGGCCGTCCAGGGCTTCCTTGAAGCGGTCGGCCTCATCCATGATCGCGATGGCGTCGTCGCGGGTGAGATCCGCGATGTCAACGAGGTGTTTCATGCTACTTCGCCTCTCCTTCGGCGGCCGGTGCGGTCCGGCTCAGCGTGACCGCGTCGCGGGCATCAATCGGCGTGAGCGTGACGGTCACGTCCTCCGTGAGCGCGGTCGGGATGTTCTTGCCCACGTAGTCGGCGCGGATGGGCAGCTGCCTGTGCCCGCGGTCCACCAGCACCGCGAGCTGGATCGCGGCCGGGCGGCCGATGTCGCGCAGCGAGTCGAGCGCTGCCCGGATGGTGCGACCGGAATAGAGGACGTCGTCCACGAGGATCACCGTCGCGCCGTCAAGCGGCGCGGGGATGCTTGTGGGGCGCAGCGCGCGGTGCGGCTTGTCGCGCAGGTCGTCCCTGTACAGGGTCACGTCGAGGCTGCCAACGGGGACCTCCACGCCGGAGAACTCCTCGACGGACGCGGCGATCCGCTGCGCCAACGGCACGCCCCCGGAGGGGATGCCAAGGAGCAATACTGGCGACGCCGGTGCGTCGCTCGCCTCTGACTTCAGCGCCGAATCCAGCGCCGTCTTTTCAATGATCTGGTGCGCGATGCGTGCGATTGTGCGCGCGACGTCGTCTGCAGTCAGCAGCTCTACGGTCGCGCGGTTGTCTTCACTCATCATGCCTCCTTCCCCGCCTCACAGTGCGGAATTTAAAGGATGCTTGTCTGGTGCATGCAATATTCACAATGTGCCGTCTTCTCAAATACCCCTGGGCGCGTCAGCGCCTAGGGTGGAGACTGACACTCAGTCTAGCACCAGATCCGCACACACAGGCACGGAGCAGCGACCATGGGAATCACCGCAGAGCACACCGTCCCCGCACCCCGCCTCGAGGTGTGGAATTGGCACGCGCGCCCGGGGGCGGTCACCCGGCTCACCCCGCCGTTTCTGCCCATGACAGTGGCGTCCGAGGCCGCATCGCTTCGCTCCGGAACCACCGTCTTTGCCCTCCCCGCAGGCCAGCGGTGGGTGGCGCAGCACCAGCGCGCCGGGTACGAGTTCGCCCGCTCGTTTGAGGATGTCGCCACCAACCAGTCGGTGCGCGCACTGACCAAATGGCGCCACCGTCACACGTTCCGGGACTCAGTCGAGGACGCTGGCAGCACAGTGCTTCTCGACGCCGTGTCTACCCCCACCCCCGCCCCGCTGCTCACCCCGGCGTTTGCCTACCGCCAGCGGCAGCTGGTCGGCGACATCGCCTTCGCGCAATCACTGCCTGCTTCGACGCCCCTCGTCATCGCCCTCACCGGCTCGAGCGGGCTGGTGGGTACCCACCTCCGCGCGCAGTTGACCACCCTGGGCCACACCGTCATCCCGCTGGTCCGCCACACCGCCGGCCCCGGCGAGCGCCAGTGGGACCCGGACAACCCGCACCCCGACCTGCTCGAGGGGATAGACGCGGTGATCCACCCGGCAGGCGAATCGATCATGGGCCGCTTCACCGATGCGAAGAAGCGCCGGATCTGGGACTCGCGCGTCGCGCCGACGCGGAAGCTCGCCGCACTCGCCGCGGAGCCGGGCGTGCGCACGTTCATCTCCGCCTCCGCCGTCGGGTACTACGGCACCGAGGCGGGCGGCTCCCCTCACGCCGAGGACGCCCCCGTTGGCGCCGGCTTCCTCGCCGAGGTCTGCCAGGCGTGGGAAGAGGCGGCCCGCGTAGAGGGGCTGCGCACTGTGCAGATCCGCACCGGTCTCGCACTGTCTGGGGCTGGCGGACTCCTTCCCGTGCTCAAGGCGAGCGTTTCGGCGGGGCTCGGCGCCCGATTTGGCAGCGGCGATTTCTGGATGTCCTGGGTGAGCCTCGACGACCTCACGGACACCTACGTTCGCGCGCTCCTGGATCACACCGTGTCTGGTCCGGTGAACGCGACGGCCGCGCAGCCCGTCACGAACGCGGAGATGTCCGCCACCCTCGCGGAGGTCCTCCGACGCCCGGACGTCCTGCCCATCCCGACCTTCGGGCCAAAACTGCTGCTCGGTGCGGAGGGAGCCGCCGAGCTTGCGCTCGCGGACCAACGGGTGGACGCGGCGGTCGCTCGCCAGCGCGGCTGGGTGCAGCGCTACCCCACGCTGCGCTCCGCGCTGGACCACGAGCTGGGACGCGAGGACCTCCTCGAGGCGTAGGCGCTACCAGGTACAGTCGTGCGTGTGACTAACAACGAACACGCACCCGACCAGACCGGCGGAGAGGCGACGATCCCGCCCACGCCGGACGAAGACACCGTTGCCAAGGTCAACGCCGACGCGCAGGCGGACCCCGCCAACCAGCTGCACCCCGTGACCATTGAAGCGGTGGAGGAGATCTTCAAGGCGGAAAACCTGGAGTACCGCGTAGAAAACGGCACCCTGCTGTCCGGATTCGTCAACGCCGCGATCGTCGTGGCGATCGACCAGGATCACCTGGTGTTCGAATCCCTGTGGCGCGGCGAGATCCCCAAGGACATGGCCTCCCACATCCTGCTCGCCACCAACGAGCACAACCAGACCCACTTCGCCCCCACGCTCCGCTTCTTCGAGCAGGGCGAGGACCACATTGCGATCAGCGCGGTGCGCTCGATGGACATTACCCACGGCGCGTCGCACAACCAGCTCGGCGCGTTCATCATGAGCTCCATCGACGTCGTGCTGCAGGCGTTCGATTTCCTGGCCACCTCGTTCCCGACCCTGGTTACATGGGAGGACCCGCACAATGAGCACTAAAGACACACAAACCTACACCTCGCTCGTAACCATTGATCGCATCGCCGATGCGATGAGCGCGCACGGTGTCACGATCGAACCCGACGCCAGCGGCCGCGCCGCGGTGGCCAACCTCAACGGGTTCAACGTCCTCTTCGTCCTGCTGGACTCCGTGGCGATCATCCGCGCGGATGCGTCGACCGAGACCCCGGCGGACAGCCCCGACCCCACGGTTTATCTCGCCGCGAACCAGGTGAACTCGACCTTCCTCGACGCACGCGCGCTCGTGGTCAACAAGGCCGACACGCTCATCGTGCGCACCGAATCGGAGACCCAGGTCGCAGCCGGCATGACCGACGAACAGCTGCAAAGCGCGCTCAAGCTGAGTATCGACGGCGTCTTGCAGGCCCAGGACGCCATGCGCGCGCTTGTCGACGAAATGACGCAGGCCCGCGAGAACCGCGACTAGGACTCGGCGAGGCGTTTGAGTTCCTCGTCCTTGTCAAAGGTGGCTTCCGGCCACGTGAGGTCGAGGGACGCGAGGGCGTCGACAAGCAAGGTTTTGACCACGGCACGGCAATACTTCTTGTTGTCGGAGGGGATGCAGTACCAGGGGGCCTCATCCGTCGAGGTCCTGGTCAGCGCGATTTGGTAGGCGGCCATGTACTGCGACCACAATCTGCGGTCATCAATATCGCCCGGGTTGTACTTCCAGTGCTTGTCCGCCCGCTCGATGCGGTCTTTCAAGTTTTCCGCCTGAAAATCGCGGGAAATGTGCGGCATCACCTTGATGATCTTGGTGCCGCGGGCGGCCGCCTCCTTTTCAAAGTCCACGATCGCGCCGTAGCGGCGCTCGATTTCCTCCGGCGGCGCCATCTGCTTCACGCGCTGCACCAGCACGTCCTCGTAGTGTGAACGGTCGAAAACGCTGACCCCGCCCGGCTCGGGCAGGTGCGGGTAGAAACGCCAGAGGAAGTCGTGCTCTGCCTCCTCCTCGGTCGGCTTGCCAAACGCCTGAATGTGGACGCCCTGGGGATCCATTGTCTGCCCCACCACGTGCCGGATGAGGCCGCCCTTGCCGGACGTGTCCATTCCTTGCAACACCAAGAGGACCGAACCGGCGTCCTCGTTTCCCGCGCGGCCGTTGGCAAAGAGCAGCTTGTGGAGCTCGCTCAGCTCGTCGTCGTACGCGTTGAACGCGTCGTCCACGTCGGACACGCCGGGGGTGGCGGCCGGGTCGACATCGTCGAGTTGAAAGTTGGGCCCGACCATGAACGACTTCGCGTCTTCGATCGTCACCTTGGACATGGTTCCTCCTGTGTTGCTCCCCTACGGTGCTGTATCTGTCAACGCAGGATACAGCGAAAGGTGCCCGCCTTTCGGCGAACACCTTCACGTTCTTTCACGTTCTTCTCGTTGCTGCCTAGTTTTCCAGCTTCTCGGCGACAGCGGAGCGCGATTCGGGCGGGACCGCGGCGCCGGCGACGACAGCGGTGACGGCGCGCTGCGCATCATCGGCAGACGTTGCCTCCTGCTCGCCGACACCAGCTTCCTCGGTACCCTCGGCGCCCTCAGCGCCCACAGCATCCTCAGTGTCGTCGGCGAACGGTGCCTCCGGGGCGCCGCGCTGCGCGATACCGTCGAGCACGACGTTGATGTACGGCGACGCCGCCGCACCGGAGTACTCCGCCGCCATCTCCACGCCTTCCTTAATGGAAATCGGCGCGTCAACGTCCTCGTTGTACATGATCTCCCACGCACAGACGCGGAGGATCTGCCGATCCACGGCTGGCAAGCGGAACAGCTCCCAGTCATCCACCAGGTAGCGCTCAATGGCATCGTCCAGGTCGTCGAGCTGCTCGGCGGCTCCGGAGATGATCTGGCGGGTGTAGTCCGCCACCGGCGCCACCGAGTTCTGTGGGTTTCGGGACAGCTCCGCCCGGTCTTCTACAATTTCCACCGGATCCACGTCGCGCGTTTCGGCCTCAAAGAGGATGTCCACCGCGCGGCGGCGGGCGCGGTAGCGCGCCCCGTGGCGTTTGTAGTCAGGCATTAGTTGCTCACGCGAGAGAGGTACTCACCCGTGCGGGTGTCCACCTTGACCACGTTGCCGGTCTCCAGGAACAGCGGAACCTGGATCTCAGCACCGGTCTCCAGCGTCGCCGGCTTGGTGCCGCCGGAGGAGCGGTCGCCCTGCAGGCCCGGCTCGGTGTGCTCGACCTTGAGGTCGACGGAGATCGGCAGCTCGGCGAACAGCGCCTCACCCTCGTGGAAAGAAACCTGCACGCGCATGTTCTCCAGCAGGAAGCGTGCCGCGTCGCCGAACTTGTCAGCGGGCAGCTCGAACTGCTCGAAGGTCTTGTCGTCCATGACGACGTAGCTCGTGCCGTCGTTGTACAGGTAAGTCATGTCGCGGCGGTCCACGGTCGCGGTCTCGACCTTCACACCGGCATTCCAGGTCTTGTCAACGGTCTTGCCGGTGACAACGTCCTTGAGCTTCGTGCGCACGAATGCGGGGCCCTTACCCGGCTTGACGTGCTGGAACTCAATGATCTGCTGGAGCTTGCCCTCGTTCTTGAGCACGAGGCCGTTCTTGAAATCGGCGGTAGTTGCCACGTGAAACCTTTCTTCTGGCATGCCACAAAGCGTGGCTCAACGATGTTGAGACAGTGCGTTCAACAGTGTGCAAACACAACAATGCTACAGCACTGTCAAGTCCTTGGGGAACTTCGTGATCACCTTCGGCGCGCCGGAGGTAATGAACAGGGTATCCTCGATCCTCACGCCGCCGCGCCCCGGGACATAAATACCCGGCTCAATGGTCAACGTCATCCCTTCCTGCAGCGTACCCTTGCCGGTCTTCGCTGCGTACGGTGCCTCGTGGACGTCCAGGCCCACGCCGTGCCCGGTGGAGTGGACAAAGTATTCGCCGTACCCGGCGGCCTCGATCACGTCGCGGCAGGCGGCATCCACGTCGACCAGCTTCGCCCCCGGTACCGCCGCGCGAACGCCGGCGAGCTGGGACTGCAGGGTGACCTCGTAGATCTCGCGCAGGAAATCGTTCGGCTCCCCCAGCGCGAACGTGCGCGTCATGTCGGAGTTGAAGCCGAGTCGGAACATGCCGTAATCAATGGTGACCAGGTCGCCCGTTTCCAGCGTCCGCTCGCCGGCGCCGTGGTGCGGCTTGGCAGAGTTCGGCCCGGAGGCGACGATGGTGTCAAAGCTGGGGCGCTCCGCGCCAAGTTTGCGCATGCGGTATTCCAGGTCCGCGGCGACGTCGCGTTCGGAGCGCCCGGGGGCGAGCTCGCCGGCGTCGATAAGCTGCTCGAGCGCCTGCGTGGCCAAATCGGCCGCCTCCTCGAGTCTGGTCAGCTCGAGCTGGTCCTTGAGCAGGCGGATCTCCTCGACCGCGCCACTGACGGGCACCAGCGTAACGCCCTCCGGGCAGGCGTTGCGCAGCGCTTCCAGCTCGGAGACGCTTACGTAGTCGGCCTCGAAGCCCACGCGGTGGCCGTCCACCACTCCCGCCAGCAGCTCGATGGCCACCTTGCGGGTGATCGTTGCCGGGACGTCCGGGACCTCTTCCGAAATCTGCGTGGCGTAGCGGCCATCTGTCGCCACCTTCGCGGTACGGTCCTTGGACACCAGCAGGGCGCCGTTGGAGCCGGTAAAGCCGGAGAAGTAGCGCACGTGGATCAGGTGGGTCAGCAACATGTCGTCGATCCGCTGCGCCGCCAGGCTCGAGGCCAGCTTGCGGCGCCGGGTTTCAAAACGAGTATCTGCCAGTGACATTCTTTCCTCCTGACGCAAGTTGTACGTGAAAGTTCTACTCTACGTTGTTGGCAAAATATTCGAGGGCGAGCAGGTAGCCCTGCGTGCCAAGCCCTGCGATTACACCGCGCGCGATCGGCGACAGGTACGAGTGGTGGCGGAACTCCTCCCTCGCGTGCACGTTGGAAATGTGCAACTCAATGAACCCGCGATGGTCCGTCAGCTCCACGAGCGCATCGCGCAGCGCCACCGAGGTGTGCGTCCACCCGCCCGGGTTGATGATCACGGGCCAGCGGTGGTCTGCAGCCTCGTGGACCCAGTCCAGCATCTCGCCCTCCTGGTTGGTCTGGCGCACCTCGACCTCCACGCCGAGCTCGGCTGCGCGGTCGTGCAGCCGCTTCTCGACGTCCCCCAGCGTCTCACTCCCGTACACCTCCGGCTGCCGCTTGCCGAGCCGGTTGAGGTTCGGGCCATTGAGCACAAGAATTTTCACAGTTACGCCTCCTGGGTGGGTTGGGAAATTGCGTCGTACGCCGCGCGCATCTCCTCGACGGTTGCATCCTCGAGCCGCGTGCACGAGCCGAGGGCGTTGAGCACCACGAAGCGGATGCGGCCGTCGCGGTTCTTCTTGTCGTGCGTCATCGCCTCGTATAGCTCGTCGAAGGCGCCCGGTTCGTACGAAGTGGGCAGGCCGACAAGGGTGAGGATCTCGCGGTGGAGGTCCAGCAGGGTGGCGTCGATAAGCCCGCGCTCGTGCGCGAGGTGCGCCGCAAACATCATGCCGACACCGACCGCGTTGCCGTGGCGCCAGGTGTATTGCTCGCGACGCTCGATAGCGTGGCCGAGCGTGTGCCCGTAGTTGAGGATTTCGCGCAGCCCGGATTCGGTGAGGTCGCGGCTGACCACGGCCGCCTTGACGGCGACGGAGCGGCGCACCAGCTCCTCCCAATTCCACTCACCGCGGGCGCTGCCGTCGCGGTAGAGGTCGAGGATCTTCGGGTCCGCGATAAAACCGGTCTTGACCAACTCGGCGGAGCCGGACACGATCTCCTCCTCCGGCAGCGTAAAGATCCGCTCGAGGTCAATGAACACGGAGTCCGGCTCATGGAACGCGCCGACCAGATTCTTCCCTACCTCGGTGTTCATGCCGGTCTTGCCGCCCACAGCGGCGTCCACCATCGCGAGCAGCGTGGTCGGAACCTGGATGACCTTGATGCCGCGCATCCACGTCGCGGCGACGAAACCCGCAATGTCTGTTGCCGCGCCGCCGCCGAGGCCGATCACCGCATCCTGGCGCGAGAAGCCGCTCGTACCCAGGAGGTCCCACAGCGTGCTTGCCGTGTCCAGGGACTTGCCCGCCTCCGCGTCCGGGATCTCCGCCATCACCGGCTGAACGCCCACGGCCTCGAGGTCGCCCGCGATGCCACGCGCCACCGCCTTGAGCGCAGCCTGGTGCACGATCGCCACCTTGCGCGCCCCAATCTCTTTGGCGCGAGGCGCGACCTGATCAGTAATGCGGTGCGCGATGTGGATGGTGTACGGCGAAGGTCCGGTGACCTCGACGTGTGCCATAGTGTGCTCCTTTGTGGACGGGTGCGAGTGTGGTCCGATTCTTCCCCAGAATGCCCTCGTGCGCCTGCTCCGGCACGCGCTTGTCCGCGCCTACTCCTCCGAGGACTCGATGATCCCCAGAATCTCCGCGACCACACGCTGTGGGGGGCGCTGGTCCGTGCGAACGCGGTAGTCCGCAACCTCGCGGTAGAACGGCTCGCGGGTAGCCAGGAGGTCGCGGTAGTGCTGCGCTGGGTCATCCGCGTTGAGGACTGGACGCGACGTCTCGTTCGCGGTCCTGCGGATGCCCTCCTCCGCACTCACGTCGATCCACACCACCGTGTGGCGCTGCAGCAGCTGGCGCGTCGAGGCGGTGAGGATTGCCCCTCCGCCCAGGCTCACTACGCCGCCGGTCGCGAGAGCGCGTGCAACGCACCCTGCCTCGATCTCACGGAAGCGCTCCTCACCGACCTCGGAGAAGATTTCCCCGCAGGCTTTGCCCTCGGATTGCTCGATGAGCAGATCAGAGTCCACGATCGGCAGGTTCAGGGCGCTGGCAATCCGGCGCCCGATCGTCGATTTTCCGGCGCCCGGCGGGCCGACCAGCACGATCCTGGGGACGGACGCAACGACGGAGGCCTGCGCAGTGGGCTGGGAATCCGGCGAGGTATCCAGCTCGGGGGTGGTCGCTTCGTCGCGCTCCTGCGCTGACTCAGTGAACGTCATTGGCGTTGCCTTCCTTCTTCTCTCCTGCCGCCTCATGCACCGCGCCGTCTGCAAAATTGAGGCGGCGGCGCACGTCTTCGTTGTACGCGTCGATGTTGCGCTTCGTCTCCTCAAGGCTGTCGCCGCCGAACTTTTCCAGCACCGCGCGCGCAAGCACGAGCGCCACCATGGCCTCGGCGACCACGCCGCCGGCGGGGACGGCGCACACGTCGGAGCGCTGGTGAATGCCCGTCGCGGCCTCGCCCGTAGACATGTCGACCGTCTGCAGGGCTCGGGGGACGGTGGAGATCGGCTTCATCGCCGCACGCACGCGCAGCTGCTCGCCATTGGTCATGCCGCCCTCCAAGCCGCCCGCGCGGTTGGTCAGACGGTGCACGCCGTCCTCGTCGCGCACCATTTCGTCGTGGGCCTCGGAGCCGCGACGACGGGCTTCCTCGAAGCCGTCGCCAATCTCCACGCCCTTGACCGACTGGATCCCCATGAGCGCGGCAGCGAGCTGCGAGTCCAGGCGGTGGTCACCAGAAATGTGGGACCCGAGCCCGATGGGCAGTCCATCCACGATGACCTCGACGATGCCACCTAGGGTGTCGCCGGACTTCTTGGCCGCCTCGATGCAGGACACCATGTCCTCTTCGGCCTCCTTGGAGTACGCGCGCACCGGGGACGCATCAATCGCATCAATGTCCGCGTACGTGGGCGCGGGGCCTGCGTACGGCGCAGACTCGCCGATCGAGATCACGTGCGAGAACACTTCGACGCCCAACGTTTCGCGCAGCAGCGAGCGCGCGACAGTCGCCGCAGCGACGCGTGCCGCGGTCTCGCGGGCGGAGGAGCGCTCCAGGACCGGCCGAGCGGAATCGAACCCATACTTGAGCATGCCGGCAAAGTCTGCGTGGCCCGGGCGCGGGCGAGTCAGGCGCGCCCCGCGCCCGGACGACATCGCCTTTGCCACCTCATCGTCTTCCATGTCCAGTGGGTGCGGCGACATGATCGTCGTCCACTTCGCCCACTCGGAATTGCCAATTTGAATTGCGATTGGGCTGCCGAGCGTTCTGCCGTGCAAAATGCCTGTGAGCAGCGTCAGCTCGTCCGCTTCAAACTTCATGCGCGCGCCACGGCCGTATCCCAGCCGCCGGCGGGCGAGGTGGTGCCCGATCTCCTCCTGGGTCACCGGCACTCCGGCGGGCATATTTTCAATGAGCGCGATCAGCGCTTGTCCATGGGATTCCCCAGCGGTAGTCCAACGAAGCATGAAGGCATTGTCTCACAACGCCGCCGCGATCGAGCTCTTTAGCCCAACAAATGTTCCAACGGTCCACGCCGCTGCCAGCATCTGGGGGCCGTGCGGCAGTGCCGCTCGCCCTGCCATCCACCCGCGCACAACCGTGAGCAGTCCCGCGAGCCCTACCGCGGCGAGCACCGCGAACGGACCTCCAAGCGCGGCGAGAAGCACTCCGAGCGGGACGGCAAGCTTTACATCACCGCCGCCCATGCCGGGGCCAGCGAGATAGGCGGCAGGCCACGCAAGGCCCCACGCGAGGTACGGCGAGGCGACGCAGGCTGCCAGGGCAACGAGCGCGGGCGGGGCCGTCAGCCCATTGGGCAAACGTGAGTGCCTCGCGTCAATGCGCGCGAGCGCCACGCTCCACCCGACGAACGTGCACAGCGCCAGCCAGGTGACGCCGGCTGGCCCAAATAATGCGAATTCCGCGCTGAAGAGCGCTCCCCCAATCCCCATGGGGTGAAAGTCTAGGCCGCCGCCCCGCGCGCCGCAGAGCGAGCGCTGTGCGGGCGCTGTGCTAGCGCGATGCCCCCGCTTCCCCGGCACCACTGGCCGGCTCGTCCCAGTGGCGCATCAGTGCATCACGCATGGCGTCGCGGGGCGCCGCAACGCCGGTGAACTGTTCGAACTGCGAGTACGACTGCCCGGCGAGCATGGTGAGCCCGCCGACCGTCGGGTACCCGTTCGCGGCGGCTCGCACTGCCAGCGGCGTCGGCCACGGGTTATAGATCACGTCGAGCACCGGCGCGTGGCCAAGCTGCACGTCGTAGGGCGCGACCGCAGCAGCCGGGACGGTGGAGACAATGACGTCGGCGCGAACTGCAAGTGCTTCGAGGTCGCCGGTGTAGCCGTGGAATTGGAAGTCCACGCCTTCCACCAGCGAGGCGATCTCGCCCGATCGGTCGGAGCGGTTCACCACGTCGATGCGCGCTACACCCGCGTGGCGCAGCGCCCACAGCGCCGGGCGCGCCGTGCCGCCGGCGCCGATGACCAAGGCGGTGCGCGGCGTCGCCGCGCCGAGCAGCGCGGAGAGCGCCGCGGCAATTCCCTCGCAATCGGTGTTGTCGGCGTACCAGCCGTCGTCGGTACGCACGAGCGTGTTCGCGGAGCCGATCGCGGTGGCCCGCTCTGACGCCGTGGCAGCAAACTCCAGGGCCGCAAACTTGGCGGGCATGGTGACGGAGAACCCGCGGTATGTGGGATCGGCCCCACCCACAATCGCCGGCAGCGTCTCTGCGGTGCACTCGATGCGCTCGTACACCCAGCCGTCGAGGCCCGCAGCCCGGTACCCAGCGGTGTGGAGCACGGGCGACAACGAGTGTTCGATTGGGCTGCCGAGGACCGCCGCGCGGTGCGTGGGTGGCTGCGTCATGCTGGTTCGCCCCTACCGCTGGGAGTCAAGCACGCCGGAGTCGATCGCGCGGCGCGTGTCTTCCTGGTGCTGCTCGAAGGTGTCGTTGAACACGGTCGTGCCGTCCTTGTCCACGGTGACGAAGAACAGCCAATTGCCGTCGGCGGGGTGCTCCATCGCGTCGAGGGCTTCGACGGACGGCGAGGCGATCGGGGTCTGCGGCAGCCCGTCCATGGCGTAGGTGTTCCACGGGGTGACGCGCTGGCGGTCCTCGTCCGTGGTCGCGACCTCGACGTTGGGCAGGCCGTAGTTCACGGTGGAGTCAAACTCCAGGCGCATCGGCTCGTTGAGGCGGTTCAGGATCACTCGGGCGACCTTGTCAAACTCGCCTGCCGGCGCTTCGCGTTCAACCAGCGAGGCGGCAACCAGCAGCTCGTACGGGCTGAGGCCCACGTTTTCAGAACGGGACGCGATGTCGGTGGAGTTGTACACCTCAGCGGAACGGGTAATCAGGTCCGTGAGGATCTGCTCCGCCGTTGCACCCGGGTCGATGATGTACTCGCCCGGTGCGATCAGGCCCTCCAGGCGCTTCGCGTCGCCCTTCCGCGCGTCCACCGTCTCGACGGCCCACTCCGGCACGCCCAGGCTCGCCGCGTCCGCATCGGACGCCACGTGGTTGAGGCGCTCGACGTCCACGCAGCCCTGCGCCATCTCGCTGCCGCACGTCACGTTCTGAATCATGGTGAGGATGCCTTCGCGCTTCTGCCCACCGACCACGTTGATGTCCATGAGCGTCGCGCCGCCGTAGACCTGGAGCGGGGTGACCTTCTTGTTCGGGTCCAGCAGCGCAGACACGGCGCTCTCCGCGCTCATTTCCTTTTCCAGGCGGTAGAAGCCCGGCTGGATATTGTCGGAGTCTGGGTCGCTCGCAGCCGCGGCCTGGAACGCCTTGTTGGAGCCGACGATGCCGCGCTCCTCAAGCTCGGGGCCGAGCGCGGAGATATTCGAGCCCTCGGGGATTTCCACGACCTGCTCCTCGCCGTTGCCCTCGCCCTTAAAGTCATCCGGCGAGGCGGTTTGGTGCGCAACGGCGATCCACGCAATCAGGCCGATGATCAGCAGGATTGAGGCGACGAGGACCGCGATCCCTCGCGTCCGCCGCTGGGCGTTGTTTCGGGAAGTCACGATTCGTTCTCCTTGAGGTAGTTGTGCCGGCCATCAAGCCACGTTTGCAAGATTTCCACTGCCGCCGCTTGGTCGATCACGGCGCGCTGATCCTTTTCACTGCGGCCGGAGGCCCGCATCGCGTGCGTCGCCGCGACAGTCGTCAGCCGCTCGTCCGCCATCCGTACGGCCACGTCGCCGTTGCGCCGCCGGATACGGAAAGCGATCTCCTTGGCGTGCTTCACGCTTTTCGAGCCGTTTCCTTTGAGGTCGCGGGGAAGTCCGACGACGACTTCGACGGCCCCGTAGGCGTCGATAAGCTCGAGCAACCGCTCGATGTCCTCGCCGTCCCGGTCCTTGAACCCGGTGACGCGCTTGACGGTCTCCACCGGCATGGCCAACTTCGCGTCGCGGTCCGACGCCGCGACACCGATGCGGACCGTGCCCACATCGATACCGAGTCTGCGCCCCGGGCCGGGGTCTTCGACGCCCGGTGTGTCAGGCTCAACCTTCAAAAGTTTCTCCGATCTACAGGTCGGGGCTCATGCGTACGAGCAATCGCTTATCGACGCTAGCGTCAAACCGCGTACGGCGCTCACAGCCAAAATACCGTCTACGCACAAAAGGCCAGGACACGCCGACGGCGTGTCCCTTGACCAATTTGTTACATTTGCAGCTTACTTGCCGGCGAGCTCCTCGCGCAGCGCGGCCAGGCCAGCCGTAATGCCGTCCGGATTGCTGCCGGAGCCCTGTGCCAGGTCCGGCTTGCCGCCACCCTTACCGTCAATGTAGCCGCCGACCAGCTTGACCAGGTCCCCAGACTTCACGCCGGCGGCGACGGCCTCCTTGTTTGCGGCCACGGCGAACGGGACCTTGCCGCCGTCGTTGGACGCCAGGGCCACCACGGAAGGCTCGGTGCCGAGCTTGCCTCGGACGTCCTGGGCGATGGTGCGAAGATCGCCGCCGGACACTCCGTCCGGAAGGTGGACGGCGACGAGCTTGAACGCACCGACGTGCTCCGCGTTCTTTGCCAGGCCCGCCGTCTGCGCGAGCAACTGCTGGCGGTGCAGCGCCTCGATCTCCTTCTCCGCGGCGCGGAGACGCTCGGTGAGCTGCGCGATGCGGTCGGGCAGCTGGTCGGTCGGGGTCTTCAGCTCCGCGGCGATGCCGGAAGCAAGGGCCGCCTCCTTGGAGAAGTAATCGAAGGAGTGCATGCCCGAATAGGCCTCGATACGCCGCGCGCCGGAGCCGACGGAGGACTCGCCCAGCACGGCGACCGGGCCGATCTGCGAGGAGTGTGCGACGTGCGTGCCGCCGCACAGCTCGATGGAGAACGGGCCGCCGATCTCCACCACACGCACCTGGTCGCCGTAGTTCTCGCCGAACAGCGCCATCGCGCCCATTTCCTTGGCCTTGTCCAGGGAGGTCTCGATGGTGTTGACGGCAAAGTCCGCGTCGACCGCCTGGTTGGTCACGGTGGCGATCTCTTTGAGCTGGGCGTCGGTGAGCTGGTCGGTGTAGTTGAAGTCGAAGCGCAGGTAGCCCGGCTTGTTCAGCGAGCCGGCCTGGACCGCGGTGGGCCCAAGCACCTGGCGCAGCGCAGCGTGGATTAGGTGCGTTGCGGTGTGTGCCTGGCGCGCGCCGTGGCGCCAGGCCTCGTCCACCTCCGCCGTCACGGTCTGGCCGAGGTCCAGCCCGCCGTGCTCCACGGTGGCCTTGTGCACCCAGAGCTTCTTGCCCACCTTCTGCACGTCGTTGACGTTGAGTACGGTGTCGCCCACCACGATGCGGCCGCGGTCTGCCATCTGGCCGCCGGCCTCGGCGTACATCGGGGTGACATCGAGGATGACCTCGACCTCGTCGCCGGCCGTCGCCTCGTTCACCTTCGCGCCGTCGCGCACGAGGCCGAGCACCTTGCCCTCGTGCGACAGCTCGCCGTAGCCCACGAACTCGGTGGGGTGCGCGTCAACCCACTCGCGGTAGAGCGACTCGTCGATGTTGCCCTGCTTCTTCGCCTTATTGTCCGCCTTCGCGCGCGCACGCTGCTCCTGCATCGCCGCGTCGAACGCCGCCATGTCCACGTCGAGGCCAGCCTCGCGCGCCATCTCCAGCGTCAGGTCGATCGGGAACCCGTAGGTGTCGTGCAGCTCGAAGGCCTGCTCACCCGGCAGCGTCGTGGCACCGGACTCGCGCAGCGCGGACGCAGCCTCGTCGAAGCGGCTGGTGCCGGAGGCGAGCGTCTTCAGGAAGGCGCGCTCCTCGGCCACAGCGACGCGCAAGATGCGCTCGCGGTTGTCCGCGATCTCCGGGAACGAGGGAGTCATTGTGTCCATGATCGTGTTCATGAAGACCTCAAGCACCTTTCCCTCGGCGCCAAGCAGGCGGGCGGAGCGGACGATGCGGCGCAGCAGGCGGCGCAGGATGTAGCCGCGGCCCTCGTTGGACGGGGTCACGCCGTCCAGGATGATCATCATGCCGGTGCGGGAGTGGTCCGCAATGACGCGGAAGCGCACATCATCCTCGTGCTTCCCTGCGTCGTACTGGGTGCCGGTGAGCCTGACGGCCTCGTCGATCACCGGCCGCAGCAGGTCGGTCTCGTACACGTTGTCAACGCCCTGGAGGAGGCACGCGACGCGCTCGATGCCCAGGCCGGTATCGATGTTCTTCTTCGGCAGCTCGCCAAGCAGGTCGAAGCCGCCCTTCTTGTCGCCTTCGCCGCGGATGGATTCCATGAACACCAGGTTCCAGATCTCCATGTAGCGGGAGTCGTCCGCCTCCGGGCCGCCCTCCTTGCCGTACTCAGGGCCACGGTCGTAGTAAATCTCGGAGCACGGACCGCACGGGCCGGGCACGCCCATGGACCAGAAGTTGTCCTCCATCCCCATGCGCTGAATGCGCGACTCCGGCACGCCAATCTTGTCGCGCCAGATTTCCAGGGCCTCGTCGTCGTCCAGGTAGACGGTGACCCACAGGCGCTCCGGGTCCAGTCCGAAGCCACCGTCCTCAGCCGAGTTGGTCAACAGCGTCCACGCGTGAGTAATCGCACCTTCCTTGAAGTACTGGCCAAAGGAGAAGTTGCCAGCCATCTGGAAGAAGGTGTTGTGGCGGGTGGTCACGCCCACCTCTTCAATATCCAGCGTGCGCACGCACTTCTGAATCGAGGTGGCAAGGCCGTTTTCAAACGGCGGGTTCTGCTGGCCCAGGAAGTACGGCTTGAAAGGCACCATGCCGGCGTTGACAAAGAGCAGCTGCGGGTCGTCCAGGATCAGCGAAGCGCTCGGCACGGGCGTGTGCCCGGCCTGAACAAAGTGGTTGGTAAACCGCTCACGGATCTCATGTGTCTGCACGAGGTGATGTCCTTTCAAAGCTCGTATTTGTCCCGCACTACTCTACCCCGGCGTGTGAATCCGGAGACAGTGCGCGTCGATAAGCAATGCCCCGCGCTTAGTCCTTTCCCCGAATCACGCGGCGCAGCCGACCGAGGAAATCGCGGATCCGCTTCTCCGCGCCGTGATCGGTCGGCGTGTAGTACTCCGCGCCGAGCAGCTCGTCCGGGAGGTACTGCTGCGTGACCACGCCGCGGGGGTCATCGTGCGGGTACTTGTAGCCGACAGCGTTGCCCATCGCCTTCGCGCCCTCGTAGTGGCCGTCGCGCAGGTGCGGGGGCACCGCGCCGATGTTGCCGGCGGCGACGTCCTGCTGCGCGCGGGTGATCCCCTGGATGACCGACGGCGACTTCGGCGCGGTGGCTAGGTGAATCGTCGCCTGCGCGAGCGGGAGCCGGCCCTCCGGCATCCCGATGAACTGCACCGCGTTGGCCGCGGCGATGGCCGTCTGCAGCGCGGTCGGATCCGCCATCCCGATGTCCTCGGACGCGTGGATGACCAGGCGTCGGGCGATGAAGCGGGGGTCCTCGCCCGCCTCGATCATCCGCGCCAGGTAGTGCAGCGCGGCGTCCACGTCGGAGCCGCGGATCGATTTAATAAACGCGGAGACGACGTCGTAGTGCTGGTCGCCGTCCCGGTCGTAGCGCACCACCGCGCGGTTCACGTTGTCGCGCAGCGTATCCACCGTGATCGTCCCGCCGGCGGGCACCGCCTCGGCCGCCGCCTCCAGGTAGGTCAGCGCGCGCCGCGCGTCGCCGCCGGCCAGTGTGATCAGCTGCTCGCGCGCGTCGTCCGCAAGCTCCACCGTGCCGGCGAGCCCGCGCTGTGCCACGACCGCGTTCTCAATCACCTTGCGCAGGTCCTCGCGAGAGAGCGACTCCAGCTTGAGCAGCAACGAACGGGACAGCAGCGGGGCGACGACGCTGAACGAGGGGTTCTCCGTCGTCGCTGCAACCAGCAGGACCGTGCGGTTCTCCACCGCCCCCAGCAGCGCGTCCTGCTGGGTTTTGGAGAAGCGGTGGACCTCGTCAATAAACAGCACCGTCTTCTCGCCCCGGATGAGGTCGCGCCGCGCTTGGTCAATGACCTGGCGCACCTCTTTCACGCCGCTGGACAGGGCAGAAAGGCCGACGAAATTCTGCTCCATCGACTGCGCGATCAGCGACGCGATCGTCGTCTTGCCCGTTCCGGGCGGCCCGTACAGGATGACGGAGGCAGCCCCCGAGCCCTCGACGAGGCGGCGCAACGGCTTCCCCTCGCTGAGCAAATGCGCCTGCCCCGCGATCTCATCAAGCGAGCGCGGGCGCATCCGCGCAGCCAGCGGGGCGGTTTGCCCCGCCTCGAAGAAGCTCGCGCCGCGCAGACCTGCCGCGGGGCCACCGGGGTCACCGGGGTCACCGGGGTCACCGGGGCCGGGAGTTGGCCCGCCGAGCCCGCCGCCAAACAAATCTTCTTGTGCCATTGCCACCCCGCCTACGCAAACCGCTTCGCCACGGTGCGGGCAAAGTCAGCGATCACGAGGTACGCCGTGTCGCGCCCGGTGCCGGCAAACGCGGCGAGCGCCTCGAACGTCTCCTGCAGGTCGCGGCGCACGAGCTGCTCCTCCTCGGTGAACGGTCCCTGGCTCTGCGGGCGGAGGATGTCCGAGCCGCCGTGTAGCGTCTCCGCGCCGCTCGCCGCTTCGCCCTGCGCGGTGAGCCGTTCGCTGTGGGGTGCGACGCCGGCGTCGATAAGCTCTTGCGCGAGCTCGGCATCACTGGCCGCAAGCTCGGCGACGGTGAACTGCCCCATCACGGAGAGGCTGGACAGCGCCCACGCGACCATGGCGCCGGTGATCCGGGCGTGGAGCGTGTCCTCGTGCAGGAATGCGGGCCAGATCCCGCGGACCTCCTGCACCCACGCGCTGATGAACGCCTCGATGGCCACGTCACTGTAGCCCCACGCGGAGACGTAGAGCGGGAACCCGGCGACCACGAACGCCACGTCGAAGGAGACGTCGCGGAAACCCGCCCACTCGTAGTCCAGGAACTGCGTGCGGTCCGCGTAGATGATGTTGTCGGGCGACAGGTCAAAGGGAGTAAACGCCCGCGAGCCCCCTTTGAACAGGCGCTTGCGCACGTTGGCGGCGGTCAGCCGAACCTCCGTCGGCACGTCGAGCCCGCTGCGTTCGAGCATGTCCAGGCCAAAGTCGAAGCGGTGCGCAAGCAGGCGCTCGCGCAGGTGCTGCATCGTATCCGCTCCGCTGCGCTGGCGGGCCGCTTGTGCGAACAGTACGTCGAACGCGTCCTCGCGGCCGGCCGAGCCGACGTGCATCCGCCCCAGCGCAGTGCCGAGGTTGCGCAGCAGCTGCACGTGCTGCTCCTCATCCGCGCTGTCCAGCAGCGTGGCCAGGGTGTCGCCTTCGCCCGAATCGGAAATAATGACGATGCGCTGGTCAATGTCGTAGCCAAGAAGGACCGGGCCTGGCCGGACATCTTCGCTTAACGACGTCGTGAACTGGTAGGCAACCACTTCCCGCAAAAAGGCAGCGTCCTCCAGCACGTTGCCGGTCTCTGGCGAGTACTTCACCACAACGGTCCGGTGCTGCAGGAACGGGTTGTTGGACACGCGGGCACGGAACACACTGGCAACGCCGGAGCCACCCAGACGCTGTACCTCGCCGAGCGTCTGGGTGCCGCCGTAGCGCCGAGTGAGAATCTCCTCCGCCTCGGCGATGATCTGCTCTTGGTCCATGCTGAACCTCTCCTTGCGGGTTACTCGGTTCTCAGTGTGACATACCAGTGGCCCCGGGCGCGACGTTTCCGCCATTCCCGGGGCCGTGGAACCGAATTGGCTCTTACTCGGCCTTCTCGTCGGCCTTCGGCTTGAAGTCCACGCCGGACTCCTTGCGCTGCTCCTTGGTAATCGGGGCGGGCGCGTCGGTCAGCGGGTCGACGCCGCCGCCGGACTTCGGGAACGCGATGACGTCGCGGATGGAATCGAAGCCGCCGAGCAGGGATACGATGCGGTCCCAGCCGAAGGCGATGCCGCCGTGCGGGGGTGCACCGAACGCGAACGCGTCGAGCAGGAAGCCGAACTTCTCGCGGGCCTCTTCCTCGCTGATGCCCATGACGTCGAAGACGCGCTCCTGCACGTCGCGCTGGTGAATACGGATCGAGCCGCCGCCGATCTCGTTGCCGTTGCAGACGATGTCGTAGGCGTACGCCAGTGCCTCGCCCGGATTCTTATCAAAGTTGTCCAAGTACTCCGGCTTCGGCGAGGTGAACGCGTGGTGGACGGCGGTCCACTTCGAGTGGCCGAGGGCGACGTCGCCGGACGCGGTGGCGTCCGCAGACGGCTCGAACAGCGGCGCGTCGACGACCCAGGTGAACGCCCAGTCGCCGTCCTTGATCAGGTCGAGCTTCTTCGCAATCTCGCCACGGGCAGCGCCGAGGAGCGCGCGGGAGGCCTTGGTTTCGCCCGCAGCGAAGAAGATGCAGTCGCCCGGCTTCGCACCGACGTGATCGGCAATGCCGGCCTTCTCCTCGTCCGTAATGTTCTTGGCCACCGGGCCGCCCAGGGAGCCGTCCTCCTGCACGAGGATGTAGGCCAGGCCCTTGGCGCCGCGCTGCTTGGCCCAGTCCTGCCACGCATCGAGCTGGCGACGCGGCTGGGAGGCGCCGCCGTCCATCACGACTGCGCCGACGTACTCAGCGTTGAAGACGCGGAAGGTGGTGTCCTTGAAAAACTCGGTGCAGTCCTGCAGCTGGATGTCAAAGCGCAGGTCCGGCTTGTCCGAGCCGTACTTCTCCATCGCGTCCTTGTAGGTCATGCGCGGGATCGGGGTGGTGATCTCGTAGCCGATCAGCTTCCACAGTTCCGTGACGATCTGCTCGGCCAGGGCGATGACGTCGTCCTGGTCCACGAAGCTCGCCTCGACGTCCAGCTGGGTGAACTCCGGCTGGCGGTCGGCGCGGAAGTCCTCGTCGCGGTAGCACCGCGCGATCTGGTAGTAGCGCTCCATGCCGGCGACCATGAGCAGCTGCTTGAACAGCTGCGGGGACTGCGGCAGCGCGTACCAGCTGCCCGGGCGGAGGCGGGCCGGGACGAGGAAGTCGCGGGCGCCCTCCGGGGTGGAGCGGGTCAGCGTCGGCGTCTCGATTTCGGTGAAGCCGTTTTCATCCAGCACGCGGCGGGCGGCCTGGTTCGCCTTCGCGCGCAGGCGCAGCGCGTTCGCCTGACGCTCGCGGCGCAGGTCCAGGTAGCGGTACTTCAGACGGGTCTCCTCGCCGACTTCGCTGGAGGAGGCGTCCTCGATCTGGAACGGCAGCGCGGCCGCCTTGTTCAGCACGGTGAGCTCGGAGACGTTGACCTCAATCTCGCCGGAGGCCAGGTTCGGGTTCTGCGAGCCCTCCGGGCGCGGTTCAACCACGCCGGTGACCTGGATGACGTACTCGCTGCGCAGGTCGTGCGCGGCCTCCGCCACCTCGGATTCGCGGAACACAACCTGCGCCAGGCCGGAACGGTCGCGCAGGTCGATGAAGATCACGCCGCCGTGGTCGCGGCGTCGGCCCACCCAACCGGTGAGCGTAACGGTCTGTCCATCGAGTTCTTTGCGGAGATCACCCGCAAGGTGAGTGCGCAGCACGGTCTCTTCCACGTCCTTCCACGTGAGGGCAAAACTTGAACGCCAAAAACTCTACCCGTAGGCGTCGTCAAGCGTTGAAGCGCCCCGTTTCGCTTCTTCTCTGCACGGCACAGGCGCGGGGATGCAGCGCTGCACGCGGTTTTTTGGCAAGATTTGCAGCATGACGTTTAAGAATGATTTTGGTCAGGGCCAAGGCCGCCGCGCGCAGACGAGTTCCGGCAGCGGCCGGGCCGGAGGCGGCGGCATCCCCATCGCGGTGGGCGGCGGCGGTATCGGCACGATCATTCTCCTGGCTATTGTGTTCTTCCTCAACGGCGGCCTGGGCGGGCTCACCGGCGGCTCTTCGGACCCGCAGGGCCAGTCCCAGCAAAGCCCCGGTGCCCAGGGCGACTACGACCTGAGCCACTGCGATGCCCCGGGCGCGGCGAACGAGTACGACGACTGCCGCGCGGAGGCCACCGCCCGCTCGGTCGACCAGGTGTGGGCCGAAGTCCTGCCAGCACAGGCGAACATTGAGTACACCCCCGCTGACATCAACCTGTTCCGCAGCGATGTCAGCACTGGCTGCGGGTACGCAACGGCCGATACCGGCCCGTTCTACTGTCCGAACGACACCACCGCGTACCTCGACGTGTCCTTCTTTGAGCAGCTCGGCCAGCTAGGCGGTTCCGACGGCGCGCTTTCCCAGGAGTACGTCACCGCGCACGAGATGGGCCACCACATTCAGAACCTCGAGGGCACGCTGGGCCTGAGCGATTACAAGAACCCTGGCGAGGACTCCGCCGCCGTGGCCATCGAGCTCCAGGCCGATTGCTACGCCGGCATCTGGGCCAAGCACGCCTCCGAGGGGCCGGACGCGGCGCTCGAGCCGATTACGGACGAGCAGCTCAACCAGGCAATTCAGACCGCGCAGGCGATCGGCGACGACAGCATCCAGCGCAAGTCCGGCGGCGATGTGGATCCGGATTCCTGGACCCACGGCTCCTCCGAGCAGCGCGCCGAGGCCTTCAAGTCCGGCTACACCACCGGCCAGATGTCCGCCTGCGACACGCTCAACCGCGGCGTCTACCAGGACGCCTAGAGCCACATCGCTTATCGACGCCCACGTGCCACCACCGCTACCCTCGTGGGCATGAGCGAAACGTCATCCCCCCAGAACCGAGCGGTGCCGTTTATGGCCGCGTTCAACGCCATTGAAGGCTTCCTGCGCGAGGAGTTAGGAGCAAAAAAGTCGGACTCCTTCAAGTGGATGACCAGGCAGGCGGCGAAGAAGGGCGTGGTGAGCCGCGACCAAGCTGACCTGCTTGTGGAGTACGCGGAGCTGCGCAACGCGATCTCACACGGCGAGTACCGCGACCTGCGCCCCATTGCAGAGCCGCTGCAGGAGACGGTGGAAGAGATTGAGCGTTTGCGCGACGCGCTGCTCACCCCGGCGCTGGCCCTCGAAGTGGTCCAGACGCAAGCCGTGATTACGTTCGCCCCGGACGACGACATCCGGGAGCCACTGCGCGCGCTGCGGGAGACCGGCCACAGGCAGTTCCCCGTCTACGACGCCGGCACCTGCGTCGGGTTGCTCACCACCAACGCGCTGGCTCGCTGGCTGGCGGGCGAACTGGACGCAAACAACCACCTCACCCCGACCACGGTCAAGGAAGTGCTCGATCTGTCGGGGCGGCACGACCAGCCGGTCTTCCTGCCGCGCTCCGTCACCGCCGCAGTAGCCGTTGATGCGCTGACCACGCCGCTGGACAGCGGCGCGCTCCCCCGCCTGGCCATCATCACCGAGTCCGGCTCACCCAGCCAGCGCCCCTTTGCGGTACTGGTGGCCACCGACATTCCTGCCCTGCTGGCGGCCCGCTAACCGCGACGATCAACGGAAAGGACACCCACGGATGCAGTTCGGCGTCTTTACCATCGGCGACGTCACCACCGACCCCACCAACGGCACGACCCCGACCGAGAAGCAGCGGATCGACGCGATGACGCAGATCGCGCTGAAGGCTGAGAAGGTCGGGCTCGATGTCTTCGCCACAGGCCAGCACCACAACCCGCCGTTCGTCCCTTCCTCCCCAACGACTCACCTGGCTTACATTGGTGCGAAGACCTCCCGCATCCTGCTCTCCACGGCAACCACGCTGATCACCACCACGGACCCGGTCAGGCTCTCCGAGGACTACTCCTTCCTGCAGAACCTGGTGGATGGCCGCATGGACCTCATGCTCGGGCGCGGTAACACCGGCCCCGTCTACCCCTGGTTTGGCAAGGACATCCGCAAGGGCATCCCGCTCGCGGTGGAGCACTACCACCTCCTGCGCAGGCTGTGGCGCGAGCAGAACGTCAACTGGGAGGGCACGTTCCGCACCCCGTTGCACGGGTTTACCACCACGCCCGCGCCGCTTGAGGGCGTGCCGCCATTCGTGTGGCACGGGTCCATCCGCTCGCCGCAGATCGCCGAGCAGGCGGCGTACTACGGCGACGGGTTCTTCCACAACAATATTTTTTGGAACAAGGAGCACACCGCGAAGATGGTGGGCATCTACCGTCGGCGCTTCGCCGCGTACGGGCACGGCGCGGCGGATCAGGCCATCGTCGGGCTCGGTGGCCAGGTGTACATCGCGGATTCTGAGGAACAGGCGAAACGCGAGTTCCGCCCATACTTTGACAACGCGCCCGTCTACGGCCACGGGCCCTCGCTGGAAGAGTTCACCGACATCACCCCGCTGACCGTCGGCACTCCCGAGATGGTCATCGAGCGCACAATGCAGTTCGCTGACTGGGTCGGGGACTACCAGCGCCAGCTGTTCCTCATTGACCACGCCGGGCTCCCACTCGAGGTGGTCCTCCACCAGATCGAGCACCTCGGCACGGAAGTGGTCCCTGAGCTGCGCAGACGGATGGAAGCGCGCCGCCCGGGCCACGTTCCGAGCGACCCGCCCACGTTTGCATCCCTCGCACGTGCAAAGCGCGATGGGAAGAATCTGGCGCACTTTCGCGTTTCACCCGGAGAAGCACAGGAGCAATCCGAGCACAAATAGTCGGGCGATATAGCAAAGGAGCACCCACCACAGCATGAAGCAGCTCATGGTAGTCACCGCGGGTCTGTCGCAGCCGTCCACCACGAGACAGGTGGCGGATGAGATCGCGGCGGCAGTACGCTCCGCCGTCGGCGGGCGTGGCGAAGACCTCGAGATCACCACGATCGAGGTCCGCGAGTACGCCACCGAGCTCACACAGCTCATGCTCACCGGGATGCCCTCCCCCAGGCTTGATCAGGTCAAACGAGACATGTCCGCCGCCGACGCCCTCGTCGCGGTCTCCCCGGTTTTTCAGGGCAGCTACAGCGGCCTGTTCAAGATGTTCTTCG
Source organism: Corynebacterium gottingense (assembly GCF_002285125.1). Taxonomy (NCBI): domain Bacteria; kingdom Bacillati; phylum Actinomycetota; class Actinomycetes; order Mycobacteriales; family Corynebacteriaceae; genus Corynebacterium; species Corynebacterium gottingense. The sequence goes on from NZ_NSGN01000001.1 coordinate 176,506, forward strand.
ACGCCCTGGACCCCAACGCGTTGACCGACATGCCCACCATCGTCGCCGCGACAGCAGGCTCTGAGCGCCATTCCCTCGTCACCGAATACGCGCTCCGCCCGCTGCTCACGTACCTGCACGCGACGGTGGTCCCCACCTCACTCTTCGCCGCCACTGCTGACTTCGGTGATGCCAACGGCGCCTCGTTCCAGCGGCGGATCAGCCGCGCTGCCAGCGAGCTCGCAGCGCGCATCGTCACCACCAGCGGCGCGGTCGAAGGATTGAGCGGCCCGCCGGAGGGCGTCACTCGCCGCACCGGCACGGACCCTGCCGAAGATTTCGTCCCGTTTTCCCAGCTGTTGGAAGGCCACACGGGGACGCGGAGCTAATCCCACGATGCGGTATCATCGCGCGCATGCCCCACAATACTGTTAGCGTCGTTGACCTTTTCAGCATCGGTATCGGTCCGTCGTCTTCGCACACGGTGGGCCCGATGCGCGCATCCCTCGCGTTCGTCGAACAACTCGGCGTGCTGCCCGCATTCGTCCGCGTGGAACTGCGCGGCTCCCTCGCCGCCACTGGCGTGGGCCACGGCACCGACCGCGCAACGCTGCTCGGCCTGGTTGGCTACACCCCCACGACCACGTCGGCCGACATCGCCCCGAAACCCGGCGACCCGGTGCCCGAACGCGGTATGATCTCGGGCCCTGCCGGCGAGGTCGAGTACGAGGTAACGTTTAACCCCACTCCGGTCTCGCAGCACCCGAACTGCCTCATCTTTGACGCCTGGGACGCCGACGGCAACCGCATCGCCACCCGCAAGGAGTACTACTCCGTCGGCGGCGGCTTCATCTTGGACCGCACCGGCATGGAGGAGCACCGCAACGAAGCCGGTGTGGCCACCGTCCGCGACAACGAGCCCGCGCCGTACGAGTTCAATGACGCGAAGACCCTCGTCGCACTCTGTGAAGAAAGCGGCCTGTCCATCGCTGAGCTCGTCCGCGCCAACGAAGAGGCGCTGCATGGCAAAGCGCTTCTCGACGCCCACCTCGACGCCGTCTGGGACGTCATGCAGGAATGCGTCGCCCACGGGTTGAAGACCGAGGGCACCCTGCCTGGCGGCCTCGGCGTGAAGCGCCGCGCCCACCGCCTCCACCGCCTGCTCACCGCGGAGTACGAGGAATCCACTGCCCGCGGCCTCGACGCCATGGAGTGGGTCAACCTCTACGCGCTTGCTGTGAATGAGGAAAACGCCGCCCACGGCCAGGTCGTCACCGCGCCCACGAACGGTGCCGCCGGCATCATCCCCGCGGTGATGCACTACTGCCGCGATTTCACCGACGGCGCGTTCACCCAGGAGCAAGCGCGAAACTTCCTGCTCACCGCTGGTGCGGTGGGCATCATCATCAAGACAAACGCGTCGATCTCCGGCGCCGAGGTCGGCTGTCAGGGCGAGGTCGGCTCAGCCTCCGCGATGGCCGCCGCCGGCATGTGCGCGGTCCTTGGCGGTACGCCGGCGCAGATTGAGAACGCGGCCGAGATCGCGCTCGAGCACAACCTCGGCCTCACGTGCGACCCGGTCGGCGGCCTGGTGCAGGTCCCGTGCATCGAGCGCAACGCCATCGGCGGGGTCAAGGCGATTAACGCAGCCCGGCTGGCCAAGCTTGGCGACGGCACCAACATCGTCACCCTCGACGACGTCGTCGAGACCATGGCGACGACCGGCCGCGACATGATGACCAAGTACAAGGAGACCTCGATGGGCGGCCTGGCAGTCCAGCTCGGGCTGCCAGTCAACATCACTGAGTGCTAGCGCAGCTGCGCGATGACCGCCTCGGCGCTGAGCGCCACGGTCTCCTGGCTGTGCGCGGCAAGGTCCTTGATCGCGATCTCGCCGGCCTCTAGCTCGCAGTCGCCGAGAACGAGCGCGTACTTGGCACCGGCGCGGTCGGCACCCTTCATGGCGCCCTTGAGCCCGCGGCCGCCGTAGGCCATGTCGGCGGAGACACCGGCGGCGCGGAGGGCGTCGATAAGCACTGCCATGCGCGCCTGCGCGGCCTCGCCGATGCCGACACCGAACACGTCGACGCGGCGATCCACCCCGTCGAGAGTGACGCCCTCCGCCTCGAGCGCGAGCACGGCGCGGTCCACGCCGAGGCCGAAGCCGATGCCGGAGAGGTCCTGGCCACCGATCTGCGCCATGAGCCCGTCGTAGCGGCCGCCGCCACCGATGCCGGACTGCGCGCCGAGGCCGTCGTGGACGAACTCGAAGCAGGTCTTGGTGTAGTAGTCCAAGCCGCGGACCATGCGCGGGTTCACCACGTACTCCACGCCCATCTCGTCGAGGGAGGCGCGCACCTGGTCGAAGTGCTTGCGGCAGTCGTCATCGAGGTAGTCGAGCATGAGCGGGGCGTCCGCGGTCATTTCGCGGACCTTCTCGCGCTTGTCGTCAAGCACGCGCAGCGGGTTGATCTCAGCGCGGTGGCGGGTCTCCTCGTCCAGCGGAAGGGAGAACAGGAAGTCCTGTAGCTTCTGGCGGTATTCGGGGCGGCAGTTGCGGTCGCCCAGGCTGGTCAGCTCTAGACGGAACCCGGTCAAACCGATGGACCGGAAGCAGCGGTCCGCGAGCGCGATGACCTCCGCATCCAGCAGGGGGTCGTCCACACCGATCGCCTCCACGCCGACCTGCTGGAGCTGGCGGTAACGGCCGGCCTGCGGGCGCTCGTAGCGGAAGAACGGGCCGTAGTAGTTCAGCTTGACCGGCAGGTACCCGCGATCCAGGTTGTGCTCGATGACGGCGCGCATCACGCCCGCGGTGCCCTCCGGGCGCAGCGTGACCGAGCGGTCGCCACGGTCCGTAAAGGTGTACATCTCCTTGGACACCACGTCTGTGGACTCGCCAACGCCGCGGGCGAACAGCGTGGTGTCCTCGAAGACCGGCAGCTCAACGTGCTGGTACCCGGCCAGGTGAGCCTGCCGCGCGAACTCGTCGCGGACGCGGTGGAATGTCGCCGACTGCGGCGGCACGTAATCGGGCAGGCCCTTCGGGGCGGACAGCGGCTGGAACTTCTCGGTCTTCTTCGATTCACTCACGGGTTCAAAGTTTAGCGGTCCGGGTTGGCCTGCAGCAGGAACGGGTTGGTCGCGCGCTCCTGCCCCATCACGGTGGTCGGCCCGTGGCCGGGCAGCACGACGCAAGCGTCGTCGAGGTCCCACACGGGGCCGCGGAGCGACGCGCGCATCGCGGCGGGGTCCGAGTGCTCGAAGTCCGTGCGGCCGATCGCGCCGCGGAACAGGACGTCGCCGGAGAAGACCAGCGGGCCGGTCTCCCCCGCCGTTTCCGTCTTTTCCTCCGCTGCGTCTTCCACGAGCAGCACAGATCCCGGCGAGTGCCCGGGGGCGTGTCGGACGGTAAAGGTGGTGTCGGCGAGGGTGAGCGAGTGGGCGTCGAGAAGCGATCGCACCTCGCGCGGGGGTTGCATCGACGTTGCGTCGAAGAGCTGGCGGGTCGAGTCCGGCAGGCCGAGGCCGCCGTCGAGCATGAACTCGTCGTCTGGGTGGATGTACACCGGGACATCGAAACGGGCGGCGTCCCGCGTGTGGTCAAGGTGGCCGTGGGTGCACACCACGGCGGCAAGCGTCGCCTGCTCGCGGGTGAGAAACTCAGTGACGGGCTCGTAGGCGCCCATTCCGGGGTCGATCACCACCGCTTCGCGTGACTCCTCCGAAAGGAGCACGTAGCAGTTGGTTTGGAACGGGCCTGCGGCAAAACCTGAAAGCTTCATACGGCAATAATAAAGCGGGCGCCCGACCCAGTGGCCGGAAACGCCCGCGCGCGGGGAGCAGACTTGCTTACTTCAGCGCGTCCTCTGCTGCCAGGTAGTCCGGCTCGGTGGTGATCTCGGAGACGAGCTCGGTGTGGATGACCTTGTGGTCAGCGTCCGTCACCACGACGGCGCGAGCGCACAGGCCCTTGAGCGGGGAGCCCTCGAGGGTCAGGCCGAAATCATCGGCGAAGGAGGAACGGAACGCGGACAGCGCCTCGACGCTCTCGATGCCCTCGGCGGCACAGAAACGCTGCTGCGCGAACGGCAGGTCCTTGGAGATGCACAGGACCTCGGTGTTGTCCAGGGACGCGGCGAGCTCGTTGAACTTGCGCACGGAGTTCGCGCACACGCCGGTGTCCAGGGACGGGAAGATGTTCAGGACGAGGCGCTTGCCCGAGTAGTCCGCCAGGGACTTCTCGCTCAGGTCGCCCGCGACGAGCGTTGCGTTGGGCAGCGCGTCGCCGACCTTGGGCAGCTCGCCGGAAGTAGTGGTCTCATTGCCTTCAAAAGTAACGGTAGCCATGGGCGCGATTCTATGGACGCGAGTCAGGCCTCGCAAGGGTTGATCAAGCGGCGGCCCAAGCACTGCTAGGCTTAAGCCCCGAAATTCACCTGCCGAGCGCACCAGCGCTTAGCGACGCTACGCAACACACAAGTGAGGTATCTCAGGTGGCCGACAACCAAAAACGGGGCGAAGAAGCCCTCACCCACCTCAAGCGCGAGCTTGATTCCCGCGACCGCAAGGAGAAGTCCAAGCCGCTCACCGTGGCGGCGCTGTCCGCAGTGGTGATTGCCGTGGTCGGCGGCGGCATCTACTTCGCCGCGACGCAGAATGACGGAAGCGAGGACGTCACGGCCCAGGACGCCACCGCTTCCTCGGAAGCCGCCGAGTCCTCCGAGACCGAGCCCAGCATCGACCCCAACCAGTTCGAAGCGGTTGCCACCGAGCGCGCGACGGCGCTGCCCGCGACCGTGTCCTGCTCGTACAACGACAGCCCACAGGCTGGCGAAGGTGAGGCAGAGGCTGGCAAGCCGAAGACCGACAACGTCTCCACGGAGGGCAAGGTCAACGTCGAGCTGGACACCAGCGCAGGCCCGATCGGCATGGAGCTGGACCGCAGCGTCTCGCCCTGTACCGTCAACGCCATCGAGCACCTGGCCTCGGAAAAGTACTTCGACGGCAGTGTGTGCCACCGCCTGACCACCAACGAAGGCCTCAAGGTCCTCCAGTGCGGCGACCCGTCCGGCACCGGCTCGGGCGGACCTGGCTTCCAATTTGCCAATGAGTTCCCCACCGACGAGGCCCTCGAGTCCGTCGACGAATCCCAACTCCAGATCCCCGAAGGCGTCTCCGACGAGGAGAAGGAACAGTACAAGTCCATGGCGCTACAGCAGGATCAGAAGCGTTACCCGCGCGGCTCCATCGCGATGGCCAACGCTGGCGTGGGCACGAACGGTTCGCAGTTCTTCCTCAACTACGGCGATTCCATCCTGCCTCCGATGTACACCTACTTTGGCCAGATCAACCAGGAGGGCCTTGACACCCTCGACGCGATCGCCGAGAAGGGTACTGAGGACGGTGGCCACGACGGCGCGCCCGCCGAAGAGGTCAAAATCAATTCCGCTACTGTCAAGTAGCGCGCGCGATACCTTCTGGTATCGTTGCTCGTGCCGCCAGACACTCTTGAGCGCACCCGACATGACACAAAACGCACGTGAGCAGTTCATTTAAAGTTCATCTTGCGTTGCGAGAACATTGAAGAAATGCCGGGAAAACTGTTGCGTACCCTTTGGTGTCTGGCTAAGGTAATCAACGTTCAATCGAAGATCTCCGAAAGATAGGGAATCAGATGCAGTTCCGCAAGGGCCTCCTCGCCGCCGCAACCGCAGCAGCTGTCATGTCCACCGGCGCAGTTGCAGCTACCGCTGACACCACGGTCACCACCCGCACCACCACCCCGACGGCGACCGCCAAGGCTGAGCCGACCGAAACCACCAAGGCCGAGCCGACCAAGACCACCGAGTCGAAGCCGACCACGACCTCCAAGCCGTCCAACGGCCCGAAGGTCAAGACCGGCGACAACAACAAGAAGGACGAGGGTTCCTCCGTCAAGGACATGTCCCCGTCCGAGATCCGCGACTGGATCGCAGTGTTCACCGCCGTCATCGGCGCTCTGGGCACCCTGTTCGCGTTCCTGGACAAGTACCTGCGCGCGTAATTGCGGAGTCACCGCGCACCCTTGGGCGCGTGAGCACAGCCCGGCCCCTGCGGCCGGGCTTTTTGCTTGCGATGCTCTGCCCTGCCCGCCGACTCAACGAGTGCCTCGCTCGGCGTCATGAGCGGGTTTGGCCAACTTGACGAGAATCGGGTGACGAAGACGTCGCGATTCTCGCATCTTCGTCAACCCAATCTCGTCAAGTAGGCGCTGATTGGGTGGTAGAGCCTGTTGGAGGCCCAGCGCATCGCTGCTGCCGCCCCAGGATCGAGCGTTCTTCTGGGACTGAGCGTACCATCCTCCGAAAGCGCCGCCCCTCTCAGAACATCGAGAGAAGGACGGCGCCGCTGCGGCAGGTTGGGTCCCCTACGGGGAGGCTGCTAGGAAAGCTTTGCGATCGGGCCAAGCACCTGGTCGATCGGACCTGCGAAGACGACGGCCAGCAGGCCGAGGAGGGCGAGCACACCTGCAACGGCGCCCATGATGGTGCCCAGGTTTGCGGTGCTGCCGTCCTGCGCACCCTGCTCGTCGCCCGGCGTCGGCTCCTCGGACGGCTTGGGCTCCTCGGACGGCGCAGGCTTCTCGCTCGGCGCCGGCTCCTCGGACGGCTTCGGGTCAGCGGCCGCGACGGTAACCGGAACCGTCAGCTCGGTGCCAGCGTCGGTGGTGATGGTCAGCGTCTGCTCGCCTGCGGCCTCGGCCGGGATGGCGATGTCCACAGTCGCGCGGCCCTGCTCACCCAGGCCGTTGTCCGCCTTGGTGGTGGAGGCGTCGATGTCGGCGGTCGCGGTGGCGTCGCCAAGCGTGACGGTGGCCTGCTTTGCCATCGGCTCCCCCTCGGACGAGTAGTTGAGAGAGGAGAGCTTGATGGAGGCGGTGGTGCCTGCCTTCAGCTCCTCCGGCAGGACCACGCCGACGTCCTTCTGGCCCTTGCGCACGCCAACTTCGTCGGACTTCAGGTAGTCAACGAACGCCTGCAGGTCGTTGTAGCCAACGTTGAGCAGGTCGCGGACGTCGTCCGGGTTCACAAAGTTGTCGCCGCCAGCGAACAGGAAGGAGGAACCTGCAATGCGGTAGTCCTTGTCGTCCTCGAGCGGCTGACCGTCAATGGTTACGGAGGTGATGCGCTCACCGGTCTCAGCCTCCGGGTTGTAGGTGTAGGCGACGTTGTTGGACAGGCCCATGTCCAGGCGTGGGCGGCCGGACTTCTCGGCGTCCTCCTTGCTCTGCCACTGACGCTCGAGGGCGTCCTTGATGGCCTTGCCGGACAAGGTTGCCACCGAGATGTCGTTGCCAAACGGCTGGACCTGGAAGGCCTCCTGGTAGGTCACGTCGCCGGCCTCGAGGTCCGCGCGGACGCCGCCAGCGTTCATGATGCCCAGGTCGATGTGCTCTTCGAGCGACTTGTCCATCGCGTACAGCGCGGACTCAGCGAGCATGTTGTTCGCGGTGGACTCGGTACCACGGTTCGAGCCGGTGTTCTCTCCGGGGTTGGAGCCACGCAGGTAGGTGTCCTGGACGTTGGCCACGACCTCCTCGCCGAGCTTGCCGGCTTCCGCCTTCGCCTCGTCGACGATCTTCTGCACCTCGGCGTCCGGGGTGATGTCCAGGGTGACCAGGGACTCGGCGTCGTACTGCTCGAACGCCGGTGCCTCGATCTCCCCGGTGGTCTTGTTGTAGGTGAAGTCCAGGTCCGTCACGACCTTGCCGTACTCCCAGGACTGTGCGTTCGGCACCGGGGCATCGGCGTTGACCACGTTCACGTGGCTGTCGCCGCCGAACATGAAGTCGACATACTCCGGGTCCAGCTTCGGCGCGCCGGTCTCAACCGGGTCGTGGATGAGGGCGACGACCACGTCGGCCTTCTTCTCATCCTTCAGCTTCTTCGCTTCCTTATTCACCTGCTTGGAGGAGTCGGTGAAGTTCAGGCCGGCGACATTGTCCGGGCTGGACTTGCTCTTGGTCAGGTTGGAGGTGGTGCCCACCAGCGCAACCTTCACGCCGTCAATCTCGACGATCTTCGAGGCCTCCAGGTCGCGGGAGCCGTCCTCCTTGAACACGTTCGCGCCGAGCTGGATGCCACCGGTGCCCGGATTGATGCGGTCAATCAGGTCCTTGTAGCCCTTATCAAACTCGTGGTTGCCAGCAGCGGAGCCCACGGTGCCAACGGCCTTGACAAAGTCCATGGTGTATTTGTCGTCCGAGATCGCGGAGATGAACGCCGAGCCGCCCTGGTTGTCTCCCGAGCTGGTGACGATGGTGTTGGCGTTCTTGTCTCGCAGGTAGTTGATGATGCCGGCGATGTTTGCGGCACCCATCTCGTCGCCCTTCTTCGGGGTGACCTCGCCTGTTTCCTTGTCCGTGGACAGGTTCGCCTCGAGGCGGCCGTGGAAGTCGGTGAAGTTAGCGATGCTAATCTGCACCTTCTCATCGTCCGCGGCAAAAGCCGGGACAGCGGTGACCACCAGCGCGGTCGACGTAGTTGCGGCGATCAGCGCGCCGGCGCGACGGAAAGAAAACACTTGGAACTCCTCTGCGTGTGAAATAGGGGTCTCACTGTTTTCTAGCGCGAGATCAGCTCGCTCGCAGCACAACGTACGTACTGTGACAGGTCGGCCTTGAGATTCAAGGCGGACGTCGCCAAGAATTCACCCGCTGTTCAACTTCGGCACGCAGAGCGCGCTTTACGACGTCACCCTGTAGATGTCGTAGACGCCCTCCACGTTCCGCAACTGATTCATCAGCGCGCCCAGCTGCTTCGTGTCGGACACCTCGATGGTGAACCGTACGTTAGCGATCCGGTCGTCCGAAGCCTGGGAAGACAGCGCCAAGATCGGGAGGTTCTGGTCCGTCATGACGCCGGTGAGCTCTGCGAGCAGCCCGTGGCGGTCCAGTGCCTCGACCTGGAGGGTGGCCAGCGAGGCACCGCCTGCCGTGGATTTTGTGGACCACGCGACGTCGATAAGCCGCTCCGGCTCCTCACGCAACTTGGCCGCATTGGTGCAGTCGGTGCGGTGGACCGAGACTCCCCCGCCGCGGGTGACAAAGCCGAAGATCTCATCACCTGGCACCGGTTGACAACACTTGGCCAACTTCGCCATGACGTCTGGGCTCCCCTGCACGAGGATACCGCTGGCGGACTCGCGCGGATCCCGCCGCACCAGTTCCGACATCGGGGCGCGGTCCGCGAGCGCATCGACCGCGTCCTCCTCGTTGCCAAACAGGTCGACGAACATTTTGCCCACGTGCTGCGCGGAGACGTGACCGGCTCCGATCGCGGTATACAGGGCGTCCACATCCGGGTAGTGCAGCTGCTTGGCCACCCTGCGCATCGACTCCGCCGTGAACAGGCGGTACATGGGCAGCCCTCCGCGCTGCACCTCCGCGGCCAGCGCGTCGCGCCCCGCCTCCAGGTGCTCCTCGCGGCGCTCCTTGGCAAACCACTGGCGGATCTTCGTCTTCGCTCGCGGCGAGACCACGAAGTCCTGCCAGTCCCGGCTCGGGCCGGCGTTTTGGTCCTTGGAGGTAAAGATCTCCACCCGGTCGCCGGATTCCAGTTTGGTCTCCAAGGCCACGAGTTTGCCGTTGACCTTCGCACCAATGCACCGGTGCCCCACCTCCGTGTGCACGGCGTAGGCGAAGTCGACCGGGGTGGACCCCGCTGGCAAGTTCACCACGTCGCCCTTCGGGGTGAACGCGAAGAGCTGCTGGCTGGTCAGGTCGTAGCGCAGCGAATCAAGGAACTCGTCCGGGTCAGCCGCTTCCTTCTGCCAGTCCAGAAGCTGGCGCATCCACGCCATCTCATCCACTTCGTTCTGGTTGCCCTTGTGGGAGCCCTTCGTCTCCTTGTAGCGCCAGTGCGCCGCAACCCCGTACTCGGCGTTGTAGTGCATATCGTGGGTGCGCACCTGCACCTCGAGCGGGCGGCCCGTGTCCGTCATCACCGTAGTATGCAGCGACTGGTAGACGCCGAAACGTGGGTTGGAGATATAGTCCTTGAACCGTCCGGGCATGGCCGAGTACAGGGCGTGGACGACGCCGACCGCGGCATAGCAATCGTGCACCGTATCCACCAGGACGCGGATGCCCACCAGGTCGAAGATCTCGTTGAACTCGTGTCCCCGCACCACCATCTTCTGGTAGATGGACCAGTAGTGCTTCGGGCGCCCCATCACCTCGGCCTCGATACCGTTCGCCTTCAGCTCAGACTGGATCTGTTCCGTGAGCTCTTGAAGCGCCCGGTCACGCGAGGGGGCCCGATCCGCCACGAGGCGTACGATCTCCTCGTACTTCTTCGGGTACAGGATTGCAAAGGCCAGGTCCTCCAGCTCCCACTTCACCGACGCCATGCCGAGGCGGTGTGCCAACGGCGCGATGACGTCGAGCGTCTCCTTCGCCTTCTTCGCCTGCTTCTCAGGTGGGAGGAAGCGCATCGTGCGCATATTGTGCAGGCGGTCCGCCACCTTAATCACCAGCACGCGCGGGTCCTTCGCCATGGCGACGATCATCTTCCGTATCGTCTCCGCTTCTGCGGCCTTGCCCAGCTCCACCTTGTCCAGCTTGGTTACCCCGTCTACCAGGCGGGCCACCTCCGGACCGAAATCAGCCGTCAGGTCGTCCAGGGCGTAGTCGGTGTCCTCCACCGTATCGTGCAGCAGCGCCGCGACCACGGTGGTGGTGTCCATGCCGATCTCGGAGCAGATCGTCGCCACAGCGAGGGGGTGGGTGATGTAGGGGTCGCCGGATTTGCGGAACACGCCCTCATGCAAGCGCTCAGCGGTCCCATAGGCGCGGTTGAGCAGCTCGACGCTGGCCTTCGGGTGGTACTTCCGGTGAATAGACAGCAGCGGGTCCAGGACCGGGTTAATCTTCGGGCGCCCGCCGCCCGTGAGCGAGCGCGCCAGCCGCGCGGAGACGCTACGCACCGTTTGACCTGAGCGCTTAGAAGTTTTCTCGTGCGACACCGGGGCCTCCCGCCAGACTCTGAACCAGACTGCACACCGAGACGAAACTCAGTGTAAGCGTCTGATTCTAGTCGCTTCAGCGCCCTCCGTCGTCCAAAACCACCAACGGGGCGTCGCCAAGGCGCTCGCGGCCGCCGAGCCCGTCCACTTCGAGCACGACCACGTAGCCGACGACTTTGCCGCCTGCGCGCTCAATGAGGTTGGTGGCGGCCACGAGCGTGCCACCGGTGGCGAGGACATCGTCGACAAGTACGACGCGCTTCCCCTCAAGCTGCATGCCGTCTTCGGGGATCTCGAGCGCCGCCGTGCTGTACTCGGTCTGGTACTCCTGGGTGATCACCGGCGGTGGCAGCTTGCCCTGCTTGCGGATGGCCAGGATGCCAACGCCCATGTCGAAGGCGACAGCGGAGCCAAGGAGGAAGCCGCGGGCATCCAGGCCGCCGATGATGTCGCCGCCGAGCTGCTTGCTGGCCTCAGCCATTTCGCGGATGACGGCGTTGAGCGCGTCGGCGTCGGCAAGCACCGGCGTGAGGTCCTCGAACAACACGCCCTCGGTTGGAAAGTCGGGTACGCGGCGTACCTTGTCAGCGAGCGCTTCCTGCGCGGACGAATACTTGTTGTCTGTCTTAGCCATGGGCCGGGGCATCCTCGTTTTCAGAGTGTTGGTACGGAGTGAATTCTGGCAGCGGGAACTATTGCTGCCCACCAGATGACGATGGTATTGCATCCTGCGGCATGATGCGCCACCGGTCCATGTTCCAGCCGATTCCCGCCAAACCGGTGTACGGCACGACGTTGCCCACACCGCGGTTCACGGCGAACGTGCGGGGCTGCGCGGCCAGCGGCACCGAAGGCAACTGCTCCCACAGCGCGTGCTCCTGGGCGCGCAGGTTGCCCACCTGGTTGCCCTGGTTCGCTGCCGCCGGGTACTCCTTCATCGGGTCGACCGGGCGCAGCAGCGCGTCGACCTCGCCGTCGGTGACAAACTGCATACCCTGTTCGTCGGTGGCAAGGTGTGGCAGATCCGCCAGCGTCTTGCCCTCCCCCGTCACGTCCACGATGCTCACGCCGGCGGGCTCGCAACTGCGGCGCATTGCCTCGACCATCGCGGCCTGGCGGGCATTCGGGTACGGGTACGCCACGCGCACTTCCATCCCGCTCAAAACGCTCGCTTCGTCGATATTGACGTCCATGAACGGCGCCGCCACGTCCTCCACGCGGGAGGTGAGCGGATCGTCTTGCTGCAGCACGTGGACCGGGGCGGGCGGAACCTGCACGCCGGCGTGCTCGCTCGAAACGACCGCCACGCCGCGAGGGTCAAGGCACCGCGACAGCGCTTGCCGGTTCTCCGGAATGGCCCAAACCCCGGTCTCAGGGAACGTGAGCATCTCGGAGAGCTGCCCGACCACTGTAGAGATGTCTACCTGGTTATCTTCGGCGTTCACGTCAAACCACGCCGGGTTCGGGTCGTCCAGGTCCGCGACCTTCAGCCCGCCGCCGCGGTACAGCTCGCCGCTGTCCGCGGTGCCCGGCCAGATGACGAGGTGATCGATCGCCGGCCGGTCACCGTAATAGTGCTCGTTGGCAACCAGGTTCACTTCGCCCTGGGTGCCGAAACTCTCAATCACGTACGGGCCAAAAGAAACCTGAAGTTCCGGATCGAATTGCGCAAAGTCGAACCCGTGGTGCCAGATCTGCGCAATCGGGGCGAGCTGTGCGGGATCCTCGGATTGCAGCGCAGCGTTGAGCTCCTCGACGCTCTTCCCCGCTTTCCGCGCTACAGCGTGCGCGGGCAGCACGGTGCCGGCGCCGAAGAGGTCCTGCCACCGGTCCCCGCGGCCCTCCTTGAACACCACGGTGAAGGTCTTACTGCCCGGGGAGCAGTCGAGGGACTCTGTGTCGTCGAAAAGCGGAAGGTGCGACCCGAAGATCTCAGGGTGCTGTCCCGCCGTAAACGCGAGCAGGTAGTCGGTGCACGTCACCGGCGTTCCGTCGGAGAAGACGGCGTTGTCCGAGATGGTGTAGGTTACGCGGCGCTGCGGGCCTGGGAGGGGCTGCGCACTGATCAGGTCCGTGTTCGGGATCATCTCCCCGCCCGGCCCCGGCACGAACACGCCCGGGTACAGACGGCCAGACAGGCGGTGCGCCTGCGTGGACGTGCCTTCGAGGCTGCCGGCGTTGCTGGTGAGGAGCGGACCGGACACCTGGTATCCGAAATGCTGCTCGTCGAGCTTCCCGTTCAGGTCCTCATCACCGCCGCTACACGCCGTGAGCGTCCCCGCCAACAGGCAAGCTGCGCTCAGCGACGCCACCGCGCCTCGGCCCACCTGATGTCCGCGCCGTGTTCCGTCTGTTTTTCGGTGTGTTCTCCCGTGCTGTGGCACTGCGTGACTCTCCTTCTGTCTAGCGCCCCGGCCTCCAGGTCGCAGCCCCGCCCGGCGTGTCGCCGAACGAGTCCGCCCCGGTCCCCTTGCCAGCGGCGTCAGCTTCGCCGGAGGTGCGCTGGGAAATGGAGCCGACGGTGCGCTTCCCATGCTCCGCCACAGTGCCCTCAAGGCCCTCAGCGCCCTCAGCACCTTCACCGTGCTCGGCGGTGTCACCGTTGCGGAACGCCTGCACCGCCGCGTTGTGGTCGCGGAACTTCTTCCGGCGCTCAATGAAGGTCACCAGCAGCGAGGTCGCCAGGAACAGCGACGAGAACACGCCTTCAACCACACCGATGAGCTGGATGAGCGCAAGATCGCGCAGGGTGCCCACGCCGAGCATCCACACGGCCACGACCATCAGCGCGATGATCGGCAGCGCGGAAATCACGGTGGTGGAGATGGAACGCATCACGGTCTGGTTGATCGCCAGGTTCGCTTGCTCCGCGTAGGTGGACCTGCGCGAATCCAGGATGCCCGAGGTGTTCTCCTTGACCTTGTCAAACACGATCACCGTGTCGTAAAGCGAGAAGGTGAGCACCGTGAGCAGGCCGATGATCATCGCCGGCGTGACCTCGAGACCGAACAGTGCGTAGAAGCCCATGATCAGGATGGCGTCGACCACGAGCGCGGCGAGCGCGGCGACCGCCATCTCGCGCTGCAGGCGCACGGCCACGTACACGGCCGCGGCGATAACGAACACGAGCATCGCCAGCAGCATGCGCTTGGTAATGGTGTCGCCCCACGACTCGGAGACGGTGGAGTCACCGATCGCATTGGCGGTGACCTCGCCCTTCTCGTCCTTCGGCTGGTACTGCTCAAAGATCGCCTGGCGAGCCTGGTCGATCTGCTCCTGGCTCAGGTGCTCGGAATTGATCTCCAGGGTGCGCGCGTCGCCGGCGCCGACGATCTGCGTCAGCTCAGGGGTGACCCCGGTAGCGTCAACAAACGTGTCCTCGACTTCCTCGGCGACGAGGTCGCCAGCGGGCATGGACATCTTCGTGCCGCCCTCAAAGTCGATACCCAGGTTGAACCCACGTGCCAGCATCGCCACGACGGCGACGACCAGCAGGCCGAGGGTGATGGAGTACCAGAGCTTCCGGCGTCCGACGAAGTCGATGGCGCCGTCCTCGGTGTGCAGCCGCTCGCGCCGGTCCATCTGAGCCGCGGGCGCAGTGTTCGCAATAGAACTCGTCATGGTTACTTCTCCTCAGAGTCGTCGCGAGTGGGGGCCAGTTGCTTATCGACGCTTCCCCCGCCGACCTCCACCACCGTCGACCCAGTCGATTCGGCGGCCTTGGTCCGAGCTGTGTCAGTGTCCTTGTCTGTGTCAGTGTCCTTCTTCCTGTTCGCAGTGGCAAACGCCTTGGACATACCGCTGACGGACGGCCTGCCCCAGAACTTACTGCGGGACGCCAGGATGAGCAGCGGCGCGGTGACCAGGAAGGTGACGAGGAGGTCGAACACCGTGGTCAGACCCATGGTGAACGCGAAGCCCTTCACGTCGCCCACAGCCAGGAAGTAGATGATCACCGCGCCGATGAGCGTGACCATGTTGCCGGTCACCACGGTCTCCTTCGCGCGGTCCCAGCCGGACGCTGTGGCGGAGCGGAACGTCTTGCCCTTGCGGACCTCATCCTTGATGCGCTCGTAGATCACCACGAAGGAGTCGGCCGTCGTACCGATACCGATGATCAGACCGGCGATGCCGGACAGGTCCAGCGAGTAGCCGATCCAGCGACCGAGCAGCACCAGGGACCCGTAGACCAGGACGCCGGAGACCGCCAGGGTGGCCAGCGAAATCAAGCCGTACAGGCGGTAGTACGCGAACACGAACAGGGCGACCAGTGCCAAGCCAACCAGGCCGGCGTACAGGCCCGCCTTGAGCGAGGCCAGGCCGAGTGACGGCGGGACGGTCAGCGCGGTGCCGCCCGGCTCGCCGTTTTCACCGGCAAAGGACAGCGGCAGCGCACCGTAGCGGAGGTTGTTGGCCAGCCCCTCGGCCTCTTCCTGCGTGAAGTCGCCGGTGATGGCGGTGGCGGAGCCGACCGGGGTCGCGCCCTGGATCTGCGGTGCGGAGATGACCTGGGAGTCCAGGGTGATGGCGATCTGCTTGCCAATCATCTCGCTGGTCAGTGCAGCCCAGGTGGAAGAGCCATTGACGTCGCCGTTCTGGCTAAACGCAAAGCTGATCTCCATCTGCGAGCTCTGCGGGTTGTAGCCGCCGGTAATCGGGCGGGCGGTGTCGATCTGCTCGCCGGTCAGGCGCGGACCGTCTTCCTCGGTCACGCCCTCCAGCAGCGGTACCTCGCCGAGGAGCAGCGGCTGGCGCGTCGAGGAATCGCAGGCGACCAGGGGGCGATCCTCTGCGTCGGTACCCGCGAGCGGGTCGACTTCCTGGGTGGCGCACTTCTGCGACAGGAGGATGAAGGACGCGAACTGCTTCGTCGGGTCGTCGGACTGGCGGGACTCGCGGAGCATCTCCGTCACCTCGGAGCGGCGGTCGGCCGCTTCAACCGGCCCCTCGGGCTCGGGCAGCGGATCGGCTTCGATCTTCGGCGTATTCGGGTTCGGCTGGCCGTCCTGGCCGCCCATCGACTGGTCGAGGAGCCCTTGCGCCTCTTCCTTCGTCATCACGCCGTACTTGACCCACTCGTTTGCCATGTCCAACACTGCCGGGCCAATTGCGGCGGCATCCGGGGAGGGCATCTCCTCCACCGGGCGGAACAGCAGCTGGGAGGTCTGGCCGATGTTGCGGACCTCGGAGGTGTCGTCGCCGGCGGCGGTGATGACGATCGTGTTGCCGTCCACCACGACGGTCGCGCCGGAGACGCCCATGCCGTTGACGCGGTTCTCCAGGATACGGCGGGCGTCGTTAAGCTGCTCGCGCGTTGGCTCCTCACCCTGCGGAACGAGGGTGACTCGGGTACCGCCCTGCAGGTCAATGCCGAGCTTCGGCGATGCCGACTTGTCGCCGGTAAAGAAGACTAATGCGTACACGCCGATGACGATGAGCAAAAACAGCGCCAGGGCTTTGCCTGGCCACGTACGTTTTGATCTCAATTCGCCGGAACGCCGAGTGTTTGAGGACACTGAGCTGACTCCTCTGTTGTTCTTTGATCTTTGCTGCCCAGGGCACCCGAGACGGGTGTCCGGCACTTGCACAACGGATTATGCTACGGCATTGGGGCAAAAAATTGGTGCCCGACCCCTCCCCCGGCATCCGGGAGGCGTCGGGCTGGGTGCCAGGTGCGCTGGCTACTCGGTGTCGGCCGGCACGTCTGCCTGGGTGGAACCCTGCGGATCCACGCGCTTCATCACGCCCGCGGTTTCCATCGTGGCCACGACGTTCGGGGCCAGCTCCACCCGCAGCGTCTCGCCGTTGTTCTCCACCACGGTGCAGTGGAAACCGGCGACGTTGATAATCCGGTCGCCGGGAGCAATCGAGCGTTGCATCTCCTGCATCTGGCGTTGACGCTTCTTCTGGCTGCGCATCATCAGCAGCGACGGGAGCAAGAAGATGGCCAGGACGATGAGGATGTAAACAATTTCCATGCGCCCATTGTTTCATAGGCCGCAGGTGTGCCTACGAGAGGTTGAGCTGGCCCGGCGCTTCCGGAGGCGGCGTGATGCCCAGGTGCTGCCAAGCCGCCGCCGTGGCGACGCGGCCGCGGCCCGTCCGCGCCATCAACCCAGCGCGCACGAGGTATGGCTCGCAGACCTCCTCGACGGTCGATGGCTCCTCGCCGACCGCGATGGCCAAGGTGTTCACGCCCACCGGCCCACCGCCGTGTCCACGGATGAGCGAGTCCAGCACGGCACGGTCGAGGCGGTCAAGGCCACGCTCGTCCACGTCAAACACCGCCAGCGCCGCCTGCGCGGCCGCGAGGTCCACGTGGCCGTCGCCGTTCACATCGGCCCAGTCCCGCACGCGCCGCAGGAGGCGGTTGGCAATACGCGGCGTGCCGCGCGAGCGCGAGGCAATCTCCACCGCCGCGTCCTCGTCGATGCTCACTCCCAAAATGGAGGCCGCGCGGGTGACCACCTTGGTCAGGTCCTCGGCGTCGTAGAACTCCATTTGCGCGGTAAACCCGAAGCGGTCGCGCAGCGGTCCGGTGAGCATTCCGGCGCGAGTCGTCGCGCCGACGAGGGTAAACGGCGGGATCTCCAGGGGGATCGACGTGGCGCCGGGGCCCTTGCCGACGATCACGTCAATCCGGAAATCCTCCATCGCCATATAGAGCATCTCCTCGGCCGGGCGGGCGATCCGGTGGATCTCATCAATGAAGAGGACGTCGCCCTCCATGAGGTTGGACAGCATCGCCGCCAGGTCGCCCGCGCGCTCCAGTGCCGGGCCTGAGGTCATGCGCAGGGAGGTCCCCAGTTCCTGCGCGATGATCATGGCCATCGTCGTCTTCCCCAGGCCCGGCGGGCCGGACAGCAGAATGTGGTCCGGGGTGACGTCCCTGCTGCGTGCCCCAGCGAGGACCAGGCCCAGCTGCTCACGGACCTTCGGTTGGCCGATGAACTCGCTGATGGATTTCGGGCGCAACGACTTTTCGGCGTCACGCTCTTCGGGTTGCGAAGTGGCGTCGATAAGCGAATTGCCCGGGCGCGCCATGCCGTCCGGGAGGGAAAATTCAGTCTTTTCTACATCCGACATTTGGGCCTCACTTCTTGCCCAGCTGGGTCAGGGCGGCGCGCAGGAGCGCGGAGCTGGCCGCGTCCGGCTGCTCTGCCGCGATCGCGTCGACGACCGGGCGGGCGCTGCGCTCCGGGAAGCCGAGTCCGACGAGCGCCTCGACGACCTGCTCCATGGCGAACGAGGTTGTGGCGGCGGGGGCGCGTGCCTCCTGCTCGGGAGCAGCCAGGGTGGCAACCTTGTCCTTGAGCTCGAGCACGATGCGGTCCGCCATCTTCTTGCCCACACCGGGAATCGTTTGGATGCGCTTGGCGTTTTGCTCCGCGATGTGGGTGGCCAACTCAGCGGGGCTAAAGACGGAAAGCGCGGCGAGCGCCAGCTTGGGCCCCAGGCCCGTGACGCTTTGCATGCGGTGGAACATCTCGCGCGCATCGTCGTCAGCGAAGCCATAGAGCGTCACGCCGTCGTCTTTGACCACCATGGAGGTGAGCACGCGGCGCTGCTCACCACGGGTCAGCGCGGCCAGCGTGGGTGGGCTTGCCAAGAAGCGGTAGCCGACGCCGGCGCACTCGATGACCGCGTGGTCCAACCCGATCGAGATGACCTCGCCGTTGAGGGAATCAATCATGTCTTCTCCTTTGTCCTTGTGCGCTGCGCCTGGGCCAGCCGCTCAGCGTGCGCGCTCCGTGCGAGCAGCGGGGCCCGCCAGCAGTGGCACACCGCGATGGCCAGCGCGTCCGCCGCGTCCGCGGGCTTCGGCGGCTCCGAAAGCCCAAGGATACGGGTAATCATTACCGTCATTTGCTTTTTGTCCGCGCGTCCGTTGCCGGAAATGGCCTTCTTCACCTCGGACGGGGTGTACATATGCACCGCGATGCCACGCTCGGCCGCCGCGAGGACGAGGACACCGACAGCGTGGGCGGTGTGCATGACGGTGGAGACGTTGCCGCGCTCAAAAATACGTTCCATGGCGATCACGTCTGGGCGGTACTCGTCCATCCATTCCGAGACCGCGCGCGACAGGCGCAGCAGGCGCTCGGAGAGGTCCGCGTCGGACGGGGTGCGCACCACTCCTACCGAGATGGGAAAGATCTGGCGACCTCGCCCGGCCTGCACCACGGAAAGGCCGCACCGGGTCAGGCCTGGGTCAATCCCCATGACGCGGAGCCCCTCGAGCTGCATTCCAACCTCCCACGAGCAATGAACCATCTAACACAAATGTTCTACCACAGGGCGTCGATAAGCGCGAAAGCCCCGCCGGGCACCCGTACGAGTCGGGCGCGCGGCGGGGCTGCGCTGCGGAGGCTAGTCGTCCAGCTGGGCGGCGACCTCGTCGGAGATGTTCATGTTGGTGTACACGTTCTGCACGTCGTCCGAATCCTCGAGCGCATCGATGAGGTTGAGCGTCTTCTTCGCGGCGGCGACGTCGGCGTCGACCTCGATGTCTGCGCGGAAGTCCTGATCCGCGCCCTCGACCTCGATGCCCTCAGCCTTGAGCGCGTCGCGCACGGCCTGCGTATCGGAGGGTTCGCAGACGACCTCGAACTCCTCGCCCAGGTCGTTGACTTCCTCGGCGCCAGCGTCGAGCACAGCCATGAGCACGTCGTCCTCGGTCAGCTCGCCCTTCTTCATAGTGACGATGCCGGTGCGCTTGAACATGTAAGCAACGGAGCCGGAATCGCCCATGTTGCCGCCGTTCTTGGTCATCGCGGTACGGACCTCAGTAGCCGCGCGGTTGCGGTTGTCGGTCAAGCACTCGATGAGCAGCGCGATGCCGTTCGGGCCGTAGCCCTCGTACATCACAGACTCCCAGTTCGCGCCGCCAGCTTCCTCGCCGGAGCCGCGCTTGCGGGCGCGCTCGATGTTGTCGCCCGGCACCGAGGCCTTCTTGGCCTTCTTGATCATGTCATCGAGCGTTGGGTTGCCTGCAGGATCGCCGCCGCCCGTACGAGCGGCCACCTCGATGTCCTTGATCAACTTCGCCCACAGCTTGGAACGCTTCGCGTCGTTCGCAGCCTTCTTGTGCTTGGTAGTAGCCCACTTTGAGTGGCCCGACATCTGGCACCCCTTTTTCGTCGCGAGTAGATGAACTTGGCTAAGTATACGTGTCCCCCGCTCACCCCGTTCCGGGGGCCTGCTTGGGGCGCTACATTGGTTCCGGGCGAGGATCCCGCTCGGGCACGGCGTGGGCGCCCTCGCGAAGGTTGCGCGTCAGCCCCTCCTGCACCACCACGGCGACCAGGCGCCCCTGCTGGTCGAAGATGCGGCCGTGGGTCAAAGCCCGGCCGGCGTGCGCAGACGGCGAGATTTGGTCGTAGAGCAGCCACTCGTCGGCCCGGAACGGACGCAGGAACCACACCGCGTGGTCCAGCGAGGCCAGCTGGACTTGGTGGCCGGGGTGCGCGGCGAGTGCCGAGTGCAGCAGCGTCATGTCTGACATATAGGTCAGCGTGCACGCGTGGAACGTGTCCTCGTCCGGCAACCTCCTCGTCGATCGGAACCACACCACCTGTTGGCTCGTGGTGTATTGGTTCGGCGAGTACATCTCCGGCGGCACCACGCGGATGTCCCACTCGTTGAGGTCGTGGCGCGACCCTGGCCCAAGGTTGGGCGCTTTCGTCTCGGCGGGCAGCTCGTCCGGCGCGGGAACCGCGCGCATCTCGTCGGAGTGCTCCGGGCCTTCATCGCCGGCGCGGTGGAAGCTGGCTTGCATGGAGAAGAGCACTTCCCCGCCCTGGAGTGCCTCGACGGTGCGGGTGGCAAAACTGCGGCCGTCGCGCGGGCGGCCGACGCGATACTCGGTTTCCGCGTTCGCGTCCCCGGGGCGCAGGAAGTATCCGTGCAGCGAGTGGACCTTTTTACCCTCCACTGTGCGCGTGGCGGCCACGAGCGCTTGACCAGCGACGTGTCCTCCAAACGTGCGGACGAAATGGTCCGAGTGCATTGCCGCACCGCGGAAGGTGTCTGGCTCGTTTCCGTCACATCGCTCAAGATCCAGGATGCGCTGGATGTAGGTCGGGGACTCCGAAAGGTTCGAAAGTGTAGCGCTCATGTGACACGACCTTACGCATTTCGCGCGGGGGCGGGGCCCTCCAGCTCGGTCATCGTTGCGTATTCCGGCAGTGCCGCGGTACCGCCGAGGTGCAGCGCGCGCACAAGTGGACGCAGCCGCAACGCCCGCGTGTCTGACACCGCCTCGTTGTAAAAACGCAGCGCGAGGAAGACGCGGGTCTCCGCGTCACGGAGGGAGTGTGCAACCTCCGGTGCGCTCCCCGCGCTCTCGTGCTCCTGCACGCGCGTGAGCGCCGCGGACAGTGCGTCCTCCCGCCGGAGACGGTGCGCAATGTCTCGTGGGTCCAGCCGCGCTTCCTCCGTTACCCGCGCCTGATCGCGCAGCGCGGGCAGTGTCGCCGCGACGACAGCGCACCGCCGGTCGAGCGCCGCCTGCAACGCGTCACGGGAGCGGTCCACCCTCATGTGCAACCGGTCAAGCCGCTGCGCCGTGAAGTACGCCCAGGCAAGGAACGCGGTGACCGCCACCGCAGCGCACACTGCTAGCCAGGTCATCGCACCGACACCTTCTCTGCCGCCCCGGGCCCGACCGGCGCCACCGTCTCGTAGACCGCCATGATCCGATCGGCCACGGTAGCCCAGTCGTACTCGCGGGCTCGCTGCATGCCGCGAGCAACCAACTGCCTGCGCAGCTGCGGGTTTGTAACGAGCGCGCGAAGGCAGTCTGCGAGCGCGTCCTCGTCGCCGACGGGAAACAGCACCCCGGCGGGCTGCGCAGTATCAGCGCCGCACACGCGCGCGAATGCCTCCAAGTCACTCGCCACCACGGCGCAGCCGGCGGCCATTGCCTCCACCAGCACGATGCCGAAGGACTCCCCGCCCGTGTTTGGCGCGACGAAAATGTCCGCACGCCCGAGGATCGCCGCCTTTTCCGCGTCGCTCACCGCGCCGACGAACCGCACCCCCGGCACCGGCCGGTGGTGCCCCGCACCCATCACCGTCACCCGTACCGGAAGACCAAGCTTTTCCACACCACCCAAAAAGGTCCCCAACCCCTTCCTCGGTTCATCCAGCCTGCCCAGAAACACGATTTCCACCGCGTCCGTGTGGGCGTTGGCCTTCCACCTGTCCGCCGATTCTCGCGCTCCACGGAACAGCGCCGTATCCACCCCGTTCGGGATGACAATCGGGTCCGTCCCCACTTGCTCCACCTGCCAGCGCCTCGCAAGCTCGCTCACCGCGATCCCGCCGCGGATCTTCTCCAAATTTCCGCGCAGCATGGGCAGCGCGAACCGGAGCGCGTAGGAGCTCCGGGCGGACGCGTGGTAGGTCGCAACAATTGGCCCCCGCGCCAGTCGGGTCGCCACCATGGAGTAGCTGGGAGAGTTCGGTTCGTGCACGTGCAGGACGTCGAAGTTGCCGTTCCGCAGGAATTCTCGGGTCACTCGGCTCACCTGCGGCCCGAAGGCGATGCGCGCCACCGAACCGTTGTAGCGCAGGGGTACCGCAAGCCCGCCGCGCCTCACCCATGTTGGCAGTGGAGTGCTCGCCGACGCCGGCCCCAGCACCCGCACGTCGTGCCCGCGGGCGCGGAAGACGCGCGCGAGATCGAGCACGTGCGACTGCACCCCGCCGGGCTTGTCAAAGGAATACGGGCAAACCATGCCAATGCGCACTTACGCCTCCCCGCCCTGTGCAATAGGCTCCCGCCGCGGGTGTGCCTGCTTGCGCCACGCCGCATCCGCGGGCCAAATGGGCTGCAGCGCATGCCAATCCCGTGGGTGCTGAGCGATGTTCGCGGCGAATACGTCCGCGACCCGCTGCGCGGTGACCGCGAGCCCCTCCTGGCCGGCGCCCGGCGTCGCCTCCGGCACCTCAATACCGGTGACGCTGAACCCCCATCGCGGCAGCGTCAGGTCTCGCTCGAACCACGAGTGGGCGACACACAGCGCTGCCCCCGTCTCCTGAGCGAGCTTCGCCGGCCCCGCAGGGATGGTGGTTTCCTCGCCGAAAAAGTCAACTGCGATCCCCTTCCCGGTAAGGTCGCGCTCGCCCATGAGGCAGACGATCCCGTTCCCGCGGAGGACCTCTTTCAGCCGTGCAAATGGAGGGCGCTGCCCGCCGGTGAGCGGGAGGACCTCAAAGCCGAGCTGCTCCCGAAAGTCCACGAACGCATCAAACAAGGCCTCCGGCTTGACCCGTTCAGCGACAGTCGTGAATCCCCCGTAGCGCTGCGCTAACCACATGCCGGCCATGTCCCAGTTCCCGGCGTGGGGCAGGGTGAGGATCAAGCCGTGGCCCTTGTCCAGAGAAGCGTCGATAAGCGCCCGCCCCTGCACGCCTGCATCGAGCTCGGCGAGCAGCCCGGGCTGTCCGGCGAGCTGCGGCAAGCGGAACGCCCCGTGCCAATAGCGCGCGTAGGAACGCATCGCATCGCGTACGAGCTCGCGCGTCACGCGCTCGGGGCCGACGACGCGGGTGAGGTTGCGGCGGAGCATCTCCGGCCCCGCCCCGTTGCCGGACGCCCAATCGGCGCCCCGCGCGAACACCCGGCCAGTGACGGATTCGGGCAGCCGTCCCACGAGCTTCCAACCGGCGAGGTACCCCGCCGTCACCGGGTCGAGTACTGCCATCTACGCCCCCGCGGGTGGTGCCAGCTTGCCGTCGGACTTGGGGTCGCGCGCCGCGTACAGCAGGCGCTGGCCCACCGTGAATACGGAGCCGACGAGGAGGACCCACAGCGACACCTCGATGGCGTGGTGCACGCCGAAGCCCTCGAGGAAAAGCCCCGCCAGGGCGATGATGAGCCGTTCGGGGCGCTCGATGAGCCCACCGACGATGCGCAGCCCGCCGGCCTCTCCGCGCGCCTTGACGTAACTAATCACCTGCGAGAGCACCAGCACGGCAAGGCAGACGGCCACATTGTACGGCTGCGCGTTGTCCACGTAGATGAGCCACATGGCGATGGCGGCGAAGAGCGCACCGTCCGTGATGCGGTCGCAGCTGGCGTCCAGCGTCGCCCCGAACGCAGTGCCCCCGCCGCGCAGTCGCGCCATCGTGCCGTCGACCATGTCGAACGCGGCGAAGAAGATAGACAGCAACGCAGCCCAAACGAGGTGGCCGGTGGGGATGAGCACAACGGAGGCGAGCACGGTCGCCGCGGTGCCCACAAGAGTAGTGACGTTTGGGGTCATCCCGACCTTGAGCAGCGCCTTGGCAACCGGTTTGACCACCACGGCAGCGGGTTTACGCCCGTGGACGCTCAGCATCGTCGCCTCCTTCCGGCGCCTCGGCGGAGTCGGTGTCGCGCTCGAGCGCCACCCAGGCGTCCGCGAGGACTGCGCGCGTCTCGCGCAGCAGCTGCGGCAGCACCTTCGTCCCGCCGATCACAGTCATAAAGTTCGAGTCTCCCGCCCACCGCGGAACCACGTGCAGGTGCAGGTGATCGCTCACCGATCCGCCCGCCGCCTTGCCCAAGTTCAGGCCCACGTTGATGGACTCCGGGTTGGACACAGACTTGAGCGTGCGGATGGCGCGCTTGGCAAACACCATGAGCTCCGCAGTTTCCGCGTCGGTCAGCGCCTCAAGCGCCGCAACCTTGCGGTACGGCACCACCATCAGGTGGCCCGCGTTATAGGGGTAGAGGTTGAGCAGCGCGTAGACGGTTTCACCACGTGCGATGATCAGCCCGTCCTCGTCGCTCCCCTTCGGGATCTCCACGAAGGGGTCCGCGCTGCGCTCCGGCATCGCTGCAATGTAGTTGGACCGGTACGGGGCCCAAAGTCGCTGCAGCCGGTCCGCGTCGCCGGCTCCCGAGTCCACGTAGTCGCGCGGGCTCGAGCTTGCCGACGCCACGTCGTCCCTACCCTCGGCGCGCTGCAATGGCTTCCTCGCTCGGCTGCGCATTGAGCTTCTCAGCAACCCAGTTGGTAATCAGCTCGACGGCCTCGTCCACCGGCACGCCGTTGACCTGGGTGCCGTCCAGGAAGCGGAAGCTGACCGCGCCGGCCTCCACGTCCCGTGCGCCAGCGAGCAGCATGAAGGGCACCTTTCCGGTGGTGTGGGTGCGGATCTTCTTCTGCATGCGGTCGTCGGAGTGGTCGACCTCAGCCCGGATCCCGGACTCGCGCAGCTTGCTCACGATGCCCTCGAGGTGGTCCGCAAACTCGTCGGCCACGGGAATGCCCACCACCTGGTGCGGTGCGAGCCAGGCGGGGAACGCACCGGCGTAGTGCTCGAGCAGCACGCCGAAGAAGCGCTCGATGGAGCCGAAGAGCGCGCGGTGGATCATCACCGGGCGGGTCTTAGCGCCGTCCGGGCCCGTGTACTCCAGGTTGAAGCGCTCCGGCAGGTTGAAGTCCAGCTGCACGGTGGACATCTGCCAGGTGCGGCCGATGGCGTCGCGCGCCTGCACGGAGATCTTCGGGCCGTAGAAGGCCGCGCCCGCCGGGTCCGGGACGAGCTCCAGGCCAGACTTCTCCGCCACGGAGCGCAGGATGTTGGTGGAGCGATCCCAGATGTCGTCGTCGCCGATGTACTTCTCCGGGTCCTTGGTGGACAACTCCAGGTAGAAGTCATCAAGGCCGTAGTCCTTGAGCAGCGAGATAATGAACTCCAGGACGCTGGTCAGCTCCTCTTCCAGCTGGTCCTCGGTGCAGTAGATGTGGGCGTCATCCTGCGTGAAGCCGCGCGCACGGGTCAGGCCGTGGACCACGCCGGACTTCTCGTAGCGGTAGACGGTGCCGAACTCGAACAGGCGCAGCGGCAGCTCGCGGTAGGAACGGCCGCGGGAGTCGAAGATCAGGTTGTGCATCGGGCAGTTCATCGGCTTGACGTAGTAGTCAACGGCCTGCTTGGTCACATTGCCATCCTCGTCGACTTCGCCGTCGAGCTGCATCGGCGGGAACATGCCGTCCGCATACCAGTCCAGGTGGCCCGACTTCTTGAACAAGTCGCCCTTGGTCACGTGCGGGGTGTTTACAAAGGAGTAACCGGCCTTCAGGTGGCGCTGGCGCGAGTGCTCTTCCATCACCATGCGGACGATGCCGCCGTCCGGGTGGAACACCGGCAGGCCGGAGCCGACCTCGTCGGGGAAGGAGAACAGGTCCATCTCGTTGCCCAGGCGGCGGTGATCACGTTTCTCCGCCTCCTCCAGCATGGTCATGTACTCGGCGAGCTTCTCCTTGGACTCCCAGGCGGTACCGTAGACACGCTGCAGGCCAGCGTTCTTCTGGTCGCCGCGCCAGTACGCCGCAGACGAGCGGGTGAGCGCGAAGGCCGGGATGTACTTGGTGGTGGGCACGTGCGGGCCGCGGCAGAGGTCAAACCACTCGACGTCGCCCGTGCGCGGGTTGACGTTGTCGTAGTGCGTCAGCTCGCCCGCCCCGACCTCGGTCGCCTCGTCCGAATCCGGGTCAACGTTGCCCTTGTCCTGGATCAGCTCGAGCTTGTAGGGCTCGTTCGCGAGCTTTTCCGACGCCACGTCAGTGGACTCGTACACCCCGCGGACAAACTTCTGGCCCTGCTTGATGATCTTCTTCATCCGCTTTTCCAGCTTCTTCAGGTCCTCCGGCGTAAAGGGCTCGGCAAGGTCGAAGTCGTAGTAGAAGCCGTCGTTGATCGCCGGACCGATGCCCAGCTTGGTGCCCGGAAACTCCGCCTGCACGGCCTGCGCGAGTACGTGCGCGCACGAGTGGCGGATGACAGAGCGGCCGAGCTCCGTGTTGGCAGGGACCGGCGTGAAAGTGGCGGTTTCGGACGGAACGTGCGAGAGGTCCTTGAGCTCCCCCGCCTCGTCCTGGACAACAACGATGGCGTTGTCGCCCTTGTTGGGCAGGTCTAGCTCGCGCATTGCGGCACCGACCGGGGTCCCAGCGGGGACCTCGAAGGGGGCGAACTCTACCTGTACATTCTCATCGGCCTCATCGGCTACGTCGGTTACATCGGTGGCCATTGGCGCTCCTTTGCGCGTCAAAGGGGTCCGCCATACCTGGACGCACCCCACGTGTTCGTTCCGTCCTGCGCCGGGCACAGCGGGCCCGGCACATCGTTGGTAATACTACCCCGCCGGGGTTGGTTGGACTGGGTGGGTGGGGTGCGAGTGGGCGTCGATAAGCAAACTAGTCCTGGAGCAGGCCCTGGCCCCAGTACTCGCCCGCCGCCGTGCCGCGCGGGATGTAATAGACGGCAGAGCCGATGTGGGTGATCCACTCGTTGAGGCGGTCCGCCTCATCGAGGTGAGTGAGCAGCGGGGTGAAGCTCGCGTCCGGGTCCTGCTGGTAGGCCATGAAGATAAGGCCGACGTTGGAAAGCTCGGTCGCACCCGGCTCCGGCGGCAGGCAGTAATTGTATGGGCGGCGCAGAATCTTGGCGCCGGTGGCGCGGGCGCGGGCCATGTGCGAGTTCGGGTCGATCACCGGCAGCCCGTAGGCGTCTCGGGCCTGAAGGTCGGGCTCGGTGAACTCGTCGCCGCCGGTCAACGGAGCACCAGTGGCTAAAGTGCGGCCGACGACCTCTTCGCGAGAGCGGCGGTCCAGCAGCTCCCAGGTGTCAAGGTGCATCGCAATCCTGCGCACCACCAGCGAGGTCCCACCCGCCAGCGGGCCTTCGTTGATCCACACCTGCTGCGCGAAATCCTCGTCGGTGCGCGGGTTCACGGTGCCGTCGACCTGGCCGAAGAGGTTGCGCGGGGTCTCGCCTTCCGGCGTTGCCCCGTGCGCGTTGACAAACCCTTGCTGCACCCAGGCGGTACGCACGTAGTCTACGCCGGCGCGCGTCATGTGCCGCATAGCCCACGCGCCCATCACCGGGTCGTCGCAGCAGATCTGGAGCACCAGATCAGTCTGCCCCCACTGTGGGTCGAGCTGATCGCGAGACAGCGCGGGGATGCCGTGAAGCCATGCGGGCGCGACATGCGGCGCCGCGACCTGGAAGATCCGCGGACCAAACCCGCAGGTGATGGTGAGGTTCGCCGGCCACGTGGTGAGCTCCGGCTCGAGGCTTCCCAGCGGGTTTTGCCCCGCGGTCAGCCGCCGCGCGTCCTCCGTCCACAGGCGCATGAGCCGCACGATTGCCTTTGCGTCCACGCCTTGGTTCAAGCGGAAACCGATGAGGTTCAGGCTCGCCTGCGCGGGCTGTTGCACGCCTGCCTGGTGCGCGCCGTCGAAGGCAATGGAGGCGCTGCGCAGCGGGGGCTCCTGCGGCGCGGCGCCCGGTTGTTCGGCGCAGGAGGAGAGCATGCCTATCGACGCCACACCGACCCCTCCCGCACCAGCCACCAACAACCCGCGCCGCGAAACCTCCATCGTCGTGCCTGCCCCTTCTTGCCTAGTGACTGTCCGCGTGCTCGTGGGCGGTCATCTCGCCGCCGTCGCCGTACTCCTCACCACCGGGCAGCATGGAGCGCACGGCCACGCCTTGGACAACGAAGCCCTGCTCGCCGCCCTCCGCGTCGGACGTTTCAAAGAACACGTCCACGGTGTCACCTGCAGCGATCTCGGGCGCATAGCCCATGATCATGAGGTGATCGCCGCCGGGCGCGAGCTCGTCGGACCCGCCGGCCGGAATGGTGATGCCGCCCTCCTTCTGCTGCATCGTCCCGTCGACGGTCTCATGGATCTGGTAGTCCGCCTCCCCCAGCGAAGTGGAGAACCCGGTGATGGTGATGTCGTGGTCCGAGGTGTTGTGGATGGTGCCGAAGACCGCGGTCATGTCCGAGCCCTCGGCGCTATCGGCCGCCGCCTTCGCGCGCACCGTGGCGTCCTCGAGCTTGATGTCGCCCGCGCCCTGCAGTTGCGCCTCGGCGTCATCAGCCACGCTCGGCTCCGTCGCCGCGCTCGACGCCGCAGTTGTGCTTGGCCGCGTCGTCTCCTCCTGGTTTGAGGGGCTGCAGCCCGCAACTCCGAGGGCGGTCGCCGCGACAAGCGCGGTCACCGTTGTGCGAGTGAACTTCATGGTCTGCTCCTTATCGCTTTTCGCTTGTCGACGCCGCGCCGTCATCATTCAACGCACGGAACTTCCGGGACTTCGCCAGCGCGGCGACGGCGGCACCAGCGCAGACGAGCACGCCAAGCAGGATGCCCAGAATGGTCAGCAGGCCCGAATTGCCGCCCTCTTCGTCGGCGGCTTCGGTGTTGTCGGCGTTGTCTGCGGCGTCGGACGCGCCCGGCTCGAAAGTGAAGCTGGACATCCCCTTCGTCGAGTGACCATCGGAGGAAATGATCTGGTAGCCGACCGTGTACTCCCCCGGCTCGGCGTTGGATTCAACCTCGTCGGGGACGTCGATGGTGACAACGCGGCCGTCGATTTCCGGCTCGCCGGTAAAAAGCACCTCGCCATCCGACGCGCGGGAAAGCGCAACGGTGTTGAAGCCCTCCTGCGGCTGCCCCGAGAACTCCAGCGAGATGGTGTCGGGGAACGCTTGGACCGTGGACTCGTTGTCTGGAGTGCCGCTGATCACAGAGTCATGCGCATAGGCGGTTGGCGCTGCGAGCGCCAGCGTTCCGATGACAGCGGCGGTGGCTGCAATGGTGCGTTGCATAAATTGAGCTCTCCTTTTCAACGTCACGTGAACGTAACGGGTTGTTTACATTCTTGGGAGAGTAGTCGCACAGTGCTGCACTAGAGTTCCCGGCACCCCAACTTTCGGTTGATATACCCCAATGCGGGGCTAAGGATCCACAGCGCCAGCAGCGGCAGACCGAAGCCGAGCGCAGATGCGGCGCACTTGCCCTCGTCGATTTCCACAAGTCGAGGCGACGCGAAAGCCCCGGCGAGAAAACATCTCGCCGGGGCGCAATCTGTGGTCCTAGCTGGGATCGAACCAGCGACCTTTCCGGTGTGAACGGAACGCTCTTCCACTGAGCCATAGGACCGAACGAGTTGATACTTTACAACGCCACCCCGCGATTCCACGAATCCGCAGGACACAACACACTTCAGCACGCCTATCCCCCTCACGGAAGTGTGGGGATAGCGGTAGCGTCGATAAGCGAAGGGGCGGGCACGTCAAACGACAACGATGTAACTCAGAGATCGACTCAGCGACATCGGAAATCGGGGCATGACCTCACGATTTGGACTATGATTGCCAACCGGTTAATGTTTTATCTCGCACCACGCAGTGCTGGTCACGATGTTGACAGGCAATAAGGTGCGTGCGGATGTAGCGCAGTTGGTAGCGCATCACCTTGCCAAGGTGAGGGTCGCGAGTTCGAGTCTCGTCATCCGCTCCAATCCCGTAAGGGATGAGCGCGATTAGCTCAGCGGTAGAGCACTACCTCGACACGGTAGGGGTCACTGGTTCGATCCCAGTATCGCGCACAGAGTCTTCATAGCAAGACTCGGGGCAAGCTCATGTTTGCCATGCGGATGTAGCGCAGTTGGTAGCGCATCACCTTGCCAAGGTGAGGGTCGCGAGTTCGAGTCTCGTCATCCGCTCCAAGTACATACGGGTACTTTGGAGGAAGCTCCACGGTGGATTGGTCGAGTGGTTAGGCAACGGTCTGCAAAACCGTGTACACGGGTTCGATTCCCGTATCCACCTCCAAGCTGGAAACAGCCCGCGCGATTAGCTCAGCGGTAGAGCACTACCTCGACACGGTAGGGGTCACTGGTTCGATCCCAGTATCGCGCACAAAGTCTTCGCAAGAAGGCTTGTGGCAAGCTCACGCTTGCCCCGCGGATGTAGCGCAGTTGGTAGCGCATCACCTTGCCAAGGTGAGGGTCGCGAGTTCGAGTCTCGTCATCCGCTCCACGCAACACCGTCGGGTTCTTCCCCGGCGGTGTTTTTGCATGTGCCCCTGCTTCTTTATGCTGGCATGCATGAAGCAGACACCGTTCACCACCGCCGACCTGCTAGGCCCCACGCTCCCACCCGCCGAGCGCGAGCTGAGGCTGATCGCAGTAATGTCACTGTCCGGCGCCGCCGCCGTCGAAGGCACCTCCGAATCGCTCGGTAACGACATCGATGCGGCCCTCCTCACCACGGTCCGCGCATGGTCCGACGTCGTCCTCGTCGGCGCCGGCACGGCCCGCGCCGAAACCTACTCCGGCGCCAAGTGCAGCGAGTCCGAGCAAGACAAGCGGGTCGCCCGCGGCCAAGCCCCCGTCCCACCTATCGCGGTGCTCACAAAATCCTTCGACTTTGACCCGTCCTCGCAGCTATTCACCGACACCGAAGTGCCGCCGGTTTTCCTCGCGCCGCAGGCCTCCCTCGACGATCCAGGCCTCGCCAGCGCGCGCCAGAAGCTTCTCGACGCCAACGCGCAGCTCATCTCCACCGGCGACGGCTCCGCACACGCCATCATCGACGCCCTCCACACCCACGGATTCAACCGCATCACCTGCGAGGGCGGACCGGGGCTGTACGGAACCCTCCTCGGGGCCGGCCTCGGCGACGTCCTCCACCTCACCATCGACCCGCTCGTCCACGGCAACGTCGAAACCACGCTCTTCAGCGCCGGCGGCAACTACAAGGTGCGTCTCGCCCTGGAAGACGTGCACGCGAGCGACGATTCCGTCATTTTTTGCCGCTACCGTCGCACTGACCAATAGCCGCAACGGCGGTACCGGAAACGCGCACCCGGTTCGGTACGGTAAATCGCGTGACTACCAAGCTTCACCCCTCACACAGCTGGCAGCAGCGGATCAACGCGCTGTGGACCTCGCCCGCGCCGCGCCCAACCGCGGAAGCCGTGCCGTGCAGGAGCACCGGGGTCCTTCACTCCCCCGCCGCCCGCGCTGTAACGGCCGCCGCGTGGCCGCTGGCCATCCTGCTCATCGTGCACCGGCTTGTCGTGCTCGCCCGCGAGGGCTCACCCACCGACGACTTCACCACCGTGTGGGCGGCAACGCACCGCTTCATCCAGCGGGTCCCGGTCTACAACGAGGTCTACCACTACGTGGACCCGCATTACCTGTACAACCCTGGCGCGACGCTCCTGCTCTCCCCGCTCGGATTGGCGGACTCGCCAGACACCGTGCGCCCCTGGTTCATTCTGGCCAACGCGCTCGCGATCATCGGTGCGCTCGCCTGGTGCACCCGTCTTGCGGGTGGCCGGCTCACCGGACCCGTGTTCCCCGTCGCGCTCGCGGCGGCGTTTGCGACGGAGTCGGTGACCAACACGCTGGTCTTTTCCAACATCAACGGCATCCTCCTGTTGGCGCTCACCGCGTTCCTGGCCAGCTACCGCGCCCGCCGCTTCCTCGTCGCCGGGGTTGTCCTCGGCCTGGCCATCCTGATCAAGCCGATGTTCGCCCCGCTTCTCGTCCTGCCGCTCATGCAGCTGCGTTTCGGGGCCGTGGCCGCAGGAATCGCGGTGCCAGCCCTCCTGAATTTGGTGGCCTGGCCGCTTACTCCAGGCGCCAGCGACTATCTGACCAAGCTCGTGCCGTACCTAGGCATCACGCGCGACTACGCAAACTCCTCGCTCGCGGGCTTCGCCGTTTACTTCGGCATGCCCGCCTGGGCGCACGGTCTCCTCTTCGTCGTGCTCGGCGCGGCCGTCGCGGCCGGAGTTCTGGGCCTTGCGCGCTGGCGTTTTAGCGACGAATGGCTCTGGCTCACGTGTTCCACCGCCGTGCTCCTCGCCGGGGTGTGCCTGCTCAGCTCGCTCGGCCAGGCGTACTACTCAATGATGCTCTTCCCCGCCGCGTTTACGGTGCTGCACCGCGCCAGCCCGTTCCACATCGCCGCGCCGTGGGCGGGCCTGCTTCTGTGCGTCAGCCCGCTCCAGTTCAACAGCACCGTCATCGGGCCGGCCGGCCGGTGGCTCAACACATTCCTGCCCACCGCGGGTTGGGCAATCTTCATCGTGGCAATCGCCGCTTGGGTAATCTCAGTGCTAACGCGTAGTCTGCCAGCAGCACCGGCACAGGAGCTACACAAGCCGGGCAAGACACCGGAGGCACAGGAGGCACAGGAGGCACAGCATGACTGAAAACAGCAACGATTACAGCGCTTTCACTGAGGACGATTGGAAGGCAAAACTCTCCCCCGAGGAGTTCTACGTCCTGCGCCAGGCCGGCACCGAGCCCGCGGGCGTCGGCGAGTACACCAACACCACCACCGAGGGCGTCTACCGTTGCCGTGCCTGTGGCGCGGAGCTGTTCCGCTCCACCGAGAAGTTCGACGCGCACTGCGGCTGGCCGGCGTTCTTCAGCCCGCTCGCGGGTGATGCGATCATCGAGCGCGAGGACCGCTCGCACGGCATGGTCCGCACCGAGGTGCTCTGCGCCAACTGCGAGTCCCACCTCGGCCACATCTTCGCCGGCGAAGGCTTTGACACCCCCACCGACCTGCGCTACTGCATCAACTCCATCTCGATGACGCTCGACGAGCGCAAGTAAAACGCTTCTCGACGCCACGTGGACCGCGGCGTCTGCAACGGGGCGTCGACAAGCGTGCTCTGCTTAGGGCAGAATCTTGATGATCTCGCCAATGTCCGCGACGCGGCGACCCGTCTGGAACGGGATCTCCTCGCGCACGTGAAGGCGCGCCTCGGTGTAGCGCATCTTGTGCATGAGGTCCTCGATGCGCTCCAGGCTGGGCGCCTCGAACGCGAGCATCCACTCGTAGTCACCCAGCGTGAACGCCTCAACCGTGTTCGCGCGGACATCGGCGAAGTCGCGCGCGGCTTTGCCGTGGTTGGCCAGGATGCGGCGGCGCTCCTGCGGGTCCATGATGTACCAGTCGTAGGAGCGCACGAACGGATACACGGTGATCCAGGCCTCTGCCTCCTCGCCCATGATGAAGCTGGGCAGGTGGGATTTGTTGAATTCAGCCGGGCGGTGCAGGCCGTTGCCCAGCCACGAGACCTCGAGCAGCTGGCCGAGGGCGGTGGTGCGTCGGAAATCTGCCAGCGCCTTCTGCAGGTACTCAAACTCCTCGGCGTGCCACCAGATCATGAAGTCGGCGTCGGCGCGGATGCCCGTGTTGTCGTAGATCCCGCGTACGACAACCTTGCCTTCCGCCTCAAGGTCCGCAAAGAAGCGCTTCGCTTCCGCGGTCAGCTCCTCGCGCTCGGAGCCGAGAGCACCGGGGATGGCGCGGAACACCGCAAACTGGAGGTAGCGCTGAACGGAGTTCAGTGCGTCGAAATCAAGCTTGGCCATAGGTTTGTATCCTTTCTTCGGCCCGGGCGGGCCGGATCAACCGAAAGTCGTAGGGACAGTCTACGCGCCGTCGGCACGCGCCCCGGCGTTCGGCGCGCCTCCCACCCGCGGGCCGCTACGGTAGCTACGTTGAACCCTGTGATGAATTCGGACAACTCCTCCAACACGGGCGACGGCACACCCGCCCCGCACAGCGACACCGCCTCCCTGCCCGCAGATTTCTCTGCTGCGGTGGAGTCTATGCACGCTGCGAAGCTGCGGCCGGAAGTCACCCTCGGCACCATCCGACCACCCCAGCGGCCCGCGCCATACA
Organism: Corynebacterium gottingense; assembly: GCF_002285125.1. Classification (NCBI taxonomy): domain Bacteria; kingdom Bacillati; phylum Actinomycetota; class Actinomycetes; order Mycobacteriales; family Corynebacteriaceae; genus Corynebacterium; species Corynebacterium gottingense. The sequence continues at coordinate 210,995 of NZ_NSGN01000001.1, forward strand.
GCCACGCCGTCGGGCTTGAGGTCGACCGCTCCGGCGACGAGGCCGGCACCGTCCCCACAGACAGCGAGGGCGACGCGTTCGGCCGCCTCATCCTGCTGCACTCCCCGGACGCCGAGGAGGCGTGGGAGGGGTCCATGCGCCTCGTGGCCTACATCCAGGCCGACATGGACGACGCGGTCGCGTCCGACCCGCTGCTTCCGGACGTCGCGTGGCAGTGGCTCAACGAGTCGCTCGCCGAAGCCGGCGCGGGCTACACCAACCTCGGAGGCACCGTCACCTCCACGGCCTCCGTCCGCTTTGGCGAGATCGGCGGCCCGCCGCGCGCCTACCAGCTGGAGATGCGCGCCTCCTGGACCGCCGAGGGCATCGACCTCTCGGGCCACGTCGAGGCGTTTGCCAAGGTGCTCGCGCACGTCGCGGGCCTGCCGCCGGAGGGTGTCACCGCGCTGGGTGCACGCAAGTAGTTCGCCCCGTGTGTGAAAAGGTGAATTACAGGCTCGTCGATACGCCCACCGGCTTCCAGGAGGCGGCCGAGGCGCTGGCGGCAGGCCGCGGGCCGTTCGCCGTCGACACCGAGCGGGCCTCGACGTTTCGCTACGGCGACCGAGCATTCCTTATCCAGGTGCAGCGCGAAGACGCCGGCACGTTTCTCATTGCGCCCGAGGGGCACCGCGACGACGCCACCCGCGCCCTCTCACCGGTGCTGAACGGTGAGACGTGGATCCTCCACGCCGCTGCGAGTGACTTGCCCTGCCTGTCCGAGCTGGGCCTGCGCGCCGGCAGCCTGTTTGACACAGAGGTCGCCGCACGCATCGCCGGCTATCAGCGCCCCAACCTGGCCAACATGGTCGAGCGCATCTGCGGCGTGGTGCTGGAGAAGGGCCACGGGCGCGAAGACTGGTCCAAGGTACCGCTGCCCCGAGAGTGGCAGGACTACGCGGCGCTCGACGTGGCCTACCTCACCGATTTGGCCGACGGGCTCGCCGAGGAGCTCGCGCAAACCGGCAAGCTCGAGTTTGCGGAGCAAGAGTTTGCGTACATCCTGGACACCTCCTCCTCGCCCCGCACTGGCACGGGCTCCTGGCGCGACCTGAAAGGAGCCTCGCGGATCAGCAGCGCGCTCAGCATGCAGCTTGCCAGGGCGCTGTGGACTGCGCGTGAGGCACAGGCGAAGCGCTCCGACCGCTCTCCGTCCAACATTCTGCAGAACCGCGTGCTTGTCGACATCGCACTCGCCCAGCCGACCACCATCCGCGACGTCATGGCCGTCCCGGGGTTCCCCCGTCGACGCAAAGACCTCGCCGCTGCCTGCCTGGACGTGATGGCGGAGGCGCGCGAGCAGGACCGCTCAACGTGGCCGACCCGCCCGAAGTCAGCGCCGACGGACGTCCCCTCCAAATCGACCATGCGCCGCGAGTACCCTGCGCTCAGCGAGGCGCTCGAGGAGGCCCGGGACGAGGTAGCGGACCTCGCCGACGCGCTAAACATGGAGGCGAGCACGATCGCCACCACGAAGCTGCTGCGCGCAGCGGTGTGGAAGGCGTCGCACTCGCTGCACCCTTGGGATGTGCGGCGCGCTCAGCAGGAGCTCAGTGAGCTCGGCGCGCGGCCCTGGCAGTGCGAGCTCGTCGCGCCGATCATCGCGGCCGCGGGGCTTTCCGCCGCCGACGAGTAGGAGCGGCTAGTTCTCCCGGTCTGCGAGGTCAAGCGCCCATGTGCGCACTTGCTCGGTCGCAGACTCCGCATCCAGGCGGTACTCCGCCAGTACCTCATCACGCGACGCGTGCTTGGGGTACACGGACGGGAATGCCAGCTGGCGCAGCGGCGTATCAATCTCCGCGGCGTGGAGCGCCTCCGCGACGGCAGAACCCACGCCGCCGCGCATCACCCCGTCCTCGTACACCACCACCAGGTCCGCCGAGGCGGACATATCGATGAGCTCTGGCGCGACCGGAACTACCCAGCGCGGGTCCACGACCGTGACGCTGATGCCGTCACTGGCGAGGGCGTCAGCGACCTCGAGCGCCGGGCCCGCGAACGTGCCGACAGCGACGAGGAGGACGTTGAGGACGGAGTCGTCGTCGCGGTCAAGCGTGGTGCGCAGCACATCGACCGTACCGCGGCGCTCCTTCGCCTCGATGTCAGCGCCGACCTTGCCCTTCGGGAAGCGGACGACGGTAGGGCCGTCGTCAACGCCGAGCGCTTCGTGGAATTCTTCGCGCAGCCGTGCCGGGTCGCGCGGCGCGGCGATGCGGATGCCCGGGACTATCGACGCCACCGAGAAGTCCCACACCCCGTTGTGGCTCGCACCGTCCGAGCCGGTCACGCCGGCGCGGTCGAGGACCACCGTGATGGGGAGGTGCAGCAGGCCGGCGTCCATCAACAGCTGGTCAAAGGCGCGGTTGAGGAAGGTGGAATAGACGGCCACCACCGGGTGCATCCCACCGAGCGCGAGACCGGCGGCGGAGGTGATCGCGTGCTGTTCCGCGATGCCCACGTCGAAGAAGCGATCCGGGAACTCCTCGGCGAACGGCTGCAGGCCGGTCGGCCCGGCCATCGCCGCCGTGATGGCCACGACGTCGTCGCGCTCGTGGCCGGCACGCAGCAGTTCCTTGGTAAACACGGAGGTCCAGCCGGGGGCGGACTTGGCCAGCGACTCGCCTGTGACCGGATCAATCACGCCGGTGGAGTGCATCTGGTCCGCCTCGTTGTTCACGGCCGGGGCGAAGCCGTGGCCCTTCTCCGTCACCACGTGAACGATCAGGGGGCCATCGTAGCGCTGCGCGTAGTGGAACGCGCTGAGCAGCGCCTTGAGGTCATGTCCTTCCACCGGGCCGACGTACTTCATGCCCAGGTCCGGGAACATCTCCGTGGGCAGCACCTGGTACTTCACGCCTGCCTTGAGCGCGTGGAGCGCTTCGAACGTCCGCTCCCCGACCCAGCCCATAGACTTCAAGGTCTTCTTGCCGGACTCCATGACTTCGTCATAGCCCGGCTGCATCCGCAGCGCTACGAGCTGGTCGCGCAGTTTGGACAGGTTGTTTGCAAAGCCGCCGATGGTTGGCGAGTAGGACCGCCCGTTGTCATTGACCACGATGACCACGTTGCGGTTGCCCGCCGCGATGTTGTTCAGCGCCTCCCAGCACATGCCGCCGGTGAGCGCGCCGTCGCCCACGACGGCGACCACCTTGTCGTCGCCGTGGCCGCTGAGCTCCTTGGCCTTGGACAGCCCGTCCGCGTAGGACAGCGACGCGCTGGCGTGCGAGGATTCCGTCCAGTCGTGCTCCGACTCAGCACGGTCGGTGTATCCGGAGAGCCCGCCTCGCTTACGCAGCGTGTCAAACTTGTCGGCGCGGCCGGTAAGAATCTTGTGCACGTAGGACTGGTGCGAGGTATCAAAAATGATCGGGTCCTGCGGCGAGTTGAACACAGAGTGCAGCGCCAGCGTGAGCTCGACAACACCGAGGTTCGGCCCGAGGTGCCCGCCGGTGGCGGAGACCTTAGCAATCAGCAGCTCACGGATCTCCTCCGCGAGCGCGTCAAGTTCCTCCACCGACAGCTTTTTCACGTCGGTTGGCGATGTGATTCCCTCGAGCATTCCCACTGTTGTCAAGCTCTCCTTCGTCTCGCCGGTATTCCCCGCCATGTTACACCGTGCCGCCACGCTGCCCTATCCTTACAGCGCTCACGCCCGGGGCGTCAGGAGGACGACGGTTTCGAAGTGGTGGGTGAGCGGGAAGGCGTCGATAAGCATCATGCGCTCGACGCGGTACCCGTGCTCGCCCCAGGTGCCCAAATCGCGCGCGAGTGTTGCGGGATCGCAGCCGATGTGGATGACACGTGGTGGCGCGGCCTGAGCCACCGCGCCGACGACCTCGGCTCCCGCGCCGGATCGCGGCGGGTCGAGCACTACGAGCGCTGGGCTGGGCAGCTTATCGACGCTCACCTCCACCCGAGCATTCCGCACCCGCACATCCAGGTCCGCAAGCCCCGGCTGCGGCGTCCCGGTCGCCGCCGGCGAGTAGTCCACGGTCTCGACGCGGCCCCCACCCAGCGCGCGACTGATCGCGGGCGCGAACATGCCGACGCCGCCATAGAGATCCCAGCCAACAGCACCGGGAGCGTTGGCAGCCTCGCCCCACTGCGCAACGATGTCGGCGTACGCCTGCGGTACCGCGGTGTGCGCCTGCCAAAAGGCGGTGGCTGGGAAGGTGAACTCGCGGTCGTCGACACGCTCGGTGACCATCCCGGTGCCTTCGATGACAGTGTCGATTGTCTCCGCGCGGCGCCCGCGCTGCACCTTTGCCGTCTCCACGACGTGCCGGGCTCCAGTGGAATCGATCACCGCGATGACCTCGGCTCCCGGAGTGAAGCGGCGACCGCCGGGGCCGACGAGGCCGTCGAGCAGGCCGGGCACCATCTGGGCACAGGGGAACTCGGTTACCAGCTCGGTGGAACGCAGCTTGCGCAGGCCGGCGCGGCCCTCGCTATCCACGCCCAGCCGGGCGCGGGTGCGCCAGCCGTGGTCGGGCGCGAGCGCGGTTTCCTGAAGATCACTGTCGGCTTGGAACCCGTCGAGCACCCCGGATCGCTTCGCCAGGGTACGCAGCTGGCCGACGAGCACCTCACGCTTCAGCTCGCGCTGCGCGGGAGCTGTCACGAAACCGAAGTCGCAACATCCGGCCCCGTGCGCCGCAGCCTGGCACACCTGGCGGGTGCGCTGCGGGGATGGCTCGAGGACCTCGACGAGGTCTGCGCGCGCCCACCGCTTTTTCACCTTGGTGGGCCGGGCTTCGACGCGGTCACCGGGGATTGCGCCGCGGACGAACACCACACGTCCGTCGGGCGCGTCGGCGATTCCCTCCCCTCCGTGCGCCATTGCGCGGACGGAGACCTCGAGGGTCTCGCCTACCTCAAGTGCCCCGGTTCCCGAGTCTGCCATGCGTGGAAACTACTTATCCTTGTTGAACTGGTTGTTCTGGTCGATGATCTGCTTGAGCGCGTCGCTGAGCAGGTTCGGGTTGCCACTCTGCGGAGCACTCTGGCCCGCAGCGGCGCTCTGGCCCTGCTGAGCACGCTGCTGCACCGCCTGCTGCACCTGCTCTGCGATCTTCTTCGGCAGGATCACATCGAGGGAGCTCCCGGCCAGGACCGGGTCGTTGCCGCGGTACACAAAGGATCGCGCTACGATCTCGCGACCCAGCTTTGCCAAGTCGTCCTCACGGCCCTGCGGCGCGGCGAGGGTGACGCGGTAGAGCCAACGCGGACCCTCCACACCGATGATGCGGATCACACCATTCGTGCCCTGACCAACGATCTCTTTGCCCCACGGCCCCTGCTCGAAGGTGACCGGCATGCCCTCGTTGCGCATGCCCTCGGCAATCTCCTCGGCGGAGTCATCCCAGAGACCACCGCTGCGCGGAGCCGCGAAGGCAACCGGAGTGACGCGACCGTAACGGGTGACAATGTGGACCATCTTCGGCCCCTGCTCACCCATCTCCACCTGCACCTGCGCCTCCTTCGGGAATGGGATGCGCATGGAGTGCAGGTTCAGCGTGGCGCTGGAGAAGTCAGAGAAATCAAAGTCCTCGATGTTGACGGAGTCGCCGTCGAAGGGGCCGGTGCTGCCGTTGATCGGGTCGTAGTCCGTCAGCGGTGCGGTGCCAGCCGCCTGGCCGCCGTCCTGCACCGCGGGTGCCGCCGCCACCGCAGACTCCGATGCTTCGGGCGCAGCTGCTTCTGCCTGTGCTGCTGCGGCGTCCGGAGTATCGGTGGGCTCGGCAGACTCGGTGTGCTCGGGGACCTGCTGGGCAGCCGCGTCGTTGTCGGCCTTGTTGCGGTTCTTCTTCTTGCCAAACGGCCACAGTGCCATAGTTTCTGTCCTCCTCGCGCCCGGTTGGGCGTTGCTGCGAAATTTTCGCGTTGGTTTCGCGTCGTAACGTCGTGCCCTTTGACCATAGCGCGCCGCGCCTCAAGCGCGCGCGGTGGTGGGGCCTTCAACGGGTGGTGCTATTTCGTCCCGGTCGAGCCGTAACCGCCCTCGCCGCGTACCGTTTCGTCGAGCGCATCGACCTCAACGAAGTCAACCAGCTCCACGCGCTGGACGACGAGTTGGGCAATGCGCATCCCACGCTCGACGGTAAATGGCTCCGAGCGGTCCGTGTTCACCAGACACACTTTGAGCTCACCGCGGTATTGGGCGTCGACAGTCCCCGGCGTATTCACAATGCTTAAGCCGTGCTTCGCAGCGAGCCCGGAGCGCGGGTGGATGAGCCCCACCGTGCCGAGCGGCAGGGCGAGGGCCACGCCCGTGCCCACGAGTGCGCGCTGTCCCGGTTCCAGGGTGATTGTCTCGGCGGAGTACAGGTCCGCGCCGGCATCCCCAGTATGCGCGCGTTTGGGAAGCGGCAGCTCCTTATCCAGCCGTTTCAGCGGGATCGGGGGCAGCTGGACCGCGCCAGCCAGTTGTGTGTTTTCGTTGTTCTCGCTCATGGTGCCCACCTTACGGTACGGCCTGCACACGCCAATGCGGCGAATTGGACAGGTCACCCATCCCCTGAACTAAAGTTGCATTCGTGTCTGAAACCTCGCGCTCCAACGATGCAACTGCCCACGCCACCGGCGCCGCAGCGCCCGAGGTGCTCTACCGCGAACGACAGTGGGTGCCGTGGTACTGGTGGGCGGCCGGAATCGGCCTGACGTTACTCCTTGCCGCCCAGTTTGCGCTGAACCGCAACGTCTGGTGGTTCATCGTGCCGCTGGTAGTCATCGGCGCGCTCGTCGCGTGGTTCCTCACGTGGCTGTCCAACACCACGGTGTCCGTCGAGCGCGACCCGGACGGCTCGCGCTGGCTCCGCGTCGGCGAGGCGAACCTGCCCGCGGACGCAGTTGATCGTGCAATGGTTGTCCCCCGCTCCGCGCGGCAGAACGCGCTCGGCCGCCAGCTCGACCCGGCGGCGTACCTCGTCTCCCACGCGTGGGTCCCCGAGCACGCGCTCATCGTGTTGAACGACCCAGAGGACCCAACCCCCTACTGGCTCATCTCCTCGAAGCACCCCGAGGCGTTGCTCGCCGCCTTCGTCCCCGAGAAAGCCCCTGCCGACGGGGCTGCGTAAGGCTTACTCGCAGTCCAGGCAGTACTTCGAGCCGTCATCGGCCGTGTACGCCAGGCGCTTCTTCTTTTGCACCAGGAAGCAGGAGGCGCAGGTGAACTCGTCGTCCTGGCGGGGCTTGACCTCTACGTTAAGCTCCTCACCGGACAGGTCCTGCGCGGGGATTTCCACTGGCTCGACGATCTCGCCGTCGTCGTCCATGCTGCTGCCGGCTACTTCTGCGGCCTTCAGGCCTTCGAGCGAGTCGGTCTCAATCTCGTCGTCCTCGAGTCGGCGACGCGGCGCATCATAATCCGTAGCCATGGCGTTCTTCCCTCCAGCTCAACGTAAAAAGTAAAAAGGTGCGGTGCTCTGTTTTGAGCGTCCTGCCAGGTCCTGCCAGGACGCGTTTGAGCGGAATACTAAAGCAAATGGCTCGATCTGTCACTTTCGCCCCCGACCAGGGGCGATGCTGCTAAGCTCCGGCTCCCAAGACGCGCATCGCCCCCGCCTTCTCCAACAGCCGCGGGAACGATTCCGCGAGCCCCGGAGCGCAGGCGTACATCAATGCGCCGTCACCGCCGCGATCGCGCAAGCCCGGGTGGTGCACCACCGCTCCCGCCTCGGCGGCAATCACCGCGCCGGCAGCGTAATCCCAGGGGTGCGTGCCGTGCTCGTAGTAGGCGTCCGCGCTCCCCTCAGCAACGCGGCAGAGGTCCAACGCCGCCGAGCCCATGCGGCGGATGTCGCGCACCTGCGGCAGGAGCGTGGTCAGGATCTGCGCCTGCTGGCCGCGCCATCCGGAGTCGTAGGAGAAGCCGGTCTCCACCAGAGCGGTGGCGGGACGGGAGGCCCGGGATGCGTGCAGGGGATGGGCGGTGGCGTCGCTAAGCACGAAGGCCCCGTGCCCGCGGGCGGCGAAGTAGGTAATGCCGCGGGCGACATCAGCGACCGCGCCAGCGACGAGCTCGCCGTGCACAGCGACGCCGACGGAGACCGCGTAGGCGGGCAGCCCGTAAATAAAATTCACGGTGCCGTCGATGGGGTCGATCACCCACTCGACGCCAGTCTCGCTCGGCTTCGACGCGCCTTCCTCGCCGATGACGCCGTCGCCGTGACGCAACTCCGAGAGCTTGCCCACGACGCGCTCCTCGCACCCCTTATCCACGGCCGTGACCGGGTCAACCTCGGACGTCTTAGTCTGCGCAACCATTTCCACGGAGCCGTGCCTGGTCAGAAAGTCGCGCTGCTTGGCCACGAACCCTGCCGCGTCCTGCACGAGCTCAACGCACAGGTCTCGCATCTCAGCTGGGGTGGGAGTGTTGGCGGTGCCATCGGGAGAAGTCTGTGTGCTCATAGTCCCCATCGTGCACCGACTTTCCCGGAAGCGCGACTCGCACCGCCCCATTTATGCCGCGCGTTTGTAAGCTGTGCCGTATGAGCGATACGACTGCAACTCATCTCGGATTCGGCGTGGACGTCGGCGGCTCGGGCATCAAAGGTGCCATCGTTGACATGGATACCGGCGAGTTTGTCGGCGAGCGTGTCAAGATTGCCACGCCCAAGCCCGCGACGCCCCAGGCCGTGGCCGACACCGTCGCGGAAATCGTGCGCGCGCACGACTGGCATGGGCCGATCGGCATCACCCTGCCGTCCGTTATCCGTAACCAGGTCGCGTGCAGCGCCGCCAATATCGACGAAGCTTGGATTGGCACTAACGTCCACGAGCTCTTCTCCGCAGCCCTGGGCACGGAGGACATCGCGGTGCTTAACGACGCCGACGCCGCCGGTCTCGCCGAAGTCGCATTCGGGGAGCCCGAGGCCCGCGAGGGCGCCGTCATCTTCCTGACTTTCGGCACCGGGATCGGGTCCGCCTTCTTCATGGACGGCACCCTTTTCCCCAACACGGAGCTCGGCCACCTGGTCATCTCTGGAGAGGAAGCAGAGCATGTCGCCTCCTCCGCCGCCAAGGACCGCGAGGAACTGAGCTACAAGAAGTGGTCCAAGCGGGTCGACGCCGTCCTGCACGAGTACCAGCGCTTGTTCAGCCCGTCCGCGTTTGTGGTCGGCGGCGGCATCTCCCGTAAGGCGGACAAGTGGGTCCCGAACCTGACGGTGGACGTGCCGGTGGTCGCCGCGCGTCTGCGCAACCGAGCAGGCATTGTCGGCGCGGCGATGGCGGCGAACGAGCACGTTGCGCCGTAATTGATTGGTCCGGCCCAACCACAGATCCATGACTCATGTACGGTGGGCACCGGACAGCAACCACTCCTGCCCTCGTGGGACGCACCTTTCCGGCTCCGTGACACGCAAGGCGCGCGAAAGATGCGGCACGATGGCGAGTGCTGGAATAGATTCAGCGCGCGGCCTGTTAGGATTGGCGTTCTAGAATTGGAACCATTGCGCAATCCGGCAGGATATGCATACGGATATTCTCGCAGGAAGCAGGGTTGCGCGCAGTGGAAGAAACCGAATCGGCGAAAGGGCGTACGTGGTAGCCAGCGAAGCATCAGGCAATAACACCGTGGAGAATGCAGCACAGGCATCCTCCGACGGTGGCGCAGGCAACGGTGCAAACGACGCCGCGGCAACTCCGGCGGCGAAGAAGACGGCCAAGAAGGCTGCAAAGAAGACCGCTCGGAAGAAGGCCACGAAGAAGACGGCGAAGAAATCCGCTCGGAAGAAGGCCACCAAGAAGACGGCCAAGAAGACGGCCCGCAAGACTGCGAAGAAGACCACCAAGAAGTCAGCGGCCAAGAAGGCGACCGCTGCGCACGCAGGCGCCGAGGGCGTGGACGAGGACGAGCTGCGCACCGATGCGCTTGTCGACGATGCCGATACCGTCGATGACCGCGACGACGAAGATTACGATCCCGACCTCGCGGACGAGGACGCCGACTTTGATGACGAGCTCGCCGAGGACATCGACGAGGACGACCTGGACGGCGACGACATCGAAGATGACGAAGACGACGACTCGGACGACGAGGAAGAAGACTCTTCGTCCGTCTGGGACATCGAGGAGTCTGCGGCGCTGCGTCAGGCGCGCAAGGACGCGCAGCTGACCGCGTCCGCCGACTCCGTCCGCGCGTACCTCAAGCAGATCGGCAAGGTCGCGCTGCTGGACGCGGAGCAAGAGGTCTCCTTGGCCAAGCGCATCGAGGCCGGCCTGTACGCCCAGTACCGCCTGGACGAGATGGCGCGCGCCGCCGCTGAGGGCGACAAGGATGCCAAGCTCACGCCTGCGGTCAAGCGCGACCTTCGCGCGGTGGCCCGCGACGGCCGCAAGGCAAAGAACCACCTGTTGGAGGCAAACCTCCGCCTCGTGGTCTCGCTGGCCAAGCGCTACACCGGCCGCGGCATGGCGTTCCTGGACCTCATCCAGGAAGGCAACCTCGGCTTGATCCGTGCAGTGGAGAAGTTCGACTACTCCAAGGGCTACAAGTTCTCCACGTACGCTACGTGGTGGATCCGCCAGGCGATCACCCGCGCGATGGCGGACCAGGCCCGCACCATTCGTATCCCGGTGCACATGGTGGAGGTCATCAACAAGCTCGGGCGTATCCAGCGCGAGCTGCTGCAGGACCTGGGCCGCGAGCCCACCCCGCTCGAGCTGGCGAAGGAGATGGACATCACCGAGGAAAAGGTGATGGAGATCCAGCAGTACGCGCGCGAGCCGATCTCCCTGGACCAGACGATTGGCGACGAGGGCGATAGCCAGCTCGGTGACTTCATCGAGGATTCCGAGGCGGTCGTCGCCGTCGACGCCGTGTCCTTCACCCTCCTGCAGGACCAGCTCCAGGACGTGCTGCACACGCTCTCCGAGCGCGAAGCTGGCGTGGTACGCCTGCGCTTCGGGCTTACCGACGGCATGCCGCGGACTTTAGACGAAATCGGCCAGGTCTACGGCGTGACCCGCGAGCGCATCCGCCAGATCGAATCGAAGACAATGTCCAAGCTGCGCCACCCGTCGCGTTCCCAGGTGCTGCGCGACTACCTGGACTAGCCTTTCGCGGATAAAGCGGTGCCCGCCCGGAAAATTCCGGGCGGGCACCGCTTTATGTACGGCTGAATTAGCCAAACTCGCGCTCCGCGACACCTTCCACGCACTTTTCGTAAGCGGCCGTATCATCCACCAAGTGGTCGCACTCCCCGACGAAGGTGGAAACGAGTCCGACACCGACGAGCAAAAACACCACGCTGAGCAGCGAGGCGATCGTGCCGAGGACGATGCCGGCGATGGCCATCCCCTTCCGCGCGCCCGGACCGGCGATCTTCTTCGCGCTCCGGATCCCCAAAATGCCGAGGATGATCGCGATAACACCGAGGAACACCCCGCCGACGATCGTAATGATTGCAAGCATGGCGAGGATACCCACGATCAAGGCAGCAATCGCCATGCCGTTATTTTTCTGTACCCTATACGGCTCGCCCTGCGGGTACGCGCCACCGTAGGCGGCACCGCCGCCGTACTGCCATTGCTGGCCCGGCTGTGGCTGACCTGGCTGCGGGTGCTGCCCGTAGTCCGAGAACCCCTCGGGGTGGTTGTACGGACCTTCCTGGTTCGGGTGCTGGTTCGGGTTATAACGATCTGTCATGGTCGTCTCCTTCACTCATCGCCGTGCACTCGCCCACACTACCGGTCTTTTGCGCTACCAGCCACGCAAGTAATCAATGCGTTGCTGCAGCTGCTCGGCGTTGCACAGTGCGGTCGGCGGCCCGCCGCACGCTTTTCTCGCTTCCGTGTGGATCGCGCCGTGCGGTCGTCCCGTCTTCCCCGCGACGATGGAGACGCGCGTGTTCAACTCCTTGCGCAGCCTGGGGATCTCATCTGCAGCGGTCTCGCCCCCGCCGCCGGTGGAGCCAGACTTGGACGGTGCGGCGCCGGGCCCAGCAGCGACCGGCTCGCCCAGCGTTTTCGCCCGTTCTGCGGCTTCGCGCTCCGCGGCCTTCCGCGCCTTCTCCTCCGCCTCGCGGGCGTCCAGCTGGTCGCTCTGCCGCTTGCGCAGCAGGGTCTTGACCTGTTCGGCGTCCAGCAGTCCCGGGAGCCCAAGGAAGTCCTGTTCCTCGGCGGAACCAGCTGCGGTCGCGGTGCCGTAGGTGGAGCCGTCGAAAATCAGCGAATCCAGCTCGGCGGACGCACCGATGGACTCGTAGCTCGGGCCCTCGTCGGGCTCGTTCTCCTGGCGGTTGGCTTGCTCAATGAGCTCGTCGGACCAGCCCTGCTCGCGGTGCGGCTTGCCCAGGACGTGGTCACGCTCCTCCTCCATGTTCTCCGCCAGCCCCAACAGCACGGGCACGGACGGCAGGAACACGGACGCGGACTCGCCGGGCATGCGAGAGCGCACGAAACGGCCGATTGCCTGGGCAAAGAACAGTGGCGTCGATGCGGAGGTGGCATACACGCCGACGGAGAGGCGCGGGACGTCGACGCCCTCGGAAACCATTCGCACCGCCACCATCCACTCGTCGCGGGACGCCGAAAACTCCTCGATGCGGTCGGAGGACCCGGGCTCGTCGGAAAGCACCACCGTGACCGGCGTGCTGGAGATCCCCTCGAGCATCTTGGCGTAGGCGCGCGCCGTGGTTTTGTTCGTGGCGATGACCAGCCCGCCCGCGTCCGGCATGTTGGCGCGGATCTTGGTCAGGCGCGTGTGCGCGGCCTGCAACACGAGCCGGATCCAATCCCCCTTCGGGTCCAGTGCTGTCTTCCACGCGCGTGCCGTTTGCTCCGCGTTGAGCGGTTCACCGAGGCGGGCTGAGTATTCCTCGCCCGCGGAATCCCGCCATTCTGTCTCCCCGCTGTAGGCGAGGAACACAACGGGGCGCACCACACCGTCCTTGAGCGCGTGCGAGTAGCCGTAGGTGTAATCGGCCTCGGAGACGAGGTGTCCCTCGCCGTCCTCGTTGTAGCGCACGAACGGGATCTGCGAGTCGTCGGAGCGGAACGGCGTACCGGTGAGCGCGAGTCGGTGCTCTACGTCGTTGTACGCCTCATAGACGCCGTCGCCCCAGCTCTTCGAGTCGCCGGCGTGGTGGATCTCGTCCAGGATGACCAAGCTGCGCCGCGCCGACGCGACTGCGTGGTGCTTGAACGGGTGCATGCCGACCTGCGCGTAGGTGACCACGATGCCGTCGTAGGAGGGGTTCACCGCGGACGAGTTGGTGAAGTTGGGGTCCAGCGACAACCCGAAGCGTTTGGCCGACTCCGACCACTGGTGCTTCAGGTGCTCCGTCGGCACAACCACAATGAGCCGCTGCACCGTGCGGTCGGCCAGAAGGGTGCTCGCCAGCGTCAGCGCGAACGTCGTCTTTCCCGCGCCCGGCGTTGCCACGGCCATGAAGTCGCGCGGTTTTGTACGCAGAAACGAATCAAGGGCCTCTTGCTGCCATTTACGGAGCTGAGGCCCTGGTGTCGACGCTGTCACTTGCGGCGCAGCCCCTCATAAATCCGCTGGCAATCGGCACAGACCGGGGACCCCGGCTTGGCCTGCTTCTTTACAGAGAACTTCTTTCCGCAGAGCGCGACAACCTGCTTCCCAGAGATCGCGGAATCCACGATTTGGTCCTTCCGCACGTAGTGGAAAAACTTTTCCTTGCCGTCCTCCGTGGTTGACGAGGTGTCCTCCCGGAGGTCGGGGCGCTCAAGAGTCTTCGTCGTCGTATTCACGCCTTCCATCATGCCCCAAAGTGGGTCGGAATTTGCAATGCCCCGCTACCCTTTGCGTTATGAGCGGATCTGACCACACCTTCCACCAACCCGAGTCGGGCGTGCCCGGTCCGCACCCGCACACGATCGACGCCCAGCCGGACGAGGAGCAGCCCCGCCGCCGCCGGCTCCGCCCGAGGCGCTCCCGGCGCGCGCTCATCACCGACGCAACGCGGACCCACGAGCAGGATCTGCAGAGCCGCGAAAAGCAGTATCTGTTGTGGCAGGGTGCGCGCGTGCCACTGATCGCCATCTCCGTCCTGTGCGCGGTGCTGGGCCATTGGTGGTTCGCCGCCCTTTTCTTCTCCATTTCGATCCCGGTGCCCTGGATCTCCGTCATGATTGCCAACGGCCAGGGCGAGGCGCGCGATAAGCGGGACAAAAACGTGTACAAGCCTGCGCTCGCCCGCGAGGAGGCCCGGCTCGCTGCGCAGGCCCGAGCGCAGTTGGAGGCGGGCCAATCGCGCTCTGGCGCCGACCGCTCCCCCGCTATCATCGAGTCCGATCCCGACGCCAGCAAGGAGTAGCCAATGCCTCTCGAACCGCTCCCCGAGTCTCTTCCCAGCGCCGTGCGCGCGCTTGCCGACGCCCTCGCGTCGTCCGGTTTTACCGCCGACGGCATCGCCGAGCACCTCGGTCCCCACGCGACTGCGGCGCTCTACCGTGGCGAGCCAGGCGTCGTGCTCGCCGCCTGTGATGCTTCGCCGCTGTCGCGCCTGATCCGTTTCTTCTTGGTGCGCGAGCCGGCGTCGCAAGCCCAGCTCGACGAGCTCCTTACACCTGACCTCGTGCGCATGCTTCTCGACGCCACCGTGATCCGCCCCGCCGCCAACGACCGGTTCGCCGTGGCCCTCGACCTGCGCCCCCACGTCCTCGCGGGGCAGGACCGACTGATCGTGTCGGACCTGGATGCGTCGATGACCGCGCACGTACCGGGGCCCGACCACGTCCTGGGCGTTGGGTCGGCGTCGCTCTCGCTGCTCAGCGCCTCGCCGGAGACGCCGGTTGGCACGGTACTGGACCTCGGTTGCGGCTCGGGGGTGCAGGCGGTGGCGCAGGCAGGGGTTGCGCAGCGCGTGGTGGCGACGGATGTGCACCCGCGCGCCCTGGAGCTTGCTCGCGCGACGCTCGCTGCGAACCGGATAGACAACGTCGAGCTGCGCCAGGGCCCGTGGTTCGAGCCGGTTGCCGACGAGCACTTCGACCGGATCGTAGCGAACCCGCCGTTCGTGGTGGGACTGCCCGAGGTGGGCCACGTGTACCGCGATTCGGGGTTGTCGCTCGACGGGGCAACCGAGCTCGTTGTCGGCCAGGCCCCCGCACACCTGGCGGAGGGCGCGACCGCGTGCATCCTCGGTGCGTGGGTCCACCGCACCGGCGAGAGCTGGCGCTCGCGCGTTGCTTCGTGGCTGCCCTCCCGCGGTGTGAGCGCCTGGGTCCTGGAACGCGATGTTGTCGACCCGGGCCAGTACGTGTCTACCTGGCTTGCTGATGAATCGGTCGACGTCCGCTCCCCAGAGGCCGTCGAGCGCACCGAGCGATGGCTTGCGCACTTCCGCGACAACGACGTCGAGGCCATCGGGTTCGGGTGGATCTTCCTCCGCGAGATCGGCGATAACCCCACCGAGATTACCGCCGAAGACCTCTCGCACCCGTTCACGGATCCCCTCGGGCCGGAGGTGGACGAGTATTTCACCAGGGCCGAATGGCTGCGCGGCAGGGGCACCGACGACATCCTGGATGCCGCGTACATGGTGCGCCCAGGCGTGGCGCTGGAGAGGGTGAGCGTCGCCGACGCCGAGGCCGGGATGGGCTTTGCGCAGCGAGTCACGAGGGTTTCGCGTACTGACGGACCGCGCTTTACCCACGAGGTCGACGACGGTGTCGTCTCGATTCTCTCTGGCCTCCACCCACAGGGGTTGCCCCTGCGCGAGGTGGTGGGGTTGCTGGTGGCGTCGCAAGGCGTCGATGACCCGGCGGAACACACACGCCTTGAGAACAACGCAGCGGCGATTGTGGTGGATTGTGTGCGCCACGGCCTCGTCCTGCCCGCTGAGATTATTGCGAAGGAGTCCTGATGAAAGCTGTACTGACGCGAGTGGAGAGTGCTTCTGTCACCGTCGACGGGGAGGTCGTCGGGGCGATCGACTGCCCCGAAACCGGCGGCATCCTCGCCCTCGTCGGCGTGGGCCGCGACGACGCGGAGGACGCGTGGGAGAAGATGGCCCGCAAGATCGCGGAGCTGCGCATTCTCGACGGCGAGCGCTCCGCCCAGGACGCCGGCGCGCCCGTCCTCCTGGTCAGCCAGTTCACCCTCATGGGGCGTACAGCGAAGGGACGCAGGCCGTCGTGGGCGGATGCGGCGCCGGGCGAGGTAGCTGCACCGGTAATTGCCAAGATCGCAGAGGAGCTCCGCGGCCGCGGCATCACGGTCGAAGAGGGCCGGTTCGGCGCGATGATGGACGTGGCGAGCGTCAACAGCGGGCCGTTCACGGTCCTCGTCGAGGCGTGACACGGGGCGAAACCTGGCCGCTACCCACGTTCTAGGGAAGAAGTTCCTGGAGTGATGCTGAGAGTCGAGCGAGGCAGACGCGCGTTGCATAATATTTACGCTCAGCCGGAACAATCGGGAGCGTTGCTCCGTTTGATCTATAAGACTGAACTTACGGTTCGAACCCCTTTCAAGGAGGCAGCTCTTCATGACTCAGCCGGACCACGCTCGTGATGCGGGCAACGAAGAAAACGTTGACCGCGGTAGCCGCCGAAATCAGACCAATGACAATCCGTCGGCGGACCTCGTGCGCGTGTACCTCAACGGTATCGGCAAAACGGCCCTGTTGAACGCTGAGGAAGAGGTCGAGCTGGCCCAGCAGATCGAGGTAGGCCTTTACGCCCAGCACCTGCTGGACGACCCGGAGGTCACGCTCACCCGCGCCAAGAAGCGTGACATGAAGATCCTGGCCAAGGAAGGGCGCAAAGCGCGCTCACACCTGCTGGAAGCCAACCTGCGCCTCGTGGTCTCGCTGGCAAAACGGTATACGGGGCGCGGAATGCCGCTGCTGGACCTGATCCAGGAAGGCAACCTCGGGCTGATCCGTGCCATGGAAAAGTTCGACTACGCCAAGGGGTTCAAGTTCTCCACCTACGCCACCTGGTGGATCCGCCAGGCCATCACACGCGGGATGGCGGACCAGTCGCGCACGATTCGCCTACCAGTCCACTTGGTGGAGCAGGTGAATAAGCTCTCGCGCATCCGCCGCGAGATGTACCAGTCCCTGGGCCGCGAACCTACGAATGAGGAGCTCTCCGAGGAGTCCGGCATCGAGGAGTCCAAGATTGAGATGCTGCTGCGCCAGTCGCGCGACCCGGTGAGCCTGGATATGCCTGTCGGCGCGGACGAGGAGGCGCCGCTCGGTGACTTCATCGAGGACGCTGAGGCGACGGACGCCGAAGACGCTGTGGTCTCGACCCTGCGCCACGACGACATCGAGGACATCATCGCAGGCCTGGAGGAACGCGAACAGGACGTGATTCGCCTGCGCTACGGCCTGACCGACGGCGTGCCGCGCACCTTGGACCAGATTGGCCGCCAGTTCGGCCTGTCGCGCGAGCGCGTGCGCCAAATTGAGCGCGAGGTTATGGCCAAGTTGCGCGTCGGCGACCGCGCCGACCGGCTGCGCGACTACGCCTAGGGCACCGCGCGTACACTTGCAGGGCTTGGATGGTCTGTGCGCGAAATGACTCGCGCAGACCGTCTGCACAGAGTGACTCAGAGGGAGAGGCAGCATGCGTGATCTCGTCGACACGACCGAGATGTACTTGAGAACTGTGTACGAGCTAGAGGAAGAAGGCATCACGCCCCTGCGCGCGCGCATCGCGGAGCGCCTTGAGCAATCCGGCCCGACCGTCTCGCAAACGGTCTCGCGCATGGAGCGCGACGGCCTGCTCGTGGTCCAGCCGGACCGCTCCCTCGCGCTTACCCCGGCGGGGCGCCAGCGCGCCACCGCAGTGATGCGCAAGCACCGCCTGGCCGAGCTGCTGCTGACCGACGTCCTACAGCTCAACATCGCGCAGGTCCACGACGAAGCGTGCCGATGGGAGCACGTCATGAGCGAGGACGTGGAGCGCCGCGTCGTCGCCGTGCTGGGCAACCCGACCCGCTCCCCGTTTGGCAACCCGATCCCGGCGTTGGAAGAGCTCGACGCCACGCCGAGCTCCGAAACCGCGTACGGCACCCGCGCGAGCGACCTCGAGCTCGACGGCCCGACCGAGGTCACGGTGGTGCAAGTGAGCGAGATCTTGCAGCAGCTCTCCGCAACCGTCTCCCCGACTGTCGGCGTCGCGTCCTTCGTCGGCTCGCAGGTCACCCTCGAGCAGCACGACGGTGGCGCGATCATGCTCACCACCAAGGACGGCGAACGCGTCGAACTCTCACCCGAACTCGCGCACGCACTGCGCGTCACCCCAGTGGAGGATTAACCCGTGAAGCTTGTAGTCACCGGCGGTGCCGGCTACGTGGGCAGCGTATGCGCTGCTGTGCTCGTCGAGGCTGGCCACGACGTCATCGTCATCGACGACTTCAGCACCGGCAACCGCGACGCCGTCCCCAACGAGGCAACGTTGGTCGAGGGCCATATTTCCGACGTCATCGACCGCGTCCTGTCCGCCGGCGACGTCGACGGCGTGCTCCACTTCGCCGCGCGCTCGCTGGTCGGCGAATCCATGGAGGTTCCCGCCGAGTACTGGCGCGACAACCTCGAGGTCTCACTCACCTTGCTCAACGCGATGCGCGCACACGGCGTGCACTCGCTCGTGTTCTCCTCCACCGCCGCCACCTATGGCGAGCCGGAGGCAGTGCCCATCACCGAGGACGCCCCAACCCGCCCCACCAACACCTACGGGGCGACGAAGCTGTCCATCGATTACGCCATCACCTCCTACTGCCAGGCCTACGGCATCGGCGCGACGAGTCTGCGGTACTTCAACGTTGCCGGCGCGTACGGCGACTATGGCGAGCGTCACCGCACCGAGACGCACCTCATCCCCATCGTGCTGCAGGTTGCCCTCGGCCAGCGCGACGCCATCAAGATGTTCGGCGACGACTGGCCCACCACCGACGGCACCTGCGTTCGCGATTACATCCACGTGAGGGATCTTGCCGACGCCCACGTGCTCGCACTCGAGGCGAATACCCCAGGCACCCACGAGATCTACAACCTTGGCTCCGGCGACGGCTACTCCGTCCGCCAGGTCGTCGAGATGTGCCGCGAGGTCACCGGCCACGAGATCCCGGCCGAGGTCGCACCCCGCCGCGCCGGCGACCCGGCCGTGCTCATCGCCTCTTCGGACAAGATCAAGCGCCAGCTGGGCTGGAACCCCACGCGCACCGACCTGCGCACCATCGTCCAAGACGCGTGGGACTTCACCTCCGCCCGCCACGGGGGTGCTTGAGTCACGCCGCCTGCTCGCGGAGCAGGTCGTCCCACGACTCGCGGCACCCGGCGAGTGCGGTGTTGACCATCCCTTGCCACTCGCCGATCGCCATCAGCTGGCGCTGCACCGCGGACAGCGAATGCCCTGGCACCTCGTCCTGGGCCGCCCGCAGCGCCGCGAACGCCCACGGCTCCAGGTCCGACGCCGCCGCTGCGAGCGCCCACAAGCTCAGCGCGTTCGCACGGATGACGCCCGTAAAGTTTCGCGCGATGAGCAGCAGCGCCTGAGCGGCCGTCGCGGAGTGCTCGAGGACGTCCTCGACGAGACAATCGCGCAGCTTGCTGCGGGACAGCAGCGAGGCCAGCAGGACGATCTCATCGTCGTCGCGGAAGCAGTCGCTCAATTGCAGCGGCCGGCGTGACGTCCCCGCCGGAAACTCCGGGTTGCCCGCGCCGCCATGGATGAGGGTCACGCAGCCGTCCTCGATCTGGTTGATGGCGTCCCACCTGTCGCCGCAGCCCTCGCCGGCGCCTGCCGGGTGCGGCGCGAGTTGTTGGACGAGACGGCGGCCGGAGTGATACGCGGCGTCGTAAAGCGCGCGGCATCGGCGCAGGTCACCGGAATTGTCGGATTCGAAGAAGAGGTGCATGTCCTCGCGACGAAGCTCTGGAAGCATGCCGTTGTCGAGCAATCCGCGCATGGTTGGCGCGTGCACGATCGACGGCACGGTGCCGGAGAAGTACGAGGCGGGGGCGGCGGTGCGCTCGTGGTGTGCGGGGAAGAGTTGGGGGCTGGTGGCGTCGAAAAGCAGGGTGTAGGGCGTGCCCGCGGCGATCTCGGAGACGTGCCAGCACGCGGCGAGCGGCGGGAGGTCGAGCTGGGTATCCAGGGACTGGAGGAAGTAGGCGGTTTCCATCGCCAAATCCGAGTTCGGGATGCGGGTGATGATGACGGCGAGGTGGAGGTCCTGGTGGGCGTCGAAAAGCGCCCGCAGCCCGAACGCGATCTGCTCCTCACTCGCCAGATCAGCGCGCACGATCGGGCCGACCGTGTACGAGGTGGAGTCCTCGCCGGCGTGGCTCAGGCCAATGAGGACGAGGGATTCTTGCGGGTAGAAGCCGAGCGCGCCTGGGATGCAGGCGATGAGTTCGGCGGGGCCGTACGGCGGGTTGTTGGGGCGGTGGTCATTGGCGTCAAAGTTTCGTGATTGCTTCATACATATTGGACGCAAAAAGCACCGCCTCGGTTCCCTCGTCCGGGAAACTTCTTTGCTGCGGTATCATTGTTGCCACCTTGGCGCGGGACGCGTGGAATAGTTTCACCCCTGGCGTAGTTGTCTTTGATAATGCGAAAAGGTACGCCACCCGGCATTTGTCCGGGCAATGTGGCGTACCGCGAGATCATTTGGGAGGAAGCACATGTCTGATACGTCTCGCATGTATGAACTGGAATACCCGGCGCCCTCCGTCGGCGAGGAATCCGCGAACGGCCCGGCGCTCGTGGTGGCAATGCAGGGTTACGCCGACGCCGGCCACGCCGTCGAGGGAGCCGCCGAGCACCTCAAGGCGGCGCTGGACTCCCGCACGCTCGCCACGTTTAGCAACGATGAGCTCATTGACTACCGCTCGCGCCGCCCCGCGGTGACCATCGCGCAGCACGAGATCACGGACATCGATGACCTGCAGCTGGACCTGCGCGTGCTTCGTGACGAAGCAGGGCGCTCCTTCCTCCTCCTGTCCGGCCCCGAGCCCGACCTGCGGTGGGAGGCGTTCAGCGAGGCCGTGAGCGACCTGGCGCAGCGCTTCGGCGTCGCGCAGACGATTTGCCTCTACGCGGCGCCGATGGGCGCCCCGCACACCCGCCCGCTGGTCGTCTCGGCGCACGGCAACAGCAGCGAGCTGGTGGGCAACATGTACACCTTCGACGGCATGGTCACGGTACCCGGCTCTGCATCGATCCTCATCGAGCGCGCCCTGCACAAGCGCGGCAAGCCCGTCGCCGGGTTCACAGCGCACGTGCCCCACTACGTGGCGTCGTCCCCGTACCCGCACGCGACGTTCCAGCTGCTCCAGTCCATCGAGGACGCGACCAAGCTGAAGTTCCCGCTGCGCGCGCTGGAGTCGGACATCACGCGGGTGTCGCAGCAGCTGGCCGAGCAGATGGCCGGTTCCGACGAGATCGCCCACGTAGTCCACGCGCTGGAGGAGCACTACGACAAGGAGATCAGTGACTACCGCGAGCGCCACCCGCAGGCCATGATGCCGGGCGAGGCGCAGGTGCCGAGCGGCGAGGAGATCAGCGACGCGTTTGAGAACTATCTCACCGCCATCGAGGACCGCGACCGCGTGCTCGGCCAGGACGAACAGCAGCTGAGCCTGCCGTTCGGCGACGACGAGAACAATTTGCTGATGGACCACTTCCTCATCGACCCTGAAGACCCGGCAGACCCGGAAAAACCGGACGACGACGAGTAAGTTTCGCCCCTCGGCTACGGTGGTGAGCGTGACTTTATCTGACTTGCTCGCCGATCTCGCCGACGTCCCCGCACCGCTTCTCGACGAAGCCGCGTGGGACTCCTTCCTCTCCTGGACCTCGTCCCGCGGCATCTCGCTGTACCCGGCGCAAGAGGAAGCGTCGCTTGCGCTGCTCGCCGGTGACAACGTCATCCTCGCCACCCCCACCGGGTCCGGCAAGTCCATGGTGGCCAACGCGGCGCACTTCATCGCCCTGACCCGCGGGCAGCGCACGTTCTACACCGCGCCGATCAAGGCGCTGGTCAGCGAGAAGTTCTTCGCCCTGTGCGAGATCTTCGGCGCCGAAAACGTCGGCATGATGACCGGCGACGCGACAGTGAACGGGTCTGCGCCGATTATCGCGGCGACGGCGGAGATCGTCGCAAATATTGCCCTGCGCGAGGGCAAGGACGCGAAGATCGACCAGGTGGTCATGGACGAGTTCCACTATTATTCCGAGCCCGACCGCGGCTGGGCCTGGCAGGTGCCGCTCCTCGAGCTGCCGAAGGCCCAGTTCCTGCTCATGTCTGCAACGCTCGGCGACACCGCCTGGCTGGAGAAAGACCTCACCTCACGCACGGGCCGCCAAACCACCTACGTCGGCGGGTCCGAGCGCCCCGTGCCGCTCGATTTCCACTACGTGTTCACCCCGGTCCACGAGACGATCGAGCAGCTTCTCGACGATGGCAAAGCCCCCATCTACGTCGTCCACTTCTCCCAGCGCGAAGCTACCGAGCGCGCCCAGGCGCTGACCAGCCTGAAGATCATCACCGACGAGGAGAAGCGGCGCATCGCCGAAGAGATCGGCTCGTTCCGCTTCACCACCACCTTTGGCAAGACGCTGTCCAAACTGGTGCGCCGCGGCATCGGTATCCACCACGCCGGCATGCTGCCCAAGTACCGCCGCTTGGTGGAGCGGCTCTCACAAACCGGCCTGCTCAAAGTGATCTGCGGTACCGACACGCTGGGCGTGGGCATTAACGTGCCGATCCGCACCGTGGTGATGACCGGCCTGGCCAAGTACGACGGGACGCGCCAACGCATCCTCAAATCCCGCGAGTTCCACCAGATTGCCGGCCGGGCCGGGCGCGCCGGCTACGACACGGAGGGCACTGTCGTCGTAGAGGCGCCGGAGCACGAGATTGAGAACGTGAAGCTGCGCAGGAAGGCCGGCGACGACCCGAAGAAGCGCAAGAAACTGCGGAAGAAGTCCGCCCGCGACGGCGAGGTCTCCTGGTCCGAAGACACGTTTAACCGGCTCACCACCGCGGAGCCGGAGGAGCTGACCAGCCAGTTCAGCGTGTCCAACTCGATGCTGCTCAACGTGGTGGCCCGCCCGGGCGACGGCTACGAGCACATGCGCCACCTGCTGCGCACCAACCACGACTCGCGGGCGAAGCAGAACCGAGACATCCTCACCGCGGTCGGCCTGTTCCGCGGGCTGATCAACGCGGGCGTCGTCGAGCGCACGCCCGACTCGCCCGCATTCCGCCCCTACACGCTCACCCGGGAACTGGACCGCGACTTTGCGCTCAACCAGCCGTTGTCACCGTTCGCGCTCGCGTTCCTCACCATCTTGGACCCCGAGTCCGACACCTACGCGCTCGACGTCATCTCGACGTTTGAAGCAATTCTCGACGACCCCCGCCAGCTCCTCCAGGCACAGCAATCCGCCGCCCGCGGCGAGGAAATCGCCGCGCTTAAGGCGGACGGCGTGGACTACACCGAGCGCATGGCGCTCATCGAGGACGTCACCTACCCGAAGCCGCTTGCTGACGAACTCGACGAGGCCTTCGATACCTTTTGCCAGGGCAACCCGTGGGCGAAAGAGTTCGAGCTCGCGCCGAAGTCCGTCGTGCGCGACATGATCGAACACGCCATGACGTTTTCCGATCTCATCGCCACGTACGGCCTCGCGCGCAGCGAGGGCGTGGTGCTGCGCTACCTCACCGACGCGTGGCGCACGCTGTCCCATTCCATCCCAGAAGCCAACATGAACGAGGAGCTCGAGGACATCATCGTGTGGCTCGGGGAGTTGATCCGCCAGGTGGACTCGTCGCTCATCGACGAATGGGCGCACATGGCCGACGAAGACTCCCCCATCGACCAGGCGACGCTGGACCGCGAGCTGGCGTTCGGCGTCGAGGACCCGAACGCCCTCACCGCCAACCGGCGCGCCTTCACCATCATGGTCCGCAACACCTTCTTCCGTCTGGCAGAGCTCTTCGCGCTGGAGAAGGAGCGCGAGCTGGACGAGATGTTCGACTACCTTGACCCGGACGCGCGCCCCGACTTCCCCGCCGGGATGGACGACTACTTCGCCGAGTACGACGACGTCGACACCGGTCCCGACGCTCGTGGACCTGAGTACTTCCGGCTTGGCGACACCACCGGGCGCACCTGGGAGGTCACCCAGATCCTCAAGGACCCGGAGGGCGACAACGCGTTCCAATTCCACGGCGTTGTGGACTTGGACGCCTCCGACGAGGCGGGAGAAGTCCGGCTCCGATCTTTGGAATTGCGGGAGGGGTAGCTCTTTTGGGGGTGGCGTGGCGTCGATAAGCATGCCCCTTTTCTGTGGATAGACAGGTACGTGAGCTGGGCTTTTCATGCGCGCAGCTGCATAACTTGCACAATATGCAGTGCGTAAAATTCACCCAGCGAACGTGACATTCACCTCACTGGCGTGCGGTACATTGTTGTTCCAAACACAATCCGACAATTTGTGAGGAGTAACACAATTGACTCGTGCGCTCGTGATCGGCGCAGGCATGACAGGCCTGTCCACCGCATGGTTCCTGCAGGAATACGGGTACGACGTTGAGGTCGTAGACAAAATTGGCGTCGCGGGCGGCTCCTCGTGGGGCAACGCCGGCTGGCTCGCGCCCGGCAAGACGATCCCGTTGTCCAACTCCAGCCTCTGGGCCTACGGGCCGACCGCGCTCTTCGATCGCAACGCCGCGCTCTCCGTCCCCGTGCGCGTCGACCCGAAGCTGTGGGCGTTCTGCGCGCAGTTCATGGCGCACGCCACGCAGCGCGCGTGGGACAAGACCATGGCCGGCCTGACCCCTGCCGACATGGCCTCGCTCGCCGCCTTCGACGACCTCGAAGCGGGCGGCGTGACCTCAAAGTCCTACCGCTCGCCGTACATCATCGGCTTCGAGTCACAGTCGCAGGCCAAGGGCTTCCTCAAGGAGGTCGACGGGGCCATCCGCCACGGCCAGGAGATCCCGTTCGAGCCGATTTCGCTTGACGACGCCCGCGAGCACGCCCCCATGCTCACCGACAATGTCAAGGCGATCTACCGCATGCAAGGCCAACGCTTCATCGAGCCCGGTCCTTACTGCCAGGCCATCGCCGACTCGTTCACCGCGCGCGGCGGCACCATCACCACCGGTGCCGAAGTGACCAAGGTGACCTCCACCCGCAAACCGGCCGTGCAGCTGTCCACGGGCGAATGGAAGCCTGCCGACGTCGTCGTGATCGCCACCGGCGCGTGGATGCCCGCTCTGGCGCGCGAGCTGGGCGTCACCACCATGGTGCAGGCGGGTCGCGGCTACTCGTTCAGCGTGGAGACGGAGACCGTGCCCGAGTGCCCCGTCTACCTGCCGGAGCAGAAGATCGCCTGCACGCCGTACCAGGGCCGCCTGCGCGTGGCGGGCACGATGGAGTTCCGCGGCCCCGACGAGGCGTTCCAGCCGGGCCGCGTCGCCTCCATGATCCATGCGACGAAGCCGATGTTCCGCGGCATCGACTGGGACGACCGCCAGGACGAGTGGGTCGGCTCGCGCCCCGTGACCCCGGACGGCCTGCCGCTCGTCGGTGCGACCAAGGTGCCCAACGTGTACACCAACGGCGGCCACGGCATGTGGGGCATCGTCCTTGGCCCGGTGTCGGGCAAGATGCTGGCCAAGCAGATCGCCACCGGCGAGGTGGACCGCACCATCGAGCCGTTCGACCCGCTGCGCAGCCCGTTCGCCGGCCTGTAGGCCGCCGCCTTTCGGGCATGCTTGCCCGCGCGCCGGGGTTGCTGGCGCGCGGGCTTTTGCGTTGGGGGGAGTTAGTCGGGCGGTGTGCGGCTGGGCGCGCGGGCGGTGTGGTCGGTGCCGGTGGGGGTGGCGTTTCCGTATGGCGAGACGTAATAGATCTGTCCGTCCCGCCGTTCGGTGTGGCCCCGGGCGCCGGTCGCGGCCTGCGAGTTGTGGTACTGGCAC
The DNA here is from genome assembly GCF_002285125.1 of Corynebacterium gottingense. Lineage (NCBI taxonomy): Bacteria > Bacillati > Actinomycetota > Actinomycetes > Mycobacteriales > Corynebacteriaceae > Corynebacterium > Corynebacterium gottingense. The sequence goes on from NZ_NSGN01000001.1 coordinate 236,955, forward strand.
AACCAACCAAGGTTCGCGGGCGTGGTATCGCCGCCGTGGCGGTGTTCGCTCATGTGGTGCGCCTGGCAGCGTGTGGCTGGTACGGTGCAGTCTTTCCAGGTGCACGTGGTGGCGTCGGCAAGCATGATCTCGCGGTGTTTCGCCGAGGCAAAACGCGCGTTGTAGGCGTTGACTGGCCCGTCCATTGTGCCGATGAGGATGATGCTGCCAAGCTCATCGAGTTGCATGCGCACGAATTCTTCGCCGGTGGTGATCACCCCGTTGGCGAAGTGGACTTCTACGTCGTCGCCGGTGCCGGTGATGATGCGCTGGTAGTCGCCGAGGTCCAGGTTGGCGGTAACGCGTACGAGGTAGTCGGCTTTGGGGCAGTCGTTTGCCAGCCAGCCGGTGATGTTGTTGTTCGCCGCGTCGTAGACGCCTTGGATGGCCAGGGCGGGCCCGGTGATGCGCAGAGTGGCCATGCCGTCGCCGTGGTGGGTCACGCGGGCTTTTTCGGTACGCGGGGGCGCAGGCTGGAGCTCGGCTTTCAGTTCGTTGGCAACGCGGGTGATGTGGGTTAGGTCGCCGGGGGTGTTGCACAGGGTGTCGATGTAGGTCCAGCGGGCGGTGGTGTCGGTGATGGTGCGGGCGCTGCGGGCGATGTAGGCGAGGGTGTCCAGGCGGTGCTGGTTGGTTGCGGCGCCGGTGTGGGCGCGGCGTTGGTAGGCGGTGTGGCTGGTTGTGCCGCACAGTACGGTTGCGGCGGTGTGGAGTTGGCGGGCGCGGTCGCGTGGCAGGCCGAGTCCGGTGAGGTCCTCGAGGGTCATGCCAGCGGCCGCCGCGACAAGTTGCATGCCGCGGCGGTCGATGGATACGAGGTCTGCCAGTGCGTTCATGGCAGCCACGTTACCGGCTCTGAGCTGGGGAAACAATGGGTTGTGAGGATTCACCCATTTTCGGCCCGGGAGGGAACCGCGGGCCGGTTTGGTGCGTCTAAATAGGGTTAGGGGTTTGCGTGGCGTCGATAAGCGAGCTGCTAGCGCGCTGCCTCGATCTCGATGGCCTGGGCGACGGCCTGCACGACGGCGCCGACCTTGACGCCCTCCCAGATCTGCTCCTTGGTCAGGCCCTCCTCGCGCAGCGTGTTCGCGTGGGCGACGCTGCAGTGCTCGCAGCCGTTGATCGCGGAAACGGTGAGGGACCACAGCTCGAAGTCGGCCTTCTCCACACCCGGCTTGGAGATGATGTTCATGCGGAGGCCGAACTTGACCTGCGCGTAGTCGTCGCCAAGCCAGCCCTTGGCGCGGTAGCCGACGTTGTTCATCGCCATCACGGTGGCGGCGCCGAACGCAGCGTTGAGGGCCTCCTCGGAGAGGTGCTCCTTCGCCTCGTCGGTAATTTCGGAGATGACGGTCGCGTTGCGGGTCGCGGCGGCAGCGGCGACGAGCGCGCCCCACAGCTGCTGCTCGCTCAGCTCGGTCGAGCGGGTCAGCGAACCGAGGTTCAGCTTCTGGTCCTTGGCGTACTCCGGCAGAGCGCCGCGCAGGTTATCAATAGACATTGGGTGTCCTTTCGTGTGATTGGTGGTAAGTAGACAAGCGCCCCGCCACTCCAGCGGTGCGGAGCGCGGGGCGGCTTCGGGCGAAGAATCGCGCTACTTCAGGGCGTCCTGAACCACGGCCATCTTGTCGATGTTCTTGGTCGGATCGTTCTTCTGCCAGTCGCAGGCGCAAACCTCCTCGGACTGCAGTGCGTCGAGGACGCGCAGGACCTCGTCGACGTTGCGGCCGACGGCGTCCGGGGTGACGGACACGAACTGGACGATGCCGTCCGGGTCGATGATGAAGGTCGCGCGGTCGCACACGCCGTCAGCGTTCTCGACGCCGAGAGCACGGATCAGGTCGTGGCGGACGTCGGCGAACATCGGGAACGGGATGTCCAGCAGGTCCTCGTGCGTTGCGCGCCAGTTGAAGTGGGAGAACTCGTTGTCCGTGGAGCCGCCGAGCACCTGGGTGTCGCGGTCCTCAAACTCCTCGTTGAGCTTGCCAAAGGCGGCAATCTCGGTCGGGCATACGAAGGTGAAGTCTTTGGGGTAGAAGAAGACGATCTTCCACTTGCCCTCGTACTTGTCCAGGGAGACCTGCTCGAAGTAGTCGTCCGGGGAGGACGCGTCTGCTTCCTTGAGGTTGCCGCCCTTGAGCGCGGTCAGGTTGAACTCCGGGAAACGCTCCCCAACAGTCATGATCGGCATAGTGATTCCTCCATATACATAGGGTGAATTTGCGTACTGTGACGCAGTTAGTCACGAACACGTTCTCACGTCTTCTGCCACCCGAGTATGCCACAGCCCACCCGGAAGCTCAACAACAAAACCTATAAAGGTGCGGTATGGTGATAGGCATGAGCAATAAGGAATATAAACCGACGCTCGCGCAGCTGCGCACCTTTGTTACGATCGCGGAGAACAAGCACTTCGGCACCGCCGCGGCCAAGCTCGGTATCTCGCAGCCGTCGTTGTCGCAGGCCCTCGTCGCGCTCGAGGGCGGGCTGGGTATCCAGCTCATCGAGCGTTCGACGCGCAAGGTCATCGTCACCGCCGCCGGCGAGGAGCTCCTCCCCTACGCCACAACGACCCTCGAGGCCGCCGATTCCTTCGTCGCCCACGCGCAGGGCGCCCACGGCGTACTCAACGGCCCGTTGACCATCGGGATGATCCCCACGGTCGCCCCGTACCTTCTGGCGGATCTCCTGCCGCGTCTGCGGTCCGAGTACGAGAACCTGCAGCCGCGCATCGTGGAGGAACAGACCGAGCGTTTGCTCGAGCAGCTTCGCGACGGCCGCATCGACCTCGCCGTCCTCGCCCTCCCCACCGAGACGCCCACACTCACCGAACTGCCACTCTACGACGAGGAATTCGTCGCCGTCACCCACGAGGATGACGCGCTCGCGGGGCGTCGCGACCTGCCGCTCGCCGCCCTCGAGGAGCTCGACCTGCTGTTGCTTGACGACGGCCACTGCCTCCGCGAACAAATCGTCGACCTGTGCAAGCTGGCGAATGTGTCTCACCCCGCCGCCAACCAGTCGGTGACGCGGGCAGCGTCGCTCACCACGATCATGCAGCTCGTCGGCGCTGGTTTCGGCTCAACGCTGGTGCCCAAGTCCGCCGTGGCCAGCGAATGCACCCGCCCCGGGATCGGGCTGGCGACCTTCGCCACCGGCGTTGGGGCGCAGCGCACCATTGGGCTTGCGTACCGGGCGTCGTCAAGCCGCGCTGAAGAGTTCGAGGCCCTGGGCGAACTGGTGAAGGCCGCGTACGCGGAGGCCGCCGCGCGCGGAGATGCAGCGCTCACGCATTGAGCTACTAAGCTGGTCCAGCAGTGATGAAGAAGGATCCAGACAATACGGACGCGCCGAGCCCACTGAGCAAGGACGAGCTGTACCGCCAGCTCGACTCGGTGCCGATCAACCAGGAGCGCCGGTTCCGGCGGCGGCTTTCCAAGGCCAAGGCGCCGCAGGCGCTCGCCGCGATCGGGGCGGACATTGCGGAGGCGGCGCGTGGCGTCGAGAAGCGAAATGCCCTCGTGCCCGCCATCGAGTACCCTGAGCAGCTGCCCGTTTCCGCGCGGCGCGACGACATCATGGAGCTGATCCGCGACAACCAGGTCGTGATCATCGCTGGCGAGACGGGCTCGGGCAAGACCACGCAGATCCCGAAAATGCTGCTGGAGATGGGGCGCGGGCGACGCGGGCTGATCGGACACACGCAGCCGCGCAGGATCGCCGCGCGCACGGTGGCCGAGCGCATCGCCGACGAGCTGGGGCAAAAAATTGGTCAAACCGTCGGCTACGCCATCCGCTTCGACGACAAGGTGTCGGACTCTACCGCCGTGAAGCTGATGACGGACGGCATCCTCCTCACGGAGATGCAGCGCGACCGTTTTCTCAACGCCTACGACACGATCATCATCGATGAGGCCCACGAGCGCAGCCTGAACATCGATTTCCTCCTCGGATACCTCAAGCGGCTCCTGCCGAAGCGGCCGGACCTCAAAGTCATTGTCACCTCGGCGACGATCGACCCGGAGCGCTTCGCCGCGCACTTCGCGGCCGCAGACGGCACGCCCGCGCCAATCATCGAGGTCTCGGGCCGCACCTACCCGGTGGAGATCCGTTACCGGCCGCTCGTCGAGCAAGTGGAGACGAAGTCGGGCACGAAAGACGTGGACATCGACATGATTGACGGCGTCGTCGATGCCTGCAAGGAGCTCATGGGCGAGGGCAAGGGCGACATCCTCTGCTTCTTCTCATCAGAGCGCGACATCCGCGACTGCATGGAGGCGCTGGAGAAGCAGCACTGGCGCGGCGTGGAGGTCGTGCCGCTGTTCGGGCGCCTCTCCAACGCGGAACAACACCGCGTGTTTTCCCCGCACTCCGGCCGCCGCATCGTGCTGGCCACCAACATCGCGGAGACCTCGCTGACCGTGCCGGGGATCCACTACGTGGTGGATACCGGGCTGGCCCGTATCTCTCGCTACTCCACCCGCACGAAGGTACAGCGCCTGCCCATCGAGGAGGTTTCGCAGGCCAGCGCGAACCAGCGATCGGGCCGCTCCGGACGTACCGCCGACGGCATTGCCATCCGCCTGTACTCGGAGGAAAACTTCGAGGCGCGGCCCGAGTTCACCGACCCGGAAATCCTGCGCACCAACCTGGCCAGCGTCATTCTGCAAATGATTTCGCTGCGCCTCGGCGACATTTCCGAGTTCCCGTTTATCCAGCCGCCGGACCACAAGGCAGTCCGCGACGGTCTCCTGCTCCTCCACGAGCTGGGCGCGCTCACCGACAAGGAGCGCGGCGGCGCCCCCGTCTTGACGGACATCGGCCGCGACCTCGCGCGCATCCCCGTCGACCCGCGCATGGCGCGCATGCTCGTCGAGGCCAACACCCTTGGCGTGCTCGATCGCGTCACCGTGATCGTCGCCGGCATGACCATCCAGGACGTGCGCGAACGCCCCCTGGAGTACCAGGCACAGGCGGATCAGGCGCACGCACGCTTCAAGGATAAGACGTCCGACTTCCTCTCCGTGCTCAAGCTCTGGGACTACATCAACGAGTCCCGCGACGAGCTGTCGGGCAACGCGTTCCGCAAACGGATGAAGCGCGAGTTCCTGCACTACATGCGTATCCGCGAGTGGTACGACCTGGTGCGGCAGCTGCGGGATGTGGAAAAGCAGTTGGGGTGGATTGTGCGGGCGTCGCAAAGCACTCAAGGCGACGGCGCAGCAGACGCCGACGCCGTGCACAAATCGCTGCTCACCGGCCTGCTGTCTAACATCGGCGCGCGCGACGGCAACTCGAAGGAGTTCCAGGGCGCGCGCGGCACCCGCTTCCTCGTCTTCCCCGGCTCGAGCCTGAGCAAGAAGCCGCCGGAGTTCCTCATGGCCGCGGAACTGGTGGAGACCTCGCGGCTGTGGGCGCGCGACGTGGCCAAGATCGAGCCGCAGTGGGTGGAACGCGCCGCGAAAGACCTGCTCAAACACAGCTATTCCGAACCGGTGTGGTCGCGCAAGCGCTCCGCGGCGATGGTGCACCAGAAGTCAATGCTTTATGGCGTCACGATTGTGCGCGACCGGCTCGTTCCGTACCACAAGGTGGATCCGGAGGCAGCGCGCAGCATGTTCATCCGACACGCGCTGCTGGAGGGCGATTGGAACCGCCACCACACGTTCATCGAGCACAATGACGCCCTGCTCGCGGAGGCCTCCGAGGTGGAGGAAAAGGTCCGACGCCGCGGCCTCGTGGTCGACGAGGACACGCTGTTCGAGTTCTACGACGCCAAGCTGCCCGCCGACGTGACCACCGCGCGGCACTTCGACTCCTGGTGGAAGAAGCAGCGCCGCACCGACAAGCGCTTCCTCGACTTCGACCCGGAATCGCTGCTTGACGACACCGGCACCGACACCTCAGCCACCGCCTTCCCCGAGACTTGGCGACAGGGATCGATCAACTACGACCTGCGCTACAAATTCGAGCCCGGCGACCCGTTCGACGGCGTCACGGTCGAGGTCCCGGTCCCGCTGCTCGCAGGCCTAAGCCCGGATGGCTTCGACTGGCTTGTACCGGGGCTGCGCGAGGAGCTCATCACCGAGCTCATCCGCTCGCTCCCCAAGGCCATTCGCACCACCGTCGTCCCCGCGCCCGACTTCGCGCAGCGCGCCCTGCCCCTCCTCGAAGACGGGCAGCCGCTTGTCGACGCCCTCGCGTCCGCCCTCCAGTCACTGGGGGCCTCCGGGGTCAACGGGTCAGACTTCTCACCGACTCGACTCCCGGCGCACCTGACCATGACGTACGCCGCAATTGACAAGCGCGGGAAGGTTGTCGACCACGACAAGGACCTTGCCGCGCTGAAGAAGCGGCAGGCGGGCAAGATCCGCTCGTCGGTGTCAAAGGCGAGCCGGGCAGCGGAGTCCAAGGCCGTGGCGAAGTGGACGGCGGACTCCCTGGGCGAGGTGCCGGCGACGGTGCAAACCACCATTGATGGCAATAGCGTCGACGCGTTCCCCGCGCTGGAGGCTACCCGCGACGGCGTGCGCGTCACGGTCTTCCCAACGAAGGCTGCCGCGGACGCGTCGATGATCACCGCGACCCTCACGCTGCTGATCCGCGAGATTTCGGTGTCTGCGCAGCAGATGACCAAGGGGTTGCCGCTGCGACAGAAGGTGGCGGTGGACCAGTACCCGCACGGTGGCGCGAAGGGGCTCGTGGAGGATGCGCGGGTGGCCGCGATTCGCGACCTGATGATGCAGCACGGCGGCCCCGTGCGTACTCCGGAGGAGTTTTCGGCGCTCGTGGCCAAGGTGTCGCCAGAAGTTCCTGGCGCGGTGCGGCGCATGGTGGTGGGCATCGCCCCTGGGCTCGTCGCGTACACGAACATGGCGCAGGAGCTGTCGCAATGGGAAGGTCCCGCGATTGATGACATGCGTTCGCAGCTCGAGTTTTACCTCCCCCGCAACGCGTTGACCAGGCACGGACTGACCCACCTCCAGCACATGCCGCGCTACATCGAGGCTATCCGGATTCGCCTTGAGGACATGCGCGTGGATCCCGACCGCGATGCGGACCGGCAGGCAATTGTCGACGGCGCGAAGTCGTACCTTGCCGCCAGGTTGGCCAAGCTCCCCGCCGGGCGGGAAAAGACTCGCGCCTACAAGGACGTGTTGTGGAGGATTGAGGAACTGCGCGTGAGCGTCTTCGCGCAGCGCCTTGGCACGCCGAAGCCGGTCAGCGCCCGGCGCATTGAGAAGATGGTAGACAAGCTGACCTAGCGGCGTGAGCTACAGACTCAACCGGCTCAGAAGTCCTCTTTGTCGCGCCGCCGCATCAGACGAATCTCTGATTCGAAGTCGTCGGCGCTCTCGAACGACTTGTACACGGACGCGAAGCGCAGGTAGGCGACCTCGTCAAGCGCGCGGAGCGGTTCGAGCACCGCGAGGCCGATTTCGTGCGCGGGGATCTGTGAGCTGCCGTGGGAGCGCACGATCTCCTCGACCTGTTGCGCGAGTCGTTTGAGCGCGTCGTCCGACACGTCGCGCCCCTGGCAGGCACGCCGCACGCCGACGATGAGCTTGTCACGGTCAAACGGCTCGCTGATCCCGTTGCGCTTCACCACCGTCAGCACTGCCTTTTCCACGGTGGTGAATCGCCCCCCACATTCGGTGCACTCACGACGCCGGCGGATTGCTGATCCTCCTTCAATGATGCGGGAGTCCATCACACGCGAATGATCGTTGTGGCAAAACGGACAGTACATTGCAGGCTCCCGCTCCTCGCTGTTCTGGGTACGCCCCGGGGACGTGCGCCCGGGCTTGCCTCCTCAATGTACCGTCCCCCGCGCCGCTTCCCTAGCGGGCGCCAGCGACGTATTGGGCGGAGACTTGGTGGCTCATCGACGCGGTGTCGTCCGAGAACGCACCGCCCACGATCGACCCGATCACCAGCGCGGCGCTCAAGCCCAGTCCCACGAGCACGCTCTCGCGCTTTTCGCGGTGGGATTCGAACCGATCGTCCGCTCGGTCTGGCCACTGCGCCGGATCACCCCTCCCCACATCAACGGCCATTATCGAATTACTGAGCGTTCGAACATGCTCAGCCCCACACCGCCGAACACCACGGGTTTCAATGTCCCACTCGTCAGCACGAGCCGGCATGGAAGCCACCTCGAAGCGAGTAGTAGAAGCACCGTAACTACCATTTTGCATCATCGTCATAAGTTCATTCCTTTCACGTTCACCGCAATCTTACGAACCGAACCAACACTGTCGAACGGAATACCGTTCAGGCGTTCGATGTCGGTTGCATGTTCGATTTATAGCAGGCACGTCAGAGCTTGTCTAGCGGGCGGGTTGAGAACTCGAACATGTTTGCCCGATCTGGTAGGTTGTGCAGTGCGTAGTTAGCGCGAATAAACTCACACACAGTCACCATCAAAGGAGCACCTCATGGCCCGCAAAAAGGCTGATGCCAAGGATTTGGACATCTCGACGCTGTCTGATCGTCAGCGGCGAATTTTGGAAGTAATTCGGGACGCCGTCGTCCTTCGCGGCTACCCGCCAAGCATTCGCGAGATTGGCGACGCAGCTGGGTTGCAGTCCACCTCGTCCGTCGCCTACCAGCTCAAAGAGCTTGAAAAGAAGGGCTTCCTGCGCCGCGACCCGAACAAGCCTCGCGCGGTCGACTTGCGCCATCTCCCCGACGCACCCGGCAAGAAGCCGAAGCCGAGCACGGACACAAACGTGCCGGAGGATGCGTCGACTCCGCGCTACATCCCAGTGGTCGGCCAGATTGCCGCCGGGTCGCCGATCCTCGCAGAGGAGAACGTGACGAGCTACTACCCGATGCCGGAGGATCTTCTCGGCGACGGCGACCTGTTCATGTTGCAGGTCGTCGGCGAGTCGATGCGCGATGCCGGCATCCTCCCCGGCGACTGGGTCGTCGTTCGCTCCCAGCCCGTGGCAGAGGAGGGAGAGTTCGTCGCAGCCCTGCTCGACGGCGAGGCGACGGTGAAGGAGTTCCACAAGGATTCCAGCGGCGTGTGGCTCCTCCCCCACAACGATGCCTACTCGCCTATTGACGGCACCAATGCGGAAATCATGGGACGCGTCGTCTCCGTGTTCCGCACCATGTAGCACCTCCACCCTGAACACACGCCCGCAGCGATCCCTCGCGCGGGCGTTTTTCTTGTTTGTAGCTCACCTCCGCTTATCACCTTCAACCACTGTGACGATTTCCGGATATGTGGCGGGTGCTGCCCCCGCTTCGGGGGAGTCGGGCACAACAACAACCAATCGGGCACCAATCAATGCGACAATGACAGGTATACGTTTTCCCGTCTTACATCCCGACATACTGAAGGAGCGCCGTGTACGCAGAAGAACGCCGGCGACAAATTGCCTCCCTCACCGCGGTTGAAGGTCGAGTCAATGTCACTGAGCTGGCCGAAAAGTTTGGAGTCACCGCGGAGACGATCCGTCGCGACCTGGCTGTGCTCAATGACGAGGGCATTGTCCACCGCGTGCACGGTGGCGCCGTAGCGAGCCAATCCTTTCTCACCACCGAGTTTCCGCTTGAAGCCCGCTATCGCGCCGCGTCCACGGCCAAGATGGCGATCGCCCGTGCAGCGCTCCAATTCCTCCCGGACCGGCCGGACCGATCTCTCTTCCTCGACTCTGGCACAACCATCAATGGTCTGGCCGAGATTATTGCCAAGCACCCCTCGGCCAAAGATTGGCACATCGTGACCAACTCGCTGCCCACCTCCCTCGACCTGGCAAGCGCGGGTTTGGAAAGTGTGCAGCTACTGGGTGGAACCGTTCGTGCGATCACCCAAGCGGTCGTCGGAGACATCGCGCTTCGCTCCATCGCCATTCTGCGCGCCGACGTCGCCTTCATTGGCACCAACGCATTGACCATTGATCACGGGCTCTCCACGGCCGACCCCCAAGAGGCCGCGATCAAGAAGGCGATGGTCACAAACGCGCACAAGGTGGTGGCGATGTGCGACTCGACCAAGCTCGGAAACGACTACCTGGTGAGCTTCGCCCGCCTGAGCGAAGTCGATGTGCTGGTGACCGACTCGGAGGCGCCAAAGTCCTTCATCGATGAACTCGTCGCACACGGCGTCGACGTCATTACCGCGTCCGAGTAAGCCCGTTTTCCCGCTCACTCGTGTGAGATCGCTTCCGAATGGTTGAAAAATCACACCTATTCGGACATACTTGGGGGGTGGCGCTTAGTGCCCGGCATCGCCAACAGACTCGCTGCGTAGGGGCGCTCTCGTGCCTCACCCCACTACATCAACAGTAGGGAGCGAATCCATGATCATCACGTTAACGCCGAACCCGAGCATCGACGCCACACTCAACGTCGATGCCGTGGCGCGCGGCGAAGTGGTCCGCGCCACCGATGCCAGACGCGAAGCCGGGGGTAAAGGCATCAACGTCGCCAACGCTGTCGCGCTGGCTGGCAAGGACGCCCTCGCGATCGCGCCGTGTGGACCACGCGACCCATTCATCAGCGCTGTCGAGCGCGCGCGCATCCCGTTCGCACCAGTGCCCATCCAGGGCAACGTGCGCACGAACACGGCGCTCACCGAGCCGGACGGCACCACCACCAAGATCAACGAGCGTGGTGCCGAGTTGTCGGGCGAGGAGCAGCGTGGCGTCGAAAAGCAACTGCTCAACCACGCACGAAACGCCGACGCTGCAGTGCTGGCTGGTTCGCTGCCGCCTGGTGCGGCGCCGGACTGGTACGCCGAGCTTGTCGCTTCCCTGCGCAAGGCTTCGCCGGATCTTGTCATTGCTGTGGACACGTCGGATGCGCCGCTGCAGGCGCTCGGGCGCAAGCTCGACGGTGCGGCACCGACCATCATGAAACCGAATTCGTTCGAGCTGGCCCAGCTCACCGGCGCGGACGGGCACGAGCTCGAGGCCGCCGCCGAGCGCGGCGAGTTCGATGCCATCATCGCCGCAGCGCGCGCCCTCGTGAAACGAGGTGTGCAGGAGGTGCTGGTCACGCTCGGTGGCGCCGGCGCGTGCCTGGTCACGGCCAACGGCGCGTGGGCGGCCTCCGCTCCCCCGATCACCGTGCGCTCCACCGTCGGCGCGGGCGACAGCTCGCTCGCCGGCTACGTGATGGCGCGAGTCGAGGGCCTCGAGCCCGCGGATTGCCTCCGCCGGGCCGTGGCCTACGGCTCCGCCGCTGCCTCCATGCCAGGCACCGGGATTCCCTCCCCGTCCGACCTGGACGTCGAGCGCACCAAAGTCTTCAGTCTTTCCAACTAATTCAATACCCATATCCTTCGCTACAGAGTAGGAACTCCTATGAACTCCCCACTCATCACACCTGACCTGGTCAGGCTGGACGTGGACTTCGGCTCCTCGCCCGCGGACGTCATCCAACACCTTGCCGGGCTCATAGAAGCCACCGGGCGCGCGACCGACGCAGGCCCCATCGCTGAAGCGGCGACTGCCCGCGAAGCGAAGGCCGGCACCGGTGTCAACGGCCGTGTGGCCATCCCGCACTGCCGCGTCGCTACGGTCAACGAGCCAACCCTTGCCTTCGCGCGCCTGTCCAATCCGGTTGATTTCTCCGGCCCCGACGGCGATGCCGAGCTGGTCTTCCTCATCGGCGCCCCCGAGGGCGGCGGCAAGGAACACCTGAAAATCCTGTCCAAGCTGGCCCGCGCGCTGGTCCGCGGTGACTTTGTGGAGAAGCTTCGCAACGCCAGCACCGAGCAGGAGCTTGTCGACGCCGTGCTGGAGGTCGTCAACGCCGAACCGAAAAAGAAGAAGCCGAAACCGGCCACGACCGATGGCGCCGCAGCCGCCGGCAGCACGGCCGTCACCGCGGGCGCTGCAGGTACCGCGGGCACTTCCGGCGCGAAGCAGGACGTCATCCGCATCGCTGCGGTCACCTCGTGTGCGACCGGCATTGCCCACACCTACATGGCGGCTGACGCGCTCACCCAGGCAGCCGAAAAGCGCGATAACGTCGAGCTCATTGTGGAGCCGCAGGGGTCGTCCGGCGGCGACCCGCTCGAGCAGTCCTTCATTGATAGCGCCGACGCAGTCATCTTCGCCCACGACGTGGCCGTGCGAAACAAGGGCCGCTTTGCCGGCAAGCCGGTCGTGGACTCCCCGGTCAAGCGCGGCGTGAACGAACCGGACGCGATGATCGACGAGGCCATCGCCGCGGTGAAGGACCCGAAGGCCCCTCGCGTCGCGGCTGCCTCCGAGTCAGCCGGCGAGGACTCCGCAACCGGTTCCTCCGGCGAAAGCTGGCCGAAGCGCCTGCAGCAGGCGATCATGACCGGCGTGTCCTACATGGTGCCGTTCGTCGCCGCGGGTGGTCTCCTGCTCGCGCTCGGCTTCCTGCTCGGCGGCTACGACATGGCCAACGGCTGGCAGGCGCTGGTCACCCAGTTCACGCCGTGGGATCTGCCGGGCCACGAGGTGACGGTTGACGGAGTCACGGCAACCTTTGAGCGCTCCGGGTGGGCCCTCTACCTCGGCGCCGTCCTCTTTGCCACGGGACAGATGGGCATGCAATTCGTCGTGTCGGCCCTCTCCGGCTACATCGGCTACGGCTTGGCCGGGCGCCCCGGCATCGCACCGGGCTTCATCGGCGGCGCCATCTCCGTCATGGTTGGTGCCGGATTCATCGGCGGCCTGGTCACCGGCCTGCTCGCCGGCGTAATCGCGTACTGGATCCAGACCTGGAAGGTGCCGCGCTGGCTCGGCTCGCTCATGCCGGTGGTGATCATCCCGCTGCTGACCTCCCTCATCGTCGGCCTGTTGATGTTCCTCCTGCTGGGTCGCCCGCTCGAGGCGCTCATGCTGGGGCTGACCGACTGGCTGTCGTCCATGACGGGGTCGTCGGCAGTACTGCTTGGCATCATCATCGGCCTGATGATGTGCTTTGACCTTGGTGGCCCGGTGAACAAGGCGGCGTACCTGTTCGGTACCGCGGGCCTGTCCGCGGGCACGGACGCCAGCTTCGAGATCATGGCGACCGTCATGATCGCCGGCATGGTGCCGCCAATCGCGCTGTCCATCGCGACCTTCCTGCGCAAGGAGCTGTTCACCCCGGCCGAGCAGGAGAACGGCAAGTCCGCGTGGCTCCTGGGCCTGTCCTTCGTCTCGGAGGGCGCGATCCCGTTCGCGGCCGCAGACCCGTTCCGCGTCATCCCCGCGATGATGCTGGGTGGCGCTACCGCGGGCGCAGTCTCCATGGGCCTGGGCGTGGGATGCCAGGCACCGCACGGTGGCGTGTTTGTCATCTTCGCCTACGACCCGTGGTGGGGCATGGTGATCGCGCTGGCCGCGGGCGTACTCGTGGCCACGTTAGCCGTGATCGCCATCAAGCGCTTCTGGCCCAACAAGGAAATCCAGAAGGCCGCCGCTGACAAGGCTACGCAGGAAAACACCGCTTCGGCGGGCGTGCAGCAGGTAGCGGCATAACCAACCCGGTGCCTACACTGGTACCCAGTAAATCAGCACTCAACCAAAGTATTTCGAAAGGACCTCATTATGGCTTCCAAGACCGTCAAGGTTGGCTCCACCGTCGGACTGCACGCACGCCCGGCAACGGTCATCTCCGACGCCGCAGGCGAGTTTGATGACGAGATCATCCTGACCCTCGTCGGTGGCGACGAGGACGACGAGACTGACGCCGCGTCCTCCCTCATGATTATGGCGATGGGCGCGGAGCACGGCGACGAGGTCACCATCACCTCCGACAACGCCGACGCCGTTGAGAAGATCGCCGCGCTGATCGAGCAGAACCTCGACGAGGAGTAGCCTCCGCGCGATCGCACAACTTCAGGCCCCTGGCACCTTCCCCGTAAAGGCCCAGGGGCTCTTTCGTGCTTATCGACGCCCCCGTAATCCCCTCCTTACCGGTACTGGCCCTCCCCGACCGCGTTGTACAGCCACCGCATGAGTGGGTAGCCGACGATGATGCCCACAGACCCGATGGCGATCCCCTCGAGCGTCACGGAGCCGACGGTGAAGGACAGGTTGCCAATGCCCACGATCAGCGCGACCGCGGCGGCAGTGAGATTGACCGGGTTGGTGAAGTCCACGTTGTTGTCCTGCCAGATGCGCACGCCCAGCATGCCGATGAGCCCATACAGGACCAGGCACGCGCCGCCGAGAACGCCGACGGGAATCGTGAAGATGATGGCGCCGAACTTGGGCACGAACGCCAGCGCGATGGCAAAGCACGCTGCCACCCAGTACGCCGCCGTGGAGTACACCTTCGTCGCCGCCATCACGCCGATGTTTTCGGCGTACGTGGTCGTTCCGGAGCCGCCGAAACCGCCGGCGAGGGTGGTGGCAATGCCGTCGCCGATAAGCGCCCTGCCCTGCAGGTCATCCAGGTTTCGGTGGGTCATCTCGGAGACCGCCTTGACGTGCCCGACGTTTTCGGCGATGAGCACCACCATCACGGGCAGCGTGACCAGGATGGCAGAAAGGTGGAATTCCGGCGAGTGGAACTGCGGCAGGCCGATAAGGGGCGCGTCGGCGATGGTGTCCAGGGCGTCGTCGGCAAGCCCGCCCGTGGCTGCGGCGTAGGCCCAGCCCACGATCACGCCGATCAGGATGCTCAGGCGCGAGATCATCCCGCGGGTCGCCACGGTGATCAGCACGATCGCCGCGAGGGTCACGCCAGCGACGGCCGGCTGTGCTTGGACGTTGCTCACCGCGGTCGGCGCGAGGTTGAAGCCGATGAGGGCGACGATAGCGCCGGTGACGGTGGGCGGCATGACCGCGTCGATCACGCGCTTGCCGGCCACGTGCACGACCGCGCCGACGGCGATGAGGAGCATGCCTGTCACCAGCACCCCGCCCAGCTGCGCGCCGATGCCGTACTGCTGGGAGGCGGACAGCGGCGCGATGAAGGCGAACGAGGAGCCAAGGTAGCTGGGCAGCCTGTTCTGGGTGATCAGCAGGAAGAGGATCGTGCCCAAACCTGAAAAGAGCAGTGTCGTGTTGACGGGGAACCCAGTCAGGGTCGGCACGAGCAGGGTCGCACCGAACATGGCCACGACGTGTTGCATGCCGATGCCGATGGTGCGCGGCCAGCTCAGCCGTTCGTCGGGTGCGACGACCGCACCGGGTTTCACGGTGCGGCCGTCGCCGTGCAGGGACCAACCATACGAAGTATTCACGCCTGGCAGTCTAGGCAGGTGTACCTAGCTGGTCCCAATCGTTTACGCAGGCACTCGCCCGCTTACGCGACTACGAATTCCGCGTACTGGTCGGCGAGCACCTGGGGCAGACGGACGTCGATACGCGTGCCCTGCTCCTCGTACTCCTCGCGGCGCACGGTGCCCTCCTCGTGGACGTGCGAGACGACGTCGCCGCGGGTGTACGGGACGAGCATCTCCACGTGGGCGTCGAGGGTGTTGAGGAACAACTCGACTTTGCCTTCCAGCTCGGGGATGCCTTCGCCGGTAAGGGCGGAGACGAAGACAACATCGTGGCCGGAGGAATCGAAGGCGTGGCGCAGCTCTGCAAGCACAAGCGGATCAGCCTCGTCGATCTTGTTCACCACGACGATCTCCGGCGGGATTTCCTCGCCGGATTCGCGCGTAATCTCTGCCAGGACCTCGTTGACCGCCTTGATCTGCTTCAGCGGGAACGGGTCCGAGCCGTCCACCACGTGCAGCAAGAGATCCGCGTTCGTGACCTCTTCCAGCGTGGACTTGAACGCCTCGACCAGTTGCGTGGGCAGGTGGCGCACGAAACCGACGGTATCGGTGAGGACAACATTGCGGCCGTCCGCCAGCTGGGCACGCCGCGTCGAGGGGTCCAGGGTGGCAAACAGCGCGTCCTCCACCAGCACGCCCGCGTCCGTCATCGCGTTAATCAGCGAGGACTTGCCCGCGTTGGTGTAGCCAGCGATGGCAATCTTGGGCGTGGTGGAACGCTGGCGCCGCGCGCGTTTCACCTCGCGCGCCGTCTTCATCCCCTTCAGCTCGTGGCGCAGGCGCGCCATGTCCGCGCGTAGGCGGCGACGGTCTGCCTCAATACGAGTCTCACCAGGGCCGCGGAGGCCCACGCCCCCGTTGGAGCCGGCGCGACCGCCCGCCTGGCGGGACAGGTTGCCGCCCCAACCACGGGTGCGCGAGAACAGGTATTCCATCTGCGCCAGCGAGACCTGTGCCTTACCCTCTCGGCTCTTCGCGTGCTGGGCGAAGATGTCCAGGATGAGCATGGTGCGGTCGATGACCTTGGTCTTCAGCGCCTCCTCCAGCGCCACGATCTGCGAGGGCGAGAGCTCACCGTCAAAAACCACCGTGTCCGCGCCGGATGCCTGCACGATCTCGCGCAGCTCCCCGACCTTGCCGGCACCGATGTAGGTGCCCGGGTCGGGCTTGTCGCGCTTTTGGTAGATCATCTCCACGACTTCCGCGCCCGCCGTCTCCGACAGCGCAGCGAGCTCACGCATGTTCGCTTCCATCTCCGCAGTCGTGCCCTCGAGCCACGCGCCAACGAGGATCACTCGCTCAAGGCGCAGCTTGCGGTACTCAACTTCGTAGTCGTCTTCGAGCTCGTCAGTCCGAATCTCGGTGTGTTGTGTCACCCTGCGGAACGAGTTGCGCTCCTCCAAGTCGAGCGCGCCAGTCGTCGGGGCGTCAGCCCCGGGCTGCGGCGAGTTGTGCCGGAACGCCCGCTCGAGCAGCGCATCACGCGCCGCATCCTGGTCGCTCTGGTCGTCCTGTGCTCCCTGAGCACCCTGGGTGTAGAACGTTGAGGTCATTCAGTCCTTCTGGTCAGAACTTCCGGGCCGCGTGGGTTCGCGCGCCCAGCGCATTCCGAAGAATGCTTACGTTGTAGTTTACGTGTTTCTTCCAACACCGTGTGCATGCGGATCATTCCGTGCGCACAGTGCTTTGCGACGCCACCGCGACCCCGCAGTTCTCACCCCGGTGCATTCGCCGACTAGGCTGTGCTCCATGAGCGAAACTCTGAGTACCCGAGCCCAAGCGGCCACCGCGAGCAACGGCGCCCACCAGGACCTTGCTGCGATCGGCCTCGGTTTTTCCAAGTGGCAGGAAGCAGTCGAGCAGGCAATCGCCACCAACCGCCTCGAAGTCACGGGCGAGGTCCGTGGCGGGCAGCTGATTCAGTACGGCGACCCGTCGGGCGCGCAGCTCAACATCCTGGCTGTTGAGCCGTTTGCCACCTTCGCTGGCTTTGCGTCGCAAACGCGCACGTTTGCGCACATCACCCCGCTCAATGACGTCGTCGCACTGGCCGACGTTGTTGATCCGCACGGTAACACCATTTCCTCCGTTACCGTGAATCTGGCGCAGGGCCCGCTGATCGTCGACGAGCCGACGCTCCAGTGGCAGGAGCTGGGCATCACCGCACTGATGCTGGACCAGCAGCGTTTCGATTCCACCGACGCGTACCTGGCGGCCAACCCGGGTGCAGTCCTCGGCGCCGTGACCTCCCCTGGTGCGGAAGCCGTGGGCAACGGCGCGGCCACCACCCCCGACGCAGCGGCGCAGCTTTCCGCACGCGTCCTCGACGCGGAATACCGCACCTCCGAGCTGACCGGCCAGCGCTTCATCCACGCGTCCGTGGATGGCGCCTTCCCCTTCGACGTGTGCCTGCCGGACGGCGAGCTCCCGCAACGCGACTCCGTCATCGCCGGTACCGCGGTGCTCGCCGGCTCCATCCCCGCTCCGAGCGGCGGCGGGTGTGGCGGCTGTGGCGGTTCCTGTGGCTGCGGTGGGCACTAGGAATACAGACATTCGGTCCCGGCGACCCCGTTGACCCCGGCGACCCCGTTGACCCCGTTGACCCCGGTGACCCCGTTGACATGGTCCCCACACGCCGATCGAGGAGGTGACCGCACATGGATCCATCACGAAAAGACTTACTCCGCGCCTTGTGGGGCGCTCTGTTGTTCGCAGTGGCGGTCCTGCTGGTGATCTTCCTCCGGCTCCCAGGGCTCATGCTCACGCTGCTCCTCATCCCGCTCGCGCTCGCGATACACCGCCGGTACGACACGAATCCGGAGATCGCGTCGCTGAAGGCGTCGCTGCGCATCGCGCGCGACGACATGGAGGAGATCCTCCAAAGCTACGACGACCTCAAGTACGGCACGTCCACGCAGTCCGTCGCAGATCGCACGCTGCACTACCCGGCGCTGGCCAACGGCGACGTCTCGCAGCACGCCATCAGCGAGTTCCTGCTGCGCACCTCCTCGGCGCGCCGCTTCATCGCGCGCATTGACGGCTACCTGGAATCCCCGGACATTGACCGCTTCCAGCTAGAAAAGCTCATTGGCATTGCCGACGAGCGCGCGCTCGAGCTTTCCGAAGCGTGGGACGACGCCCGGCGCGTCGCACGCCAGATCGGGCCCGCGTAGCGCCGCGAGCGCACTCCCCCGCCTACAGCAACTGCTGCAGCTGCGGCGGCAGTGTAATGCCCAGCCGAGGCGCGACTGCGACTGCGCCGCCGGCGAGGAGCCCGAGCGCGGCGAGCACCCCAAGTGCAATGGCAACTGCCTTGCCCGCCGAGCTGGCCTGCTCCGTGTTTCCTGCTCTCGCCGGGGCCGCTGGGGGCGCCGCGGTGTCGACCTGGGGCTCACCTGCGGGTGCAGGACCGTCGCCGTGACGCGTGCCGACGCCTCCTTGCTGGTTCACGTCCGCTTCCGTGGGGAAGCGGACCGTCACGTTGCCGCCCTGCGCGCACGCCTTGTCTGCCTGCTTCGTCGCGGCGACGTTTGCGCGCTCGTAGGCGATGGCTGCGGGGAGGTCGACGACGCGCGGTGCTTCCTCGTTAAACCTCCTGATCTGGTCCTGCGTCAGGTCCAGCTGTTCATTAGCGGAGAAAACCTTGCCCGGGTTCTGGGCGAACTCATCCCATCCTTCGTAGCCCATTTCGGCCCACGCTGCGTTTGCGGTCTCTCCCGGGAAGAGCTCGAACTCCCACGAATTTGCCCTCCCGGACTCCACGCGCTGCAAGTACGCGTCGGTTCGGGCTTGCGCCGCGACGATGTCCGTGATTGTTCCAGCCGTATCGGGGCCGTATGCGTCCTCGAGCGACGCAACTGCGCGTTCGTATGCTGCTTCGACGTCCGGGGCGACGTCGGTAAAGTTTTCGTAGCTGATCAAGGTCTCTACCACGGACTCGTTTGCTGCTAACGCATCGAGGCGCTTGAGTTGTTCGGGCGTGAGCGTGGTTTTACTCGCAACGATGAAGAGCCGCTCCAACGCCACGGTGTCATACAACGCATACGCCTTGGCCTCGTCTTCGGTGAGGCTGACAAAGCAAGACTGCGCGCCCAGCAGCCCCGAGTCCTCCAGCGGGCCGACATCGGCGGCGTTCGCGGGTGGCGCCACTGCGGCCACTGCAACCACTGCGGCCATCGGGGCCGCTGCGCTCAGCGCGACCGCCGCGCTGGCAAGCCGCCGGGAGCTGGGTCGCTTGGTGTCCCGGTGATCGTCGTGAAGCGGACGTGCGAACGAGGCTGGGTGCATTGCGGCTACTTTCAACGAGCTTCTACTGCGCGCCGGAGGGAGAAACGGCGTCCGCAGCGGGACCGGGAAGGATGAGGTCTCCGTGTGCCACGATACGCGAGGGGCCCGTCATGCGCGCGGTTTGCTCCGAATTTGCTGAGTCTTCACTGATTGCAACTTCCACCGCACCGCCGGGGACGCGCACGGTGACGGTCCCAGCCGTCTCGCCCGCGGCACGCAGCGCGGCGGTTGCGGCGGCGACGGTGCCGGTCCCGCAGGAGCGGGTCTCTCCTACGCCACGCTCCCAGACGCGCATGGAACATTGTCCGTCGCGCGCTTCGGTGAGGAGCTCCACGTTGACGCCCTCCGGGAACACGGCAGCGTCAAACTCGGGAGCGGACAGCTCCATGGCTGCGAGTTCCTCAGGGGTCATGCCGGGTACGACCGCAGCGAGGTGCGGGTTTCCCACATCGACGGCGACGCCTTCGAAGGTGCGCGATCCGATGGTCGCCCACGAGTCAGCCCCAGCGCGCACGGTGCCCATGCCGACGGCAACGACGGCGTCGCGCTCGTCGAAGCGCACGACGTGGATGTGCTTCACTCCTGCGCGGGTGTGCACGTCAAAGTCGTCGGCGGGTTCGAGGCCCTCGGCCTTGAGCACGTGGGCGAATGCGCGGATGCCGTTGCCGCACATCTCAGCGATCGAGCCGTCGGCGTTGCGGTAGTCCATGAACCAGGTGCCGTCGATACGCACGACGCGCAGCAGGCCGTCGCCGCCGATCCCGGCGCGGCGGTTGCACAGCCAGGCAACCTGTTCGGGGGCGAGGTCGAGCTGATTGTCGACGTCTACGAGTACGACAAAGTCATTTTCTGTCGCGTGGGCTTTGATGAACTGTTGCGGCTGAGTCATGGTTGCGAGTCTAGACGCAGCGCGCCCAGCGCCTGGTCAAGCGTCTCTCCCGACGCGGCGTCGAGCCACGCGATGCGGTGGTCCCGGTTGAACCACGAACGCTGGCGGCGCACGTAGCGGCGCGTGCCGGTCACCGTGCGCTCGACGGCCTCGTCGTGGGAAAGCTTGCCTGCCATCATGTCGAGGACCTGGGCGTAGCCGATGGCGCGCCCGGCGGTGGAGTCGCGGACGAGCCCGTCACCGATGAGCGATTCGACCTCGTCGATGAGGCCGCGCTCGAACATGAGGTGCGCGCGTTGTTCCACACGCGGGTTGAGCCACTCGGCGTTCGTGCGCAGCCCCACGATGCGTGTCCCCCAGCGCGGCGGCGCGTCCTTTGGCGGCTGGGACGCCTGGAAGGGCTTCCCGGTCAGCTCGATGACCTCGAGCGCGCGCACCGTGCGTCGCGGGTCCTTGTCCTCGATGACGCGGGCGGCTTCGGGGTCGATCGCGGCGAGCTCGTCGTGCAGCGCGTCGGTGCCGATGGCGAGCCTGCGGTCCTCGTACTTTTGGCGAACTGCGGGGTCGGTGGGCGGGAACGTCCAGGCGTCGATAAGCGACTGCACGTACAGCATCGAACCGCCGACGAGGACGGGGACCTTGCCGCGCGCCATGATCTCCTCAACGGTGGCGACGGCGAGTGCCTGATACTCGGCCACGGACGCGGTCTTGGTGACGGGCCAGATGTCCAGCAAGTGGTGTGGGATGCCGCCGCGCTCGTCGGGGCCGAGCTTGGCGGTGCCGATGTCCATACCCCGGTAGAGCTGCATGGAGTCGACGTTGACCACTTCCCCGCCGACGTGCGAGGCGAGCGCGATGCCCAGGTCGGACTTTCCGGACGCCGTGGGGCCAACGACAGCGATCGGGCTGACCGAGCTCTCGGGTGCGTGAGTCATGCGACCTCCCACAGCGCGACGTAGCGGCCGACGCCGAGCGACGCGTCCGAATCAACTAACTGGCTGCTCACCCGGTTGAGCCGGGCGAGTTCGAACCACAGCCCCGGCTCGAGCACGCCAAGCTCCTCCAAGTTTTCGGGCAGCGCGACGTCCTCGCCGTCGGCGAAACGCTCCATTGCGCGGTGCAGTTCCGGAGCTCCGTAGATGAGCGCGAGCGGCGCGCGCTCGGTCAGGCCCGCCGACCCGTCCGCCACGACGATGGTGAGCACGCCTGGGTCAGGTGCTCCCACGTGGCTGCGCACCTCACGCACGCGGGTGCTCCGGCCGGCCAGCGAGGGTTGCGCGAGCGCGTAGCGGGCGACGAGCTCCGGCAGGTAGTTTCCCTCGCCGACGCTGACCTGTGGTGCGCCCCACGCGGCGAAGGAGCCAGTATGGGCGGTGTAGTGCTTCTGGTTGCGCGGGCAGACAATGTCAATGGTCGCCGCTGTTTCTCGGGCACCTGAGGCGCCGAGGGCGTCTACCGCCTGCCCAACCGCCGTGCCGATCGCGCCGAGCACCCGCCGGGAGGGTTCGTGGGCCCCGGCGAGGGCGTCAACCAGGGCCGGCGACCCCGGCATGATGAGGACCTGTGCGCTGTGTTTCACCCGCACCACTCTAGTTGGCGTGCTCGGCGCGCAACCGGGTGGGAGGTCCGCTCCCGGAGCAAGGTTTGGCCGCGCAGCTGCCGGTACCCCTGTAAAGTTTGAGGAAGCACTCGCCACGCGGCGCCCTACAACGGACGCCGCGTGGCACTGGCAGCCGCGTCGCGCGGCACTTTGAACGTAGGGAAAGGACCTGCAATGACCACCTCGGACCAGACACCGAAGCCAGCTCCGAAGCCCGGGGCGACCCCCGCTCCGAAGCCGGGCGTGAAACCTTCACCGGCCGCGATGCCGAACCGCTCGCCCAAGCCCGGTCCCGTGCCTGGTTCCGCAAACCCGCAGGCTGCCACCCCGTCCCCCGTCCCGCCGAAGGCGCCCGCGGTGCCCACCGCTGACCCGTCCAAGTTTGGTCGCATCGATGAGCACGGCGCGGTCTTTGTCACGCGCGGTGGCACGGAGCGCCAAATCGGCTCCTGGCAGGCAGGGACACCGGAGGAAGGCCTGGCGCACTACGGCCAGCGCTTCGACGACCTGGTCACCGAGGTCGAGCTGATCGAATCCCGCCTGGCAGCCCACCCGGACGACGCCGCGCAGCTTCGCCAGCGGGCCGAGGCGCTGAAGTCGACGCTGGACGAGCAGGCGGTCATCGGCGACCTGGACGCCCTGGACGCGCGACTGGACGCGGTCATCGCGGCATCGTACGTCGCCGGCCAACAGGCCCAGGAGGCGAAGGCGCAGCGCCGCGCCGACGCCATCGCCAGGAAGGAGGCGCTCGCGGCGGAGGCGGAGGAGCTCGCCGAAAACTCCAATGAGTGGAAGGCCGCGGGCGATCGCATTCGCGCCATCCTCGAAGAGTGGCGCACCATTCGCGGCATCGACCACAAGACGGACGACCAGCTGTGGAAGCGCTACTCGCGCGCCCGCGACGCGTTCAACCGTCGCCGCGGCTCCCACTTCGCCGAGCTGGACCGCAACCGCGCCGCCGCCAAGCGCGCCAAGGAGGAGCTGGTCGTGCGCGCCGAGGCCCTGCAGGACTCCACCGATTGGAACGAGACCGCGCGCGCGTACCGCGACCTCATGAAGGAGTGGAAGGCGGCCGGACGCGCCCCACGCGACGCCGACGACAAGCTGTGGGCCAAGTTCCGGGCGGCACAAGACAAGTTCTTCGGCGCCCGCGACGCCGTCAACGCCGAACGAGACCGCGAGTTTGCAGCGAACGCCCAGGCCAAGGACGCGCTCATCGCAGAATACGAGCCGCTCATTGACCCGTCGAAGGGCCTCGGCGGCGCCAAGGCGAAGCTGCGCGAGCTGCAGGACAAGTGGGATGAGATTGGCTACGTCCCCCGCGGAAAGGTCCGCGAGTACGAGGACAAGATCGGCGCGCTCGAGCAGCGCGTCGCAGATGCAGAGGAATCCCGCTGGCGCAAGACCGACCCGGCAGCACAGGCCAAGGCAAACCAGTTCCAGGTCAAGGCAGATGACCTGACCAAGCAGGCTGAGGCTGCAGAGCAGCAGGGTGACGCGAACAAGGCCACAGAGCTGCGCGAGCAGGCCGCCCAATGGCAGGAGTTCGCCGACGTGGCGTCCAAGGCGGTCAACGACAACTAGTGCTCGCCCCGCAACTCTTCGCGCCCCGCCCCGACGCCCACACTCCGCACGCTGCCGCAGACAACGCGGCACACGACGCGGCGGCCGCCGTCGTCGGGGCGTACGCGTTCTCCGCCACCCTTGCCATCCAGGACATCACCGGCATGGCCACCTCAGGCGTCACCGCGTCGCACATTGCGAAACGCCTCGAGCCGTCCGCTGAGTCCGCTGCGTACCTCTTCGCGCTCACAGATGCGCGTGCACCGCGCCCCGTCACCGACCTCGGATACCCCGAGTTGTTCGCAGACGACCTCGAGCACGTCCAGGCGTGGGTCTTCGTCTCCCTGCCGCTCCTCGAGGACCTCACCGTCATCGAGGCAAACATCACCCTTGACGCCGCGATCGCACCCCTGCCAGGAGAACCCATCCCGGACGAACCATGGCGTGCCGCACTCTCGCTTGTCGACGCCCTGTCGACCCAACTCGAGCGCCCCACCAGACACATCTGGGTAACCCATGCGCCGGGCGAATTTACCCCACCGGCCGCCGAGGAATTCGGCTACGCGCCCGCGTTCCGCGAGGATCAGGCGACGTTCCCGGTCGAGCACATCTCGGCACTCCCCACTCCCGCCGGTGACATCCATGTCGTGGAAGGCCCCGGGTTCCGCACGAACCGCACCGGCGCGCCGGGCGAGGCGCAGCAATTCGGCCGGTTGCTTACCGCAGCCTCACGCGACTACCCGCGCGGCGACCTGCGCCTGGAAACCATCGAGTGGGACCTCCAGCGCATCACTGACGCGGGTGCCAGGCTGACCGACCGCGGCGGTGTGCAGCTCACTGGGATCGTTCGTGCCGCGGGCGAGATCGCCGGACTATGCGAGGTTGTCCGCTACCTTTCGGATGACCCGAAGGTCTGCGAGCTTGGGCTCGTCTACGTGCTGCCCGAGCATCGCGGTCGCGGCCTCGGCGCGGGGCTCATTCGCGCCACGCTCGAGCACGCGCGGGATGTGTGGGAGGACCTGGAGACCGCCTACTGCTCGTACCCCGCCGGTTCCGCAGCTGCGGGATCCATCATGCGGGCGCTCTCCGCCGAGTCTGCCTCCGCCACGACAGCGTGGCAAAAGCTCGAGGAGACGGATTAGCTGCGCGGCCGGTAGAGTGCGTTCGCGGCGGACGACGTTGCCGCCGAGCCGACCAGCACCAGAATGGTGTAGAGGATGCCGGTGATGCCCAGCATCTGCAGCAGCCACCCGAAAAAGAGGGCACCGACAACGGCGCCGCCGATCGAAACAACCCAACGCATACACAAGTCCTTCCGTGCGTGGAACAGGTAAAGTCCGGCTCTCCACCATACCGATTCTCCGCTCCGCGCGGGTCGGCCCCGGTCAGTGCACCTAGTCCGTGGGGTGTTTGCGGTGGCGTTCGGCGGCCCGGGCGCGGCGATCGTCGATAAGCAGCGGGTTCTCGCTGTATCCCTGGGCCTGGCGGGTGGCTTCCTGCTGGGCCTTGGCCACGTCGTCGGTGTCGTCGAGCAGCGCGCGGCGCTCACCGGCCGCCCGCTGGGCTGCGTCGCGGCGGGTGATCACCGGGCTGAAGGCGAACGTGGCCACTGCAACCGCGAGGATGGCCAGGTAGCTGCCCGGGCCGTGGTGAAATCCCTGGTCAAACGCATCGCTTGTGCGGCGAAGCCACAGCGCGAGCACAGACGCAAACAGTGCGACCGTCGTGAGCATCCACGCGGGCGCGGCGAAGACGAAGCGGCGGGTGGCCAGCGCCACCGTCGTGAGCACGCCCAGCCCGGCCAGCGACAGCCACAGGAACACGGTCTCCGTGAGCTTCGCCTGAACGCTTGCCGACGCCTCCGTAACCCCCACGAACTGCCAGCCGCTCACCCCGCCCGCAAACGGGAGGAAGAGTGCAATGAGGTACACCACGACGCAGCCAGCAAGCACCCAGAACCCCGCGTTGACCGGGATGGTCGCGCCCGCCGCCTTCTCGGCGCGTGCGGCCTGCTTGGCATCGCCGCCCTTGTAGGTGTGGGCGGCCGCGCTCTGCTCGGCGAGCCGATTGTCCTCGGGGTGTGGTGCCTGCGCCATAGTGGCCTCCAATGAGTGTGCGTGGAAGTGGTTCGGGCAGTGAGTCTAGTTGCAGCCGCACGCGCCGCCCGCTGCGGCGGTGCCGGTTGCGGGGTCCGCGTTAGTGGCGGGGCGGCCGATCGTCGGCAAGCCCAAGCCCACCCCGACCGGCGCCGTGGTGGGCACCTCACCTGCGGCCGAGTTATCGCCCGCCTTGGTGCGGCGGTGCGAGCGCACACCCGAATCCGCGATGAGGAAGTGGGGCTTGGAGTCAGTCACGGTCACGTGGACGATGTCTCCCGGGCGGATCTCGCCATTGATGTTGCCCTCGGGTGTGAAGTGCACGAGTCGGCCGTCACGGGCACAGCCGGACATGCGGTGGGTCCGGTCGTTCTTGCGGCCCCCGTCGGCCTGGACGAGCAGCTCCTGGTCGGTGCCCACCAGCTTCGCGTTCTCCTCCTCGCTAATACGCTCCTGCAGGGCGACGAGGCGCTCGAACCTGTCCTGCACGACCTCCTTCGGCACCTGGTCCTCCATCTCCGCGGCCGGGGTCCCGGGGCGCGGCGAGTACTGGAAGGTAAACGCCGAGCTGAAGCGCGCCTGCTCCACCACGTCGAGGGTGCCTTGGAAGTCCTCTTCGGTCTCGCCGGGGAAGCCGACGATGATGTCGGTGGTGATCGCCGCGTGCGGGAGCTTTTCACGCACCTCGTCGAGAATTCCGAGGAACTTCTTGGTGCGGTAGGAGCGGCGCATGTCCTTGAGCACCTTGTCCGAGCCGGACTGCAGCGGCATGTGCAGCTGCGGGCACACGTTCGGCGTCTCCGCCATCGCGTCGATGACATCAGAGGTGAACTCGGCTGGGTGCGGAGAGGTGAAGCGCACCCGCTCGAGCCCCTCGATGTCGCCGCAGGCGCGCAGGAGCTTGGAAAACGCGGAACGGTCGCGCTCCAGGTCCTGGTCGACAAAGTTCACTCCGTACGCATTCACGTTCTGGCCCAGGAGCGTAATCTCGGACACCCCCTGGTCCACCAGCGCCTGGACCTCTGCCAGGATGTCGCCGGGCCGGCGGTCCGCTTCCTTGCCACGCAGGCTCGGCACGATGCAGAAGGTGCACGTGTTGTTACAGCCGACGGACACGGACACCCAGCCCGCGTAAGAGGACTCGCGCTTCGCCGGCAGTACGGACGGGAAGACCTCGAGGGACTCGACGATCTCCACCTGCGCCTCGTCTTCCACACGAGCGCGGTCCAGCAGCGCGGGCAGCGCCGACAGGTTGTGGGTGCCAAACACTGCATCGACCCAGGGGGCCTTTTCCAGGACCGTGTCCCGGTCCTTTTGCGCCAGGCAGCCACCGACGGCGATCTGCATGCCGGGGTGCGCTTCCTTGGTCTTCTTCAACTGGCCGAGCGTGCCATAGAGGCGCTTGTCCGCGTTTTCGCGCACCGCGCACGTGTTAAAGACCACGAGGTCGGCTTCGGTCTCCTGCTCCGCGGCGACGTATCCGGCGCGTTCAAGCATGCCGGAAAGCCGCTCCGAGTCATGCACGTTCATCTGGCAGCCGAAGGTGCGCACCTCGTAGGTGCGACCGGCTCCACCGCTGGTCACTTCTTGCCCCTGAAGATTCTGTTGCTGCGTCACGGTTGCACAGTGTATCGCCGCCAACGCCCGCAGCATAACCGGGAATTCCACCACCCGCGCCGCTCGAGTTACCCACAGTTTGGGGGAGGTTTACTCAAAGTTTCACAAAAGCATGTCACAGATCACTCACATCGGCTAAATGTTATATGCATGACACAGGCTATTGAACCCATGATTCTCATGGAGGGCGTGCAGAAGTATTTCGGTGACTTCCACGCCCTGACTGACATCAATCTCACCGTTCCCAGAGGCGAGGTTGTCGTCGTGCTTGGCCCATCCGGGTCCGGCAAGTCAACCCTGTGTCGCACGATCAACCGCCTCGAAACCATCGAGGAAGGCTCGATCCACATCGACGGCAAGCTCCTTCCTGAGGAAGGGAAAGACCTTGCCAAGCTGCGCGCCGACGTGGGCATGGTGTTCCAACAGTTCAACCTGTTCCCGCACCTGACCATCCGTGACAACGTCACGCTCGGCCCCATCAAGGTGCGCAAGCACAGCAAATCGGACGCAGTCAACCGCGCGAACGAGCTGCTCGACCGGGTTGGCATTGGCAACCAGTCAGGCAAGTACCCGGCGCAGCTTTCCGGCGGTCAGCAGCAGCGCGTCGCTATCGCGCGTGCCCTGGCCATGGACCCGAAGGTCATGCTTTTCGACGAACCCACGTCCGCCCTCGACCCCGAGATGGTGGGAGAAGTCCTGGACGTCATGAGCGAACTCGCTGCATCCGGCATGACCATGGTCGTAGTCACACACGAAATGGGCTTCGCCCGCAAAGTGGCGGACCGGATCCTCTTCATGGCTGACGGCGAGATTGTGGAGGACTCCGACCCAGAATCCTTCTTTACCAACCCGCAGTCGGATCGTGCCAAGGACTTCCTGGCCAAAATCCTTCCGCATTAACCCCCTACGCCCTTCCCTTCCCCTCATCCCAATCCCAAAGGAGACCACTTATGAACCGCATCTTCCGCGCCCTGGCAACCACGTCCATCGCAGCGCTCACCGCCACCATGCTCGTCGCGTGCGGCGGCACCTCGAGCGAGAGCGGCGACGGCCTACTCGCCCAAATTGAGGCGGGCAACGTCACCCTGGGCACCAAGTATGACCAGCCGGGCCTCGGCCTGCGCGAAGCAGACGGCTCCATGACCGGCCTGGACGTGGAAATCATGACCTACGTGGTCAATTCCATCGCCGATGCGAACGGCTGGGAGCACCCTGAAATCACCTGGCGCGAAACCCCATCAGCGCAGCGCGAAACCCTGATCCAAAACGGCGAGGTCGCCGCCATCGGCGCAACCTACTCCATTAACTCTTCTCGCGCAGAGGCCGTGAGCTTCGGCGGCCCCTACCTGCTCACCCACCAGGGGCTGCTCGTGCGCAGCGAGGGTAATGACATCAACAGCCTGGATGACCTTGACGGCCGCATCCTGTGCTCCGTCACCGGCTCCACCCCGGCGCAGAAGGTCAAGGACGCGCTCCCCGGAGTGCAGCTCCAGGAGTACGACACTTACTCCTCGTGCGTCGAGGCGCTGCGCAACGGCAACGTCGACGCGCTGACCACAGACAACACTATTTTGGGCGGCTACGCGGCCCAGTCCCCGGGCGACTTCAAGGTCGTGGAGCTGGAAAAGGACGGCGAGCCGTTTACCAACGAGCACTACGGCATCGGCGTGACCAAGGACGACACCGAAACCGTCGACGCCATCAATACCGCGCTCGAGGCTATGTACGAGGACGGCTCCTTTGACACGTTCGTCAACGAAAACCTCGAGGGCGGCGTAGGTGTCGAGCAGGACAAGCCGGGCGACCTGTCCTTCCTGGAGCAGTAGGCGCTCCCACGCGCCCGCGCGCCCCGCGCCAGCCCCCAATCTACTCACCGCACTGCACCGAGGAGTCAACTATGGACGCCCTATGGGCCGACCTGCTGCCAAAGCTTTGGCCCGCATTTTTCACCACAATCCGGCTCACCGTCTATTCGGCCATCGGCGCGATGCTCTTAGGCACGCTGCTGACGGCAATGCGCGTCTCGCCGGTCGGTGTGTTGCGCGGGCTCGCCACCACCTACATCGAAACGGTGCGAAACACCCCACTCACCCTGGTTGTGCTCTTCTGCTCGTTCGGTCTGTACCAAAACCTCGGGCTTGAACTGGCCAGCAGGGACTCCTCGACGTTCATCGCGGACCAGAACTTCCGCCTGGCGGTGCTCGGCTTCATCCTGTACACCAGCTGTTTCGTCGCCGAGTCGCTCCGAAGCGGCATCAACACCGTCCACTTCGGCCAGGCCGAAGCTGCCCGCTCATTGGGCTTGAGCTTCGGGCAAATATTCTCGCTCATTATTTTCCCGCAGGCCGTCCGCGCGGCGATCGTGCCACTGGGCAACACGCTGATCGCGCTGACCAAGAATACGACCATCGCGTCAGTCATTGGTGTCGCCGAGGCATCGCTGCTGATGAAGTCCACGATCGAGTTCCACGCCAACGAGCTCTTCGTCGTCTTCGGCGTCTTCGCCGCCGGGTTCCTCATCCTCACCCTGCCGATGGGCCTCGCCCTGGGCTGGCTTTCTGACCGATTGGCGGTGAAGCGCTAATGTCCGTACGCGCAACAGTTCTTTACGACGCCCCCGGCCCCAACGCCGTCAAACGCAACTACATCTACACCGCTGTCACCATCGCCGTCCTCGCTGCGGCCGCGTGGTGGGTGATGAGCACGCTCGCCAGCAACGGCCAGCTCGAGGCCGCAAAGTGGACCCCCTTTGTCCAGGCCAACACCTGGACCACCTACATCTTGCCTGGAATCCTCGGCACACTGAAAGCAGCTGCGCTCTCCATCGTCTTCGCCATCGTCTTCGGCGTGATCTTCGGCCTCGGCCGACTCGCCCAAACCAAGGTGGTGCGCTGGTTGTGCGGCGTGATCATTGAGTTCTTCCGCGCCATCCCAGTGCTCATGCTCATGATCTTCCTGTACCAGCTCTTCGCGGTATTCAAGATCGTTCCTCCGAAAGGGCTCGCGTTCTGGGCCGTCGTCATCGCGCTGACGCTCTACAACGGCGCCGTCATCGCCGAGATCCTTCGCGCCGGCATCAAGTCGCTCCCGCGCGGGCAGTCGGAGGCAGCGCAGGCCTTGGGCATGTCGCACTGGCAGACCATGTGGCAGATCCTGCTCCCCCAGTCCGTCGCCGCAATGCTGCCGGCGCTCATCTCTCAGATGGTCATTGCGCTGAAGGACTCGGCACTGGGCTACCAGATCGGCTACATCGAAGTTGTCCGTTCGGGCACCCAGGTCGCGTCCGCGAACAAGAACTACATCCCTGCGCTCATCGTCGTGGCAATCATCATGATCGCCATCAACTTCCTGCTCACCCGCTTGGCGTCACGCGTTGAGCACCAGCTTCGCGCAGGTCGCGCGCGCCGCAACCCCTTTGCCAAGGTTCCCGAGGAGCACAATCAGGGCCTGGAAACCAAAGACAACGTCAACGTGGACTGGCACAACCCCAACTACACCAAGGTTGCCAACCCCGACGAGTAGACGCGGGGCATCGCCTCTCGACGCCACGCCCCAAGTCACTCACTCCCCCTCGAGCTCCGCGAGGCGCTGCTCAAGCACCTCGCGGCCCAGGCGCAGCGCCATCCCCTCGGGGAAGCCACGGCGCGCCATCGCGCCGACGATGCGTCGCAACACCTTGTCGTACTCGGCCCGCTCGTCGGGGCGGTGCCTCACCTGGCGGGCCTTCTTCTCTGCCACCGCCCGCGCGGTGGCCTCCTCGTCTGCTTCACTGAGCTGCGCTAGGGCTTCGGCACGATCGGCCTGAGCCACGCCCTTTTGCTGCAGCTCCCTGTCCAGGAACCGCGATGACTTCCCGCGCCGTTTCGCGCGCTGCCGCACCCACTCGTGGGCGAACGCGGCGTCGTTGAGCAGCCCGGAACCCTGTAACTGGTCAAGAACGTCCTCAACGAGCTCTGACTCGAACTCCGCGCGCAGGAGGCGGGAGCGCAGCTCGTCGCGGGAGCGCGCCCGCTGGTCGAGCAGCCCCAGCGCCCGCTTTCGCACTGGGGCCAGGGCCTCCTCCCGGGTACGGTCGAAGAGCTGGTTGCTCCCCTCGCCGCGTTCGTAGGCCTCGACGGCCTCCTTGAGCTGCTCAAGTTTTTCCGGGTCAGGCTGGGCCGGCCCCCGATCGCGTGGGCCCGCCACTACTTCGCGTCAGCGGCGGACGCACCGGCCGGGGCACCGTCGCCGACCTCGTCGTCGTCAAAGTCGACGTTGGGGACCATATCCACGGGATCGTCGCTAAGCTCATCGCCCTCGCTGTTGTTGGACTTGGCGTACGCGCCGACGCCGAGGGCCTGGAAGATCTTGTCCTCGATCTCATTGGCCAGGTCCGGGTTGTCCTTGAGGAAGTTGCGGGCCTTCTCCTTGCCCTGGCCGAGCTGGTCGCCCTCATAGGTAAACCAGGAGCCGGACTTCTTGACGATACCGTTGTCCACGCCGAGGTCAATGATGGAGGACTCGCGGGAGATGCCCTCGCCGTACATGATGTCGAACTCGGCGATCTTGAACGGCGGCGAGACCTTGTTCTTCACAATCTTCATCTTGGTGCGGTTACCAATGGAATCCTGGCCGTCCTTCAGGGTCTGGATTCGACGCACGTCACAACGCACGGAGGCGTAGAACTTCAGCGCCTTACCGCCGGTAGTGGTCTCCGGCGAGCCGAACATCACACCGATCTTCTCGCGCAGCTGGTTAATAAAGATCGCGGTGGTGCCGGAGTTGTACAGCGCACCGGTCATCTTACGCAGCGCCTGTGACATCAGGCGGGCCTGGAGGCCGACGTGGGAGTCGCCCATCTCGCCCTCGATTTCCGCCTTCGGCGTCAGCGCCGCGACGGAGTCTATCACGATGATGTCGATGGCGCCGGAGCGCACCAGCATGTCCGCAATCTCCAGGGCCTGCTCACCGGTATCCGGTTGGGACACCAGCAGGTTATCGGTGTCCACGCCGAGCTTGCGCGCGTACTCCGGGTCGAGCGCGTGCTCCGCGTCAATGAACGCGGCAATACCGCCGGCGCGCTGGGCGGACGCGATTGCGTGCAGCGCCACCGTCGTCTTACCGGAGGATTCCGGCCCGTAGATCTCTACGACACGGCCGCGGGGCCAGCCTCCGATGCCGAGGGCGACGTCAATCGCAGTATTGCCCGAAGAAATGGACTGGATTGGCGGACGGTTATCGTCTCCAAGACGCATAATCGCGCCCTTGCCAAAGTCCTTCTCAATCCGAGCCATCGCCGCATCGAGCGCGTTTTGACGTTCGTTGCCGCTATTCGCGGCAGCCTTCTTCTTCGCAGCCATGTTGTTCTCCTTTATGTCTTTCGTAGGTTCGCACGCGGCACCGTGGCCGCCCTTTATCTATTAGACGCACGACCATAGGGGTGCGGTTCCCTCTGCCACCAATCTTTTTCTCCTGTGGCGCTGATTGGCACTCTACGGCAGGGCGCGGACACGCAACGACTATACACGCATAGGTGTTCGAGCACACGTCGCGACGCCCAAGTGGGTCCACCCCCTCCACGGCGCACCGCCGACAACGGGCCACGCGCTACGTCCCAGGCCGGTCCACGCCCAGGCGGCGCTCCTGCGGCACGTCAAAGGAGTCACACAGTCGTTCCCACGCCACCTTGGGATCGACCCCGCTTTCGATCATCTCTGCAGCCGTCTCACCCTCCGCGGAAAGCACCTGGGATTGGATAATCCAACCCGCGCGATCCGAGCCGAATTCGTCTTCCACCAACTGCCGAAATTCCGTCAAGCGCATGCCGTCTAACCTACACGCGCACCGCTTTCTCCCCGCATCGAACGAGTTGAACAGCGTTCACTAAGATTTCACCCATGAGTACACACACCACCCCTGCAGCAACTGCGGGGTCCAAGCCCGGTATCACCGCCGTCGACATTGCCTACATCGCCGTGTTCGCGGCCATTTTCTGGATCCTCGGTTTTGTCTCCATTCCCGTCGGCACCGCAGGCGTGCCAATCGTCTTGCAAAACGCCGCCGCAATCCTCACCGGCCTGGTCCTCGGCGCTCGCCGCGGCACCGCCTCCGTCGTCCTCATCCTGCTCATCGGGCTCGCGTTCCCGGTCCTCGCGGGAGGTCGCACCACCCTCTACGCGCTCGGATCCCCCACCGCAGGCTACCTCGTCGGCTACATCATCTCCGCGGCCGTCGCCGGGGCGATCGCCTACTCCGCGCTCCGCTCGTCCAAAGCCGGACGAGTCATCCTCTTCCTCGTCGCCGGCTACCTCGGGCTCGCCCTGCAGTACCTCTTCGGCGTCTTCGGACTCATGCTCCGCGCCGACCTTTCCTTCGGTGCCGCATGGCTCGCCCAGGTCCCCTTCTTGCCCGCCGATGCCGCGAAGATCGCCGTCATGGTCATCATCGCGCTCGCCGTCCACGCCGCCTTCCCCGACATGCGCCGCCGCTAATGCCCACCATCGAATTCCGCGGCGCCGCCGTCTCCTACGACGGCCGCACAGTGCTCGCGCCCCTCAACCTCACGCTCACGGAACGCCGCATCGGCATCATTGGCTCCAACGGATCCGGCAAATCCACTACCGTCCGCCTCATCAACGGCCTTATCACGCCGTCCGAGGGGCAGGTGCTTTTCGACGCCATGTCACCCTCCACCGACGGCAAAACCATTCGCAAACGCGTGGGCTTTGTGTTCTCCGACGCGGAGTCGCAGATCGTCATGCCTCGTGTGCGCGACGACGTCGCATTTTCCCTTCGCCGCTTCAAACTTCCCCGGCAAGAAGTGCGCGACCGCGTCGACGCAGCGCTCAAACGATTCGGTCTAAGTGACAAGGCTGAGTCGTCCCCGCACACACTTTCCGGCGGCGAAAAACAGCTTCTCGCACTGGCCTCGGTCTTGGTAATCCACCCGGAGACGATCATCGCCGACGAGCCAACGACCCTCCTGGACCTGCGGAACCGACGCCGCATCATCAGGGAGCTTGACGCGCTGGACCAGCAGCTGATCGTCATCACCCACGACCTGGACATGCTGCGCGGCTTCGACCGAGTCATCTGCATAAATGACGGCGAGCTGGCGTACGACGGGAACCCCGACGAAGCGATCGCTTTCTACACCGAGCTCATGGAGCAGACATCGTGATCCGTACGCTCCCCCTCGGCGTCTACGTCCCCGGCGACTCGGTGCTGCACCGCGCGCATCCGACGGCGAAGTTCGTCACGCTGCTGGTCTTCATCATCTCCGTCACATTGCTCCCCACGCGCCCGTGGCACGCACTCGCCGCGCTCGGGCTTGTGGTCGCCCTCTACGCCGTGGCGGCCATCCCGCCGCGCATTGCAGCGGAGCAGGCGCTGCCAGTGCTCCCCCTGTTGGCGTTCCTCTCCGCGTTTCTCTGGTGGCAAAACGGTCTCGCCTCAGCTGCCGCCACGTTCTTCGGGCTCTTGTCCACAATCGCCGCAGCGAATCTACTCACGCTCACCACCACGGTGGAGGCGCTTTTAGACGCGCTTGATCGCAACCTTGCGCCACTCCAGCGTTTCGGGGTTCCCGTAAACACAATCAGCCTCGCCATCGCCTTGACGATCAGGCTCGTCCCACTCATGCTGGCAACAGCCAATGAGGTTCTGGAAGCGCGCAAGGCGCGTGGGCTCGGGCTCTCCGTCACCGCGTTTGGCATTCCTCTGGTGATTCGTGCCGTCTTGCGAGCGCGCATGATCGGAGAAGCACTGATGGCCCGCGGCGCGGTAGATTAACCGCGCCCGGGCCATCAATGGGGACGTTTGCGCCACGCTCTCGCGCCGGCGCCCTCCTTAGTTCTCGCCGCGAAGCTCACGCATGCGCTGCGCGACAGCGTCGTCGCTGACGTTCGCGCCGTTGCCTGCTCCGCCCTGCGCATTGCCGGCTGCCCCCTGCGCGTTCTGCTCGATGGCAGGCTTGGAGCCGGAAGACAGTTCGCCGGACATCTCCGCGCGGATCTGCTCGAGGCGGCCGTGACCCGCCATCTGGATGCCGGCGCGCTCGACCTCGGCCATACGGCCCTGGACGGAGTTCTCTGCCAGCTCGGCGGAGCCGAGTGCCTTTGCATAGCGGCGCTCGATCTTGTCGCGCACCTGATCCAGGTTCGGGCCGGAGGCGGTGATGGAGTTCATGGACTGCATGGTCTCCGAGACCTTCTCCTGCATCTTCGCCTGCTCCAGCTGGCTGAGCAGTTTGGAGCGCTCTGCCACCTGCTGCTGCAGGTGCGCAGCGTTGCGCTCAACGGCCTGCTTGGCCTGGGTGGCCTGCTGCAGCGCCTGGTCGTGCAGCTGCTTCGTCTCCTCAATGCTCTGCTCAGCGGTGACCAGCTGGGCTGCGAAGGCCTCGGCGGCGTTCTCGTACTCCTGCGCCTTCTGGGCGTCTCCGCCCTCGCGGGCCTTGTCCGCCAGCTGCAGCGCCTGCTTGGTGTTCGCCTGCAGCTTCTCCACCTCTTCCAGGCGGCGGTTCAGCTGCATCTCGATCTGGCGCTGGTTACCAATCACCGCCGCAGCCTGCTGCGAAAGCGCCTGGTGCTGGCGCTGTGCCTCACCGATGGCCTGCTCGATCTGCACCTTCGGATCGGCGTTCTCCTCGATCTTGTTGTCAAAGAGCGCCATGAGGTAGTTCCAGAACTTCGCAAACGGGTTAGCCATGATACTTAAAGAACCTTTCGTTACCAGTCATTCACACTAATAATCCAACACTCTAGTGCGCTGGGCCGAGTTATGCTTCCGCTGCGGCCGGTGAAGTTGTTGCCAATTCCTCCTGAATGGAGTGCAGCGACATGTTCGCCACGACCTCCATCAGCAGCTCCGCCACCGATGTATCCAGCGCGGTGCAGATGGCCGCGAGCAGCTCAGAAGAGACCTCCTTGCGGCCGCGCTCCAGCTCGGAGAGGTAGCCAGAGGACACACGCGCCTGCTTTGCCAGCTCGCGCAGCGTCACGCCCTTATCGGCGCGGTAGGCGCGCAGCGACATGCCGAGGGCCTCGCGCAGCAGCGGCTCGCGCTCCTGCACCTCCGGGGCGAGGGAGCGCCCAGCCGCGCCGTCGAGCGCGGCGGGCCGGATCATCGGTGATTCATGTACGAGAGTTGTAGTTGCCATCACGAGTACTAACGGTCCTCCCCTTGTGTTTGTTCCCGGACTTCGTTGTACAGGGCCGACAGCGCCGCGCCCACCGCCGCCTCGCGGATTTCCTGGCGTGAACCGCGAAGCTGCTCGGTGCCACCCGCGGCCAGGGCGAAGCTCCGACGCGGACCCGCGATGCCGACCCACACCTCGCCAACCGGGTGCCCGTCCTGCGGGTTGGGTCCGGCAACGCCAGTCAGCGCGACGCCGTAGTCCGAACCACAGACTCGGCGCGCGCCTTCGGCCATGGCGCGCGCCGTGACGGGGCTAACGGGGCCGTTCGCTTCCAGCACCGCGTGCGGTACCCCAGCCAGCGACTCCTTCAGGTCCGTCGCGTAGGTGACCAGGCCACCCCGCAGCACTGCGGAAGCGCCCGGCACCTGCGCCACGGTCGCGGCCGCGAGGCCTGCGGTGAGGGATTCGCAGAAGGCGAGGGTGGCGGGGGCGTCGATAAGCAATGCGACGAGCTCACGCTCCATTGTTGGCCTTTCGCGCGTCCACGAGGTACTGCACGCCCGTGACCACGGTAACCACAACGGCGATGAGCATGACCGTAAGCGTCGGGATGTCCATCCATCCGGGCAGCGGGCACAGGTACATGCCCACGCCGACGGTCTGCAGCACCGTCTTGAGCTTGCCGCCCTTGGAAGCTGGAACGACGTGGCCCTGGCGCAGCATCCACATGCGCCAGAACGTGATGCCAAGCTCGCGGACGATGATGACCACCGTGATCCAGACGGGCAAGGAGCTGGCGATGTTGAGCGTCACCAGCGCGGTGATCATCAGCGCCTTGTCCGCGATCGGGTCCGCGATCTTGCCAAAGTCGGTGACAATATTGCGCGCGCGGGCGATGTCACCGTCGAGCTTGTCCGTGATCATGAGCGCCACGAACAGGCAAAAGGCCCACCACCAGTGCTGCGTGAGCACAAGCCACGCAAACACGGGGATAAACAGAATTCGCAGCGACGTCAGAGCGTTCGGCAGATTCCAATTGGACTGAGTCTTCACAAAAACCAGCCTACCTACCCATTCGCCGTGGCCTAGACTGCCACCCATGAAGTATTTTGCGTTTACCTATACCTACGGCGAGGACACGGCGCTTGTCGACGCCACCCGCCCCGCCCACCGAGAATTCATCGCCAGCCAGCTGTCGCTGGGGCGGATCGTCGGCTCCGGCCCGTACGCGGGCGACGAGCAGGCACTCATCATCCTGCAGCTGCCGGACACCGCCACGGTCGCGGACGCCGAGGAAATTATGGACGCGGACCCCTACACCGAGAAGTCCGCGCTCGCGTCCCGCGAGGTCCACGAGTGGAACCCGGTGAGCAATATCTTCGCCGGGAAGTAAGCCGGCGTTTCCGCTCGGGACGCCCTCGTCCCTACTTCTTACCGCCGCGGGCGACGTGCAGGTGATCCGTCTCCCGCGAACCGGTGGCGGTGTGATCGCCCTTGCCGGAGGTAGCCGGATCATCGACCCACTCGATGTGGTGACCGTGCTTGTCCACCTTGCGGCGGTTGCCGTGGTCATCGTAGTCGATGTGGTAGCTCATCTCGTTCGGATCCACCTTGCCGGCCTTTACGTCGGCCCGATCTTTGAGGATTGAAGCCACCGCAGTGACCGCGAGCACGCCCACAATCACCACCAGCGAGGCCACAGTGCCAACCTCCGGTACGGCCAGGCCCTCGCCCCCGTTAATGAACGGCAGGTTGTTCTCGTGCAGTGCATGCAGGAGCAGCTTTGCACCGATGAAGCCCAGGATGATCGCGAGCCCGTACGGCAGGTACACGAGCTTGTCCAGCAAGCCGTTGAGCAGGAAGTACAGCTGACGCAGGCCCAGCAGCGCGAAGGCGTTTGCGGTGAAGACCAGGAACGACTCCTGAGTGATACCGAAGATAGCCGGAATGGAGTCGAACGCGAACATCACGTCGATAAAACCGATGGACAGCAGCGCCACAAACAGTGGGGTCACTGCCTTCTTCCCCGCCTCAGTCTTCGACACGAGTCGGTCACGGTGGTAGGACTTGGTCACCGGAATGACCTTGCGCAGCGTCTTCACCACGAACATGTCATTCGGGTCTTCGTCGGGCTGGTCTGTCGCCTCGTCGTAAACGAGCTTGATCGCCGTGTAGATCAGGAAAGCTGCGAACAGGTAGAACACGTCCGACCAGGCCTCGATGATCACCGCGCCCAGCAGGATGAACAGGAGGCGGAAGACCAGCGCCATGACGATGCCGATCAGCAGCACCTTTTGCTGGTAGGCCCGAGGGATTTTAAACGCGCCCATAATCAAGGCGAACACGAACAGGTTATCCACCGACAGTGAAAGCTCGGTGATGTAGCCCGTGAAGAACTGTACGCCGTGCTCGGCGTCCCAGAGCCACCAAACGATGCCGCCAAAGATTGCGGCCATCGTCATGTAGAAGGCGGCCCAACCTCCGGACTCTTTCATCGTGGGCTCGTGCGCATTTCGCACGTGCGAGACGAAGTCAAAGACGAAGAAGCCGAGAATCACCGCTGAGGTGATGAGCCAGATATACAGGGGCACATGCATAGACATATCCTCCGGTCAGAGTTCGAACAAAGATGACCGGAGGTCTCCCCCACCCAGCGCGGGGCGGCCCAGACCGGGGCAATCGCTTACCGACGCTTCCGTGTTGACGGTCCAGGCGCTTACGGGGTACTCCCCTCCAAGCTCGTCCAACAATACACCACCCTGTGCGCCGCGCGAGTCACGGCTACACCGCGAACGGGTCCTCGTCAGCGTCAAGGTTCAGGCGGAGCTCGATAGCGGAAGCAACCTCGCGCGCCACATCCACTCCACACTCGGCTGCGACGAATGCCGCCGCCATATCCGTCCCGGCCGACACTCCAGAAGACGTCCATCGGTCGCGGTCATGCACCCACCGGGCAGATTTGCGCCAGTCGATTTCGTGCCCGAAGCCAGTGGCCCATGCAAATGCCCGCTTGTTGCTGGTTGCCGCATATCCCTCAAGGAGTCCCGCTGCGGCGAGCAAGGCCGAGCCCGTACACACCGACATGACGACGCTCGCGCCGTTCGCCATCGAGGTGAGATTTCGAAGAAATTCCTCGTCACGGGCAAGCGTTCGCGTCCCGAGCCCTCCGGGGATAAGGAGCACGTCGCCGCTTTTCTGCGCGTAGGAGCCATCGACCTCGAATCGCACACCCTGGGACGCGCCCACCGGTCTCCCATCCGGCGAGAGTAGCTCGGTGTCCCACCCTTCAACCTTGGACAATATCTCCAACGGCCCAGCCACGTCGAGGAGTTCGAATTCCTCAAACAGGACGATCGAGAATCTCCTCGAGCTACGGTGCGACATCTAGAACGCCCCGCCAGTCGGGTTGTAGGTCGCCTCCACCGTGCGGGTGTCGTCACCCGATGCGTCCGGGGCGTCGCTTGGCGACGACGCGGCGTCGTCAAGCGACTGCTCCTTGGGCGCCTCCGCGGGGTCCGCACCCTTGATCATCCAGATGATGGTCTCCAATTCCTCGGGCTTGACCAACACTTCGCGGGCCTTCGAGCCCTCGGACGGGCCGACGACGCCGCGGGACTCCATGAGGTCCATGAGTCGGCCCGCCTTGGCGAAGCCGATGCGCAGCTTGCGCTGCAGCATTGACGTCGAGCCGAGCTGGGAGGTGACGACTAGTTCGACGGCCTCCAGGAGGTCATCGAGATCCTTGCCGATGTCGTCGTCGATGACCTTCTTCTCTGCCTGCTTCTCCTCGGTGACACCCTCGACGTAGTCGGGCTCGTCCTGAGACTTGGCGGCGTCGACCACAGCCTGAATTTCCTCGTCGGTGACGAAGGCGCCCTGCATGCGCTGCGGCTTGCCGGCACCCTGCGGGATGAACAGGCCGTCGCCCATACCGATGAGTTTCTCGGCGCCGCCCTGATCCAGGATGACGCGGGAGTCAGTCAGCGAGGAGGTAGCGAACGCGAGGCGCGAAGGCACGTTGGTCTTGATCAGGCCGGTGACGACGTCCACGGAGGGGCGCTGCGTCGCGAGCACCAGGTGGATGCCGGCTGCACGCGCCTTCTGCGTGATGCGCACGATCGACTCCTCGATCTCCTTCGGTGCGGTCATCATCAGGTCGGCGAGCTCGTCGACCACGCACACGATGAACGGGTACGGGCGCATCTCGCGCTCCGATCCGGGCGGTGCCTGGATGTCGCCGCTGCGGACCTTCCGGTTGAAGTCCTTGATGTGGCGCACGCGCGCCTGCTTCATGTCCAGGTAGCGCTGCTCCATCTCCTCGACCAGCCACTGGAGGGCGGCCGCGGCCTTCTTCGGCTGCGTAATGATCGGGGTGATCAGGTGCGGGATGCCCTCGTACGGAGTCAGCTCG
Organism: Corynebacterium gottingense; assembly: GCF_002285125.1. Lineage (NCBI taxonomy): Bacteria > Bacillati > Actinomycetota > Actinomycetes > Mycobacteriales > Corynebacteriaceae > Corynebacterium > Corynebacterium gottingense. The sequence continues at coordinate 277,783 of NZ_NSGN01000001.1, forward strand.
ACCATCTTGGGATCCACGAGGATCAGGCGGACGTCCTCCGGGGTCGCGCGGGTGAGCAGCGACACCAGCATCGAGTTGACGAAGGCGGACTTACCGGAACCGGTCGAGCCGGCCACCAGCAGGTGCGGCATCTTCTGCACCGAGGACGCGATGAAGTCGCCCTCGATGTCCTTGCCCAGGCCGATAAGCATCGGGTCCTCGTCGGTAGCCACCTTCGGCGCGTCGAGCACGTCGCGCAATCGGACCATCTCGCGGTCGCGGTTCGGCACCTCGATGCCCACGGCGGACTTGCCCGGGATCGGGGTGAGGAGGCGTACGTTGTCCGTGGCCACGGCGTACGCAAGGTTGGACTGCAGGTTGGTAATCTTTGACACCTTCACGCCTGGGCCGAGCTCGACCTCGTAGCGCGTCACTGTCGGGCCGCGCGAAAATCCGGTGACCTGGGCGTTGACCTTGAACTCCTCGAAGACGTCCGTAATCGCCTCAATCATGCGGTCATTCGCCTCGGTCCGCGTCTTCGGAGCGCTGCCCTGGATGAGCAAGTCTGTCGACGGCAGCGCATAGTCCGAGTTGCGCTGAATCTTGCGCGCACGCTGCTGCGCCGGGTCGACGCTTGCTACCTCCACCTCGGACTTCGGGGTCGAGGCCGGAACTGCGGACGCGTCGACACCGGAGCGGGCGACGATCGCCTTGCGCACGGCTTCGCGGGAGTTGCTCACTGCGTCACCGGCTGCCTCAGCGGCGGCACCCGCCACGGAAGCGCCCGCGCCAGCAGCAGCGCCCGCCGCCGCAGTGGAACCTGCGGCCCCTGCAGCCTTCGCCGCGCCTGCGGCCCCGGCTGCAGCGCCTGCAACGCTGCCCGCAGCTTCCGCGGTGCGCTTCAGGACCTTGGTCTCCCCGTCGTCACTGTGTTTGCGTGCGCGGGTGGTGCCACGCTTCGAAGACGCCGGGGAAGGATCGTCGTGCACCTCGGGCTCGGCAGGAGCGTCGAAGGCCTCCGTGACCGGTTCGCCGAAGTCGTCCACCCGCTGTCGGTCGAACGCCTCGGTCGGATCGGAGTGCTGCTCGTCCGTCGGGTAGTTGTCCATCGGCGTGCGGCGGCGCGGGCGGGTTCGGCGCAGACGCTCTCGGCGCGCCTCCTCGCGGTCGGACCGGTCAGCGCGGTCAGATCGGGCGGGGCGTTCCCGTCGCTGCGCGGGCCGACGGTTGTAGCGGCGCTCGCGTCCTTCGGCGATGTCGTCCAGGTCCCGTTCGACGTGGCCGTACAAATCGTCGTCCAAGCCGTCAGCGTCCTCATCGTCAACGTCGTCATCGCTTGGGTTTCTGGTGGCGTCGAAAAGCTCGGAAATGCGCGCGACGACGTAGTCGTACGCCTGGCGCACGGTAATACCGGTGGTTTTCAGCGCGCCGTACACGATCACGAGTGCGAGGAGCGGGATCGCAACGTACGAGGAGAAGCCCTTGGCCAAAAGGCCGCCGGTGTATGCGCCGATGACACCTCCGGCGATGCGGCGCGTCTCCCAATCTGCGGGGTTGCCGGCGAAGACGTGGACGAGTCCGAGCATGGCCACCGCGATAATGCCCAGGCCCAGCGAGACCCGGTTGCGGACGTCCCGCGGCGTGCGCACATTGAGCATCAACGCGATGGCGATCCCGACGAGGAGGACCGGCAGGATGAGCGCGCCAGCGCCGATTACCCAGTGGGTCACTGTGGCGATGAGCTCGCCGATCGGACCGGCAATGTCCAGCCACACCGATGCACCGATGACTGCGGCGAGGCCAATAAGGAGTAGTCCCCACGCATCCGCGTGCTCGGCTATGCTGTCACGACCGCGCCGCGGGAGGCCCCTGCCGTCGTCGCCGAGTTCGGCCTGCTCGCCACGATCGTCATAATCGTCGTAGTCGTTGTGGTCGGCGTAGTTGTTATGGTCGTCGCCGCGGCGGGCGGATCGCTTTGCGCTCCTCGTACGGGTGCGTTGTTGCACGTGCTCCTCTTCATCATCAAACGGGTCAAAGCTGTCGTCGAGTTCTTCGTCGGTGGCGTACCGGCCACCGCGGCCACCGCGACCATCACGGCCACCGCTGACGCGACGGGACAGGCCCCCGAACACGCCCCTCACCCCGCGCGCCGCAGAGCTTGCTGCCGCGCCGATGGAGCGACCGACCACGCTGGTGGCCGAGCCGACGCGCTCGTCGGCAGTTTCCGCGGCCACCATTGATGATGTCGGCGGGTGCGTCAGCGACACGGGGCCATTGCGCCGCGTCGACGACCCGCTCGAGCGGGGACGCGTTGAGCGTGGTGCGGAATTTTTGACAGACATGGCTGTCACTCTAATACCTCGAGTCACATACTTCCCATAGGCAACTCGGGGTGGCGCGGAAAAACCTCGCCGCATCGAGGGGAGCCACTCCCCCATTGGCCCCTTAAGAAACCGACTATCCGACGGACATCTCGTAGCCCTCGAGCAGTTCCTCGTTGTCCACCCGCACCTTTGCCACTGCGGCACGGCCGACGACCCACAGCAGTAGCTCGCTCGGGTCACCGAAGACGCGGACGACACGATCGCCCTGGTCCGAGACACCGGACTTGTCGCCAAGCGTGACGGGCGGCAGGTGCTCCGGCGTGAGAATCACCGGGACCGGCGCCTTGCGCAGCGTCACCTTGCCGTAGCTGGTCGCGGACTTGAGCAGGCGCTCCTGCGCGGCGGCGCTGAGCTCCCTCGGTTGCACATCGGTGCCCTGCGCGCGGCGGACGTCCTCGTGGTGGACAAAGTTTTCGCCCGTGTTCAGCGGCGCAAAAAGGGGCGCGGCGAATTTGCTCGGACCGGCGAGCCAATCCTGAATGTTGTCCTCGTACGGACGGTTCCGAGCCTTGTCCATCTCCTTGCCCAGCCTCTTGGCCAACGGCGAGAAGAAGTTGCCAAGCCCCCACGGAAGGCGGTGCTCACGCACGTACAGGTGCGCAGCAAGGTCGCGGGTGGTCCAGCCATCGAGCAGCGTCGGGGCGTCTGGCCCCAACTGCAGAAGGAGGGCACCAAGATTTTCACGTTCACGAGAAGCTAAAGACATGGTGCCCACCCTAGCGTTCTTTTAGCTCGCAGAACTGGAGAGCCTGTGTTCCAGGCTGAAGAACGCCCGAATGATGGGTGCGAACGGCGCGACTTTAGCGTCAGCGGTGACGAGCTTGCCACCCTTGGCCCAGCCCAGGTCGGTCACCTGCTGGCCGTCGACGTAGCAGGTACCCACACCACCTTTGAAGTTCATAGAGCACAGCAGCTGGTCCGCATCAAAGTCACCGATGACGCGCACTCCTCGGACCTCGCTGTTGCGGAAATTCGGGTCCCCGAACTTGATCACGTCGTACATCCTCCAGGCCGAGCCATACCCCGGCTCGTGCGGCACCTCAGTGCCCTCGGGCAGCGGGTGTCCGCCGGTCCAGTCGGTGTCGGCGTCAGCGTCATCGGCGTGGGCAGCGGGCGCGAGCAGAATTGTGGCGGCGATCATTGAGGCGGTGGTCTTTGTGCAGTCCATCATAGACCATTTTTATACACACCTGTCATGAACGTCGCAACCCCCTCGGTCCGAAACTTGTAGGCCGAGGGGGTTGGCGTCGCCAAGCGAAATGCGGCTACAGCGATTCGCGGGTGAGCTCGATGTCGTCGTCCTCAACCGGCAGGTTATCCGCAGCCATCGGCACGACCGTCGGCAGAATGACCGGCTCGCGCTTGTACTTCTGCTCAATCGCGCGGGAGACCTTGCGACGCAGCTGCTGCACCATGCGGTACGGGTCGTTCTCGCCCTCTGCGGCGAGGTCGCCCATCACGCCCTCGACGCGCTCGACGAGCTTCTTGTTGAAGTCTCGGTCGTCGTCGGAGAAACCGGTGGTGGACACGCGCGGGGCCTCCAGCAGCTGGCCGGTGCGGTCGTCGATGACACAGGTGATGGACACAACGCCGCCGGATGCGAGCGAGCTGCGGTCTGCCAGCACGTCCGGGTCGACGTCGCCCATGGTCTCGCCGTCAACGTAGAGCTGACCGACCTGGTACTGGCCGACCACCTTGATCTTGCCAGCGTGCATGTCCACCACCACGCCGTTCTGCGCGAGCGCGGTGTGCTCCGGGCGGACACCGGTGGAGATCGCGAGTTCCTTGTTTGCGCGCATGTGGCGCCACTCGCCGTGCACCGGCATCGCGTTCTTCGGCCGCGCCGCATTGTAGAGCTGCAGGAGCTCACCGGCGTAGCCGTGACCGGACGCGTGGACGTGCGCCTCGCTGTTGGTGATCACCTTCGCGCCAATCTGCGCAAGGTTGTTGATCACGGCAAACACGGCTTCCTCGTTGCCCGGGATCAGAGAGGAGGACAGGATAATTGTGTCGCCGTCGCGAACCGTGATCTGGCGGTGCTCGCGGCGCGACATGCGCGACAGGGCAGCCATCGGTTCGCCCTGCGTGCCGGTGGTGATGAGCACCGTCTTGTGCGGCGCCATCTTGGCGGCCTCTTCGATCGGGATGATGGTCCCCTTCGGGGCCTTGAGCAGGCTCATCTTCTCCGCGATCTCCATGTTGCGCAGCATGGAGCGGCCGTTGAACGCGACCTTGCGGTTGTTCGCCACGGCGGCATTGACCGCCATCTGCACGCGCGACACGTTGGACGCGAAAGACGCGATGACCACGCGCTGCTTCGCCTGCGCAACGAGGCGGGTCAGGGTGTCCTCGATGCCGGCCTCCGAAGCGGAGATACCCGGGATCGTGGCGTTGGTGGAGTCGCAGAGGAAGAGGTCCACGCCTTCGTCGCCAAGCCTCGACAGCGCGGGGATGTCGGTGGGCTTGCCGTCGTACGGGGTCTGGTCCACTTTGACGTCGCCGGTCATGACGACGTGGCCGGCGCCGGTCTTGATGGACACGCCCAGGCACTCCGGGATGGAGTGGCCGACGTGCCAGAACCGGAGGCGGAACTGGCCGAGGGTCACCTCGGAGTCCTTGTTCACCTCGTGCAGCTTCGGGCGCTGGCGGTGCTCCTTCGTCTTCGCGGCGATGAGCGCGTTGGTAAAGCGCGAGGAGTAGATCGGGATGTCCGGGCGCAGTTTGAGCAGCCACGGGATGGCGCCGATGTGGTCCTCGTGCCCGTGCGTGACCACGAGGCCCTCAACCTTGTCCAGCTTGTTCTCAATGGGGCCGAAGTCCGGCAGGACCAGGTCCACACCCGGTTCGCCGGAATTGGGGAAGAGCACGCCACAGTCCACGATGAGCAGCTTGCCGTTGTACTCAAAGACCGTCATGTTGCGGCCGATCTCAGAAATGCCGCCAAGCGCGTAGATGCGCAGCGTATCCTTCGCCGGCTTCGGCGGGGCGGGCAGACGCTTCGTCAGGTCCGCGCCCTGCATGGACTTCACCGGGTTGCGGCGGCCACCGCCACCGCCACCACCGCGGCCGCGACGGCGCCTGCCGCGGCCGTTGCCGCCACGGCCGTTGCCCTGGTTGCCATTGCCGTTGCCATTGCCGCCGTTCTTGGCGTGGCCACCGTTGCGGCCACCGCCGTTCTTGCCGTTGCCGCTTCCGTGGTCGGCGTCGTTGTGGCCGTCGCCGTGGGACTCGTTGTTGGGGGTCTGCTGGGACGGCGCCTTGAACGCGGGCTGCTGCTCAGCAGGCTCCGGCGGGCCCGCCTTGCGGGTCACCTTGCGGGAGCGATTACGGGGTTCGTTCATACTTAGAGAACTCCAGCCTTTTCCATATCTTCACGGAGCGCCTCAAGCTGCGCCGGGGTTGCGTCAACCACCGGCAGGCGCGGCGCCCCTACGTTGATGCCCTGCAGTCGCAGGGCTGCCTTTGCAAATGTTGCACCGCCGAGCGCTGCTTGCTGTCGAGCAAGCACGGTCAGGGTGTTGGCGTTGATTTCCCGCGCGCGGGCGAGGTCGCCTTCCTCGAAGCTTGTCACCATGTCACGCATTGCCTGCGGAGCCGCGTGCGCCACGACGGAGATCATTCCGGTCGCGCCAACGGACAGCCAGGGCAGGTTGAGCGGGTCGTCCCCGGAGTACCAGGCCAGGCCCGTGCTCTGAATGAGCGGAGCGGCCTCAAAGAAGTTGCCTTTCGCGTCCTTTACCGCCTGCACTGTCTCGAGTTCAGCCAGCTCAGCAATGGTCTCCCCAGCAATGGGGATTCCGGAGCGGCCGGGAATGTCGTACAGGCAGATCGGCAGGTCGGTCGCTTTGGCCACGGCGGTGAAGTGGGCCTTTACGCCTGCTTGGGAGGGCTTGGAGTAGTACGGGGTGACTACCAGCAGTGCGTCCGCCCCGGCATCGCGCGAGGCCTGCGCCAGCGCGATCGAGGTTTTCGTGTTGTTTGTGCCGGCTCCCGCAATCAGCGTTGCGGAGTCACCCACCTCTTCCTTGACCGCCTTGAGCAGGGCCAGCTTCTCCTCCACCGTGGTGGTCGGGGATTCGCCGGTTGTGCCTGCGAGGACAAGCGAGTCGATTCCATGATCTACAAGGTGGGCTGCCAACTTTCGGCCCGCGTCACAGTCAAGTTCTCCGTTGGAATCGAACGGCGTGACCATTGCGACGCAGACGGTGCCAAAGACTTCTGCACCGAGGTTAGCTTTCATAGATGTGCCCATGAGCACACAGACTACCCTCTTCGTCAACGCAAGTGCTTATCGACGCCCCTCTGCAACCCCGCCCCTACCGCACGTAGGGGCTGGTGGCCATCCGCGTGCCGTCGGCAAGCTCGCTGATCAAAAAGTCACTGAACAACACTGGTGCCTGACCGCGCAGCAGCTCCAGGCACTCGACGGCGAGCGTGCGGATCTCCACGTCCGCGTGCTCGGACGCCCGTGAGGCGATGAACCCGCGCCACGCGCGGTAGTTTCCGGTGACGACGAACCTGGTTTCGGTCGCGTTGGGCAGGATCGCGCGCGCGGCTTGGCGGGCCTTCTTCTTGCGCAGCAACGCGTTCGGCTCCGAGGCCATGTTTTCTTCCAGGGCCTGCAGCAGCTCGTCGTATACAAAGCGTGAGTCGTCCACCGCGCGCAGGAACATGCGCGAAAGTTCCTCGTCGTCCGCGATGATGTCGGGGACGACAACCTCGTTGTCGTCGCTGTGCACGAAGCGCTGCGACAGCTGGGAGAAGGAAAAGTGCCGGTGGCGGAGCAGCTCGTTGCCTGCTGCGCGTGACAGGCCGCGGATGTACAGGGTCGCGGTGGCGTGTTCAAGCAGCGCGTCGTGCCCGACGTCCAGGATGTGGTGCAGGTAGGCGTCGTTCGCCGCCGTGTGCGGGTTGGGACGGTCAAAGGACTCGTAGCAGGCCCGGCCCGCAAACTCCACGAGCGATTCCGCGTCTGTGGCCGTGGGGTCGGCCTCCCACGCCACGCCCTCGGGGGCGCGGAACTGGGAGGCAGCGATGAGCTGGACATCCAAGTGCGAGGAAACGGCCATGTCGCTACAGCCCCAGGTAGTCGTCCAGACCGATGGTCAGACCGGGACGGTCTGCGACGCCACGCACGCCGGTAAGCACGCCAGGCACGAAGGATTCGCGCCCGTAGGAGTCCTGGCGGATGGTCAGCGACTGATCGGTCGTGCCGAAAATAACTTCCTCGTGCGCGACCATGCCCTGCATGCGCACCGCGTGGACCTTCACGCCATCGACGTCGGCGCCGCGGGCACCATCGAGCTGTTGCTCGGTGGCGTCCGGCATGGCGCCCAGACCGGCGTCGCGGCGGGCGTCGGCAATGCCCTGCGCCGTCTTCAGCGCAGTGCCGGACGGCGCGTCGAGTTTGTTCGGGTGGTGCAGCTCAACGACCTCGGCCGAATCGAAGAACCGCGCCGCCTGGCGAGCGAACGCCATGGTCAGCACGGCAGAAATTGCAAAGTTGGGCGCAACGAGCACGCCCACCCCGGGGTTGTCGGCGCACCAGGCGCGCACCTGCTCGTACCGGGCGTCATCAAAGCCGGTCGTGCCCACCACGCAGTGGATGCCGTGATTGATGCAGTATTCAAGGTTGTCCATCACGGACGCTGGCGTGGTGAAGTCCACGATGACCTCCGCGCCGCGCTCGGCAAGGACCTCGAGCGAGTCGCCGCTGCCGACCTCTGCAACCAGCTCCAGGTCCTCGGCCTTGTTCACGCCGGCCACCACAGCGGTACCCACGCGCCCCTTCGCTCCGAGCACTCCGACCTTGATCACCTTGTCCGCCATGCTGGCCTCCTCGTTTCCGCTTGCATTGTTCCCTCGCAACTCTAGCCCGCGCGGCCAAGCCCGGGCACACTGGCGGGTATGCGTATTTCAGTCCTTGCTCGCTGTGTTCAGGACCAGCAGCGCGCGCTCGAGTTCTACCGCGACGGCCTGCCCTTTACCCGGTTCAGCGTGGATGATGTCGCCGCCGATGGGCGAGGTCAAGGCGGCAGTGTTCGACGACCAAAACGGCCATTACATCCAGCTCGTCGAGGGCGCGTAGCAATTCGCTTGTCGACGCCCACACCCTCCCCTTCCCCATATACTGGCACCATGCAACAGTCACGCCAGCACCACGCGCCCCGTTTATCCCACGCTGCCGCAGTCGCCAGCGCCGCCCTCGCCTGCACTCTCGCGCTGACCGCCTGCTCGCCGGAGTCGTCCGATGAGGCTCCCACACCCTCGAGCGCAGCCACTCCGACGTCTGCGGCGGAGGTTGCTTCCAGCGAACGCCCGGAGGGGGACGCGGGGGCGTCGGTAAGCGCTGTGCCCGAGACGCAGGCTGAGACTCGGGCGCAGAAGCTGTCCGCGGCCAGCGACGACGGGCAGTTCAGCACGGAGCAAGTCCGGGTCACGCAGCCGCAGCCGGCTGACCTACAACTGCAGGATGTGCGCGCGGGCTCCCACGGCGATATTGACCGCGTCGTCTTTGAGTACGCGGGGACGGGCTTGCCAAGCTACGTGGCGGGGTACGTCGATACGCCGCGGCAACAGGCCTCTGGGAACGTGATGGAGGTGCCGGGCGCGGCGCACCTCGAAGTGAATGTGCAGGGCACGGCCGGGGATATGATGCGCACCGACGCGCCGATCACGGCGATGGGGAGTAAAGGCGTCGCGGCGGGCAACATTGCGGACGTGTACCTGGGCTCGATCTTTGAGGCCGATTCCCAGTTCTTTATCGGGTTGGACGGCCAGCGCGGGTACAAGATCTACACGCTTGAGAACCCGACGCGCGTCGTGGTCGATATTGCCCGGTAAGCGGGGCGGGGGCGCTACAGGAAGCAAATACTGGCAGTTATGTCATCGTTTCCTATCATTCGCCTGCCTACACGCTCGGCACTCGGAACCGTCGCGGGCATTGCCGCGACTTCCCTCCTACTCGCCGGTTGCGCCAACGAGGGTGACAGCGGCCCAGAGACCGTTACCATCCAATCGACGACACAGGTCACGGAGGACTCGGATGCGCAGACCCGCGATCCCGACGCGAGAGTGGTGGCCACAACCGGCAAGCCCGGCGACAAGGTAGCGCTTGCGCCGCTGACCAAAGCGCTGGTCACACCGTCAGCGGAGACATTTCGGGAAGTGGGTACCTGAACCTCGGACACGCCCGAGGTCCCCCTCCGTGACGTTCGTGCCGCAGAGCACGAGGGGTTCGACCGGCTGGTCTTTGAGTTTTCGGGGAACCCGGAGGTCGTCGAGAAAGCTATGACTTATCAAGATGCCCCGGACCAGCAAGGCACCGGAGACATTGAACCCGTCAAGGGCAATGCGTACCTTCCGGTTTTGCTGCGACGGGTGGCAGTCGTTGACATACCCGAAGGGCACCAGTTTGTTGGTCGTGGCAGTTTAGGCGTGGCGGCGGGCAACATTCTTGATGCATTCAACTCTGGTGGCACCGAAGGCGATTCGCTCTTCTACGTGGGCCTGGACTCCGAGCGCGACTTCACGTTCCAGATGCTTGAGAACCCGACGCACGTAGTACTCGACTTTCCCAAGTAGGCGCAACCCCTCTTCATCCGCGGGCACCCCTCCATCGGGTGCCCGCTTTTGCATGTGCACTGTTGGTAGTCGGGCAAGGGGAGGTCGACTGAGTTATCTGCAACACACTTTTTCTTGCGAGAGAGCGCTATTACCCCGTATCGTTCTGTATGATCTAGAACAATTCCATGAATCGATCTTCTCGTTGGCGCATACATCGCCAGCTGTGAAAGGCACCCAACAATGTTTGATCCCTACAGACGCCCCACAGTGGCCGTCATCGGCGCCGGCCCTGCTGGCGCTACCGCTGCCGCAGAATGCGCATTCTCCGGCTTTGACACCACCCTCTTTGACAAGCGCGAAGCAATCGGCGGCCACCTGGCGGCACCCGATGCGGAACCTGTGTCCAAGCGTCTCCACTACCGCACGCCGTACCTCAAGGTGACCAAGGTGGACGGTTCTGCTGCTGCCGCCGCGCGCCACCTCGCCGCGGCAGTGCAGGCGGGCGGCGCGGAATTCCGCCCGCACACCACGGTCACCGGTGCTGCGTTTGATGAAGGCGAAGGCCAGTGGGAGGTGACCTTCATCGATGCACAAGGCGGCGAGCACACTGAGCGCTTTGACATTCTCGTCCGCGCCACCGGCGAGGCATCGCCGTGGATCGCAGTCCCCGGCCGCCCAAACATCTCGGTCGATGACCTCTACCTGCACCACGGCGTGGAAGTTGTCGGTCTGCCGAACGCGCTGTTTGTCGACGGCCCCTACCCCACCGATTCCAGCCTCAAGCGACACCCCTTGGCCGTGCTCGAAGCGCGCGGCGATTACGCCCGCCGCTACGCCCGACAGCTAGAAATCCGCGGGCCCGGTGCGCTGACCGTCAAGCGCGACAAGTGGCTCGTGCAACCTGGCGCTGTTCGCGGCATTCGCTCGAAGCTGTCCGAGTTCGATGCGACCGTCCACGAGTTCAAGCGCGCTTCTCACTATGCCGACGACGCCCGCCGAACCGCCCGAGCCACCGCAGCGGCACACTAACCAAGCCCGAAGGAGACACCATGACTACCGTCCACCCGTCGACGAAGAACGAGTCCGCTGCCGACGCGGGGCTCAACGCAGCGCAGGAAGCGGCTCAGGGCCACGTCGCCGAGCCGCAACCCGGCCTGCCCGAGCTCGGCCCGGATTCCATCCTTTGGGATCGTTTTGGCGACTGGCGCTCCGCATTCGTCGCCCTGGCCGCAGGCGTGCTGCAGATCGCGCACCGAGACATCAGCCGTTCCCTGGTCCAGCAATCCAACGTGTTTGATAACGAGGTCGCGCGCCTGGTCCGCTCCGCATTCCCAATCATCCGCGCAGTGTACGAAGGGCCCGAGGTTGGCTCAATGATCCGCGACTTCCACAAGGACATTAAGGGCACCCATCCGGATGGCTCGCGTTACCACTCGCTGAACCCGGAGGTCTACTACTGGGCACACGCGACGTTTGCCGCGATGCCGTACCAGCTTGCCGGCAACTTCATGCCGGATATGACCAAGGCGGAGAAGGATCAGCTCTTCCAGGAGTGTCGCACCTGGTACAGCTTCTACGGTGTCGCCGAACCCGAAAGCGCACCGAAGACGTACGACGAGTATGTCGAATACATGGACCGCATGATCGACGAGCTCGGCCCCAGCGAGACGATCGAGCGCTCCCGCATCATCAATGGTCTGACGCTCGACACACCGGACCCGTCGGTGCCGAAATGGGCGTGGAAGCCGGTTGCCCCCTTCGCCTCCAAGCTCCTCCTCTGGGTGGCTATCGGCATGATCCCCGACAAGCTTCGTGACAAGCTCGGCTGGGAGTGGACCAAGAAAGATGCCCGTCGCCTCAAGCTGCTTTCTACGGGCACACGCGCTGTATTCTCAGTCCTCCCGCGCAAGGCGCGCATGGTACCGATCGCATCCCGCGCGTACGAGAAAGCCGAAGCCGAGGGCGGCTTCCACTACTAACGGCTGCCACCGCGACGAGAGTGCGCCAGGTTTCTTCCCGAGACCTGGCGCCTTCTTTATGCACTGCGCCCGGAGGCGAGCTTTCTCGTTGTGTGTCCGTGTTGTGGCTCAACGTACGGACGAAATTCCGCACGGGCGGAAAGCTCGGCTCCAAAAAGTTCCGCACAGGCGGAAAACCGGGGTTCGAAATATTCCGCACACGCGGGAAAGCCGGGCCCGAAAAATTCCGCACAGGCGGAAAGCTTGGCCCCAAAAAGTTCCGGTCAAGCGGAAAACCTGGGCTCGAAAATTCCGCACAGGCGGAAAACCGTCCCCAAACCTCCCGTCCTCGTGCACTCCGTGCGATCAAGAATTCCGCACAGGCGGAAAGCTTGGCCTCAAATAATCCGCACACGCGGAAAAGCCGGCCCCAAAAATTCCGCACAGGCGGAAAGTCCGTCCCTGGTCCTCCCGACCTCGTGTACTCCGTGCGATCAAAAATTCCGCACACGCGGAAAAACCGGGCCCCCAAAAACTCCACACACGCGGAAAAGCTGGGCCCGGTCTTCCCAACCTCGTGTACTCCGTGCGATCAAAAATTCCGCACAGGCGGAATAGCTGAGCCCCAAAAAGTTCCGCACAGGCGGAAAAATCAGAGCCCAGTCAGAACTATCTGCTCGCCCAATCTACGGAACTGTCAAACGAACCGACGGCGCGCTGAACCCTTGGCCGTAGAGCGTCACCATTTGCATGGTCACGTTGTTCAACGAGATCTCATTCATCAACATGTCGGGCACTTCTACATTGGGAACGGGGCGCTTATCAGGTACACCGAGCTGATCGAGGACCGAGTTGATGTCACCGCTGAGATCGACCGTCACTGGGATGGTCGGAAGATCACGCACAGCGGGCGTCGCAGTCAAGCCTGTAGCCACGACTTTCACCGGCCCATTCGTTACTGTCGTATCAACATTTCCCGTGGTCAGGTTCCCGCCGCCCATGCCGGGAATCTTGAGACCCAGGTTGTGCCCAACCAGCCGATCGCCGCTCAGCACCAGCGCTCGTTGCTGCTGTCCTCCCACGTTGACATAGTCCAGCGTCGCGTGCACATTGCCAGTCAGCGTGACCTTGTCCGCAGTCACAGTACTCGGCGCCGCGGCCGGGGCCAGCCCAGAGGGAATTGCGCTCGTGCCTATCGACGCCCCCTCGCCCGCCCCCGGAGCCGCTGGGGCCGCAGGGGCCGAACTCTCCGGTGCGGGCTGCGTCGGCGCCGGTAGGCCCGGAACGTTGGGGACCGACGGCGCTGGCAACTCCGGAATCTCCGGCAATTGGAGTTCCGGGGCCGGAAGCTTTGGCAGCTCCACCTGCGGGAGCTGCGGCGCTGCGGGGGCCGCCGGTTCCTGTGCAGACACGACCCCGGTGTCGCTGAGCAGTAGTGCGAGGACTGCGCTCGTAGCAGCGACGGCCACGACCGAGTTCAGCGTGGAACCTCCACTCCACTTCGAGCTTCCCCCGCGTTGCTCGGTCTCGGATGTCTCGGGATCAGCCTCATCGAAGGCGTCCTCAGCGAACGGATCGAAGTCCTCCGACTGCTCCGGTGCGTCGGCAATCGACGCACGTTTCGCGTGCTTCCCCTTGCGCTTCTTCGCACTCTTCTCGCCCGGCTCCCAGCCCAGCGCAAGGGCGCCGCCAACGATGCCAAACAGCGCGCCGACGACGAAGCCGCCGAGGTTCGAGGTCGGTAGGGAGATCACAGACACGATGATGGCCAGCACGCCCAGGTACACCGCGGTGGCGGGCTGCAACCAGCACCCGAGGCCGAACATGAACATCAGCACGCCGATGAGCAGGGTGGACACGCCGGAGACGGTGGAGATCATCACCAGGATGTCGGAGACCTCAACCGTGATGTATGCCGGCGCCGCGATGACGAAGCCGGAGATCATCATGAGCAGACCCGGAATGAACGGGCGATTCTTCCGCCACTGATTGAAGCGGTGTGCCAGTCCCGGTGTGTCGTGGGTGGCGGTGTCGTGGTCGTCGATAAGCGTGTGCTCCTCGTCGCTACTTGAGGCCGCAGGCATTGTCACTCCCCTTCACCACGGTCACACCAACGCCGGACGCGGAGAGGTACTCGGCGCCGATGGACGTAGTGGTGATGTCGTCGGCACTGAGCGAGACTTTGTTGGAGTGCAGGCCCCAGGTTCCAGGCGCGGCCTGCGCGTTAACCTGCTGGGCGTCGATGCCCACGCTTGCGTCGGTGAGCTGGAGTGCGCCCTTAATGTCGTTGGCACCCACGACGAGGTTGCGGACCTCGACGCTGTTGTCGCCGTTGGCGCGAAGCGCGAGCGTGCCCTCGCCGACCATCGGGAGATCCGGCAGCGTGGCAGAAAGGCACAGGTTGGAAGCGTACGCGTGGCCAAACTTCAGGCGGGCGACCGGAATGGTGTCGTCTTCCTTCATCGGCTCACTATCCACAAACAGCGAGAAGTCCTCGCCGTCCAGGTGCGTCATACTAACCTTGAAGAAGGTGCCCGATAGCGCCAGGTTTGCGGTCAGGCCTCCCTGTGCGACAGCGACGCCAGTGGCCCCGAACGCCAAGAGACCGGTGGTCAGCGCGACCGCGGTCTTCTTCCAGTTGAATTTCCCCATGGGGGCAACCTTTCATCGTTGTGCAACCGTTTTGACCAATGCACTCTCGGGTGATGCGGGGAGTGCTGAGGTTGAGCCTGAGACATCCATCAAAACGACACGCTCTTGTATGATTTGCCACACATTAGCACGGCCGCGGTCGCCCAGACCAAACCGAATCCCATGACGTCCGCCACATGCGCCCATAGCGGAAAATACCGGGCACCCCCACGGTCGCACTGCGAACCACTACCCGCACATAAGGTAGGTGCCCACACCAGATCCTCGCCGTCACAGCCACAGAACGCCCGCAGAACGCCCACGTTTCAGCCGGCACCTCGATACGGCCAAATCCTTAGGGCCGGAAAATGATGTGACCCCCACCCGGCCAACCGCGATGCTGTGCTACCGTTCACATATCAACCGAGATGTCTACAAGCACATGAAATGAGGCAACTGATGTCCACGCCAGTTTCCGCCAACTCCTCCAAGGGCGGTAAGCGCGAGCTCCGCCGCTCCCCACTCGACCCGGACTCGCTCCTGTGGAAGTGGGGTTCTGACCAGCGCATCCAGCTCCTGCGCGGGTACACCGGCGTCATGCAGAACATGCACCCAGCCATCGGCCAGTCGCTGCTGGACCACTCCAAGTTTTTCGACGAGCCGTTCGCCCGTCTGGAGCGCTCCACCCCGCAGATCATCATGTCCATCTACGATGACGGCGACCTGGGCAAGCAGATCCGCGACTACCACACCACCATCAAGGGCACCCTGCGCAACGGCGAGCGCTACCACTCCATGAACCCCGAAACCTTCTGGTGGGCGCACGCTACGTTTGTCTACCGCGTCATCTACGCCCAGGAGCTCTTCGGCACCCCCTTCACCCACGAGGAAAAGGACCAGATCGTTCGCGAGGGCGTGACCTGGTGGGACCACTACGGCATGTCTGAGCGCCCGGTCATCGACAACTACGACGACCTCGTGGCGTACATGGACGAGATGGCCGACACCGTCCTCGAGCGCAACGAAACCGTCGACTTCGCTCTGCGCACCGCCCGCGACGAGATGATCGCCCCGCCGGAAGGCGTCTCCCCGAAGGTGTGGAAAGTCATTTGGAAGCCGATCATGCGCAGCGTCATCTGGCTCACCTACGGCACCATCCCCGCCAAGGAGCGCGCCATCCTCGAGCTCGACTGGTCCGCAAAGGATCAAAAGCGCTTCGACCGCATTGCCAAGCTGGTGAAGAAGGTCTTTGACATCCTCCCGGAGGACAAGCGCTACATGGAGCCGGGCCGGTCCCAGATGATCAAGCACGGCATGATTTCCGGCGAGTACAAGGAGCCGAAGAACATCCGCCCATACCAGGGCAACGGCGACGAGGACCCGGAAGCAGAGCTCAAGGCCGCAGACGGCATCACCGTGTCCGCACGCAAGCAGCGCAGCACGCTTGACGACGATGCCGACGCCGTCGCCGCCCGCCGCGCAGCCGGCTGCCCGTTCTAACCAGGAGTGAGCGCAAACTTCATGCCAATTCATCGTTTGAAGGAGCAGCCGCTCCCGGAACATTTCCTGGAAATGCTGCTCAACTTGACCACCAACCGCGCGACGGGCTCGCTCGACGCCAGCGAGCGCCAAGATGTCACGTCCCCCTTCGTCGACCAGCCCATCGGCTGGGTCGGGGCCGGCACCGCCGCGGACGTCGATGAGGCGTTCCGCCGCGCCCGCACCGCCCAACGGGAGTGGGCCGCGCGCGACATCGCAGACCGGGTCGCTGTGCTCGAGCGCTTCCACGACCTGGTGTACCGCGAGCGGGAGCTGCTCGCGGACATCGTCCAGCTTGAGACCGGCAAGGACCGTACCGCCGCGTTCGACGAAGTCCTCGACGTCATGAACAACGCCCGCTACTACGCCAACACTGCGGAGCGCCTGCTCACCACGGCGAGCCGGGCAGGCGCGTTCCCCCTGATTACCAAGACGGCCGAGCAGCGCGTGCCCAAAGGCGTCGTCGGCCAGATCAGCCCGTGGAACTACCCGCTCGCGCTCGGCGTCTCCGACGCGGTGGCCGCCCTCATCGCCGGCAACGGCGTCGTGGCAAAGCCGGACTGGCAGACCCCGTTCTCCAACCTCATCTCGCTCCACCTGCTCATCCAGGCGGGCCTGCCGCGCGACCTCTTCCAGATCGTCACCGGCTCCGGCGAAGTGGTCGGCGGCGCGATCGCCGCGCAGTGCGACTACCTCATGTTCACCGGCTCCACCAAGACGGGTAAGCTGCTGGGCAGGACGGTCGGCGAGCGGCTCGTCGGGTTCTCGGCAGAGCTCGGGGGCAAGAATCCGATGCTGATAGCCCCGGACGCTGACGTCGATAAGCGTATTGACACGATCGCCACCGCCTGCTTCTCCAACTCCGGCCAACTCTGCGTGTCCATCGAGCGCATCTACGTGCCCGACGCGCTCTTCGACCGCTTCATCGCCGCATTCCGGCGCGCCGCGGAGTCCATCACCCTGGGCAAGGGACTGAACTGGGATTACGAGATGGGCTCGCTCATCAACCAGGCCCAGCTCGACCGCGTGCAAGCATTCGTGGACGACGCGGCGGCGAAGGGCGCAACCGTAGTGACCGGCGGCAAGGCGCGCCCGGACATCGGTCCCTTCCACTTCGAACCAACCATCCTCACCGGCCTCGGCGAGGGCACCGACCTGGCCACCCAGGAAGTTTTCGGCCCGGTCGTATACGTTCAGCGCGTGCGCGACATGGACGAGGCCGTCAAGCTGGCCAACGCAACCTCCTACGGCCTGAACGCCTCCGTGTTCGGCGCGCCGAACACGGCGTGGGCCCTCGCCCAACGCATCGAGTCCGGCAGCGTGACCATCAACGACGGTTACGCCTCCACCTGGGCCTCCATCTCCACCCCGCTCGGCGGTGTGAAAGAATCCGGCCTAGCCCGCCGCCACGGCCCCGAGGGCCTGACCAAGTACACGGAACCGAAGAACATCTCCCAGCAGCGAATCATGCCGATGCGCGGCCCCGCGCGGCTCCCCCGCCGCTACTACGGCACACTGCTCACCACAGCGCTCAACCTGGGCAAGAAGCTACGGTTCCTCCCCTAGCGTTCGCATTCCGCTTATCGACGCAACAACGCCTCCCCACCAGCGCGCAGCCGGTTCGGGGAGGCGTTTGCCGTCGCGGGTTCGACCTACTCCTCGACGGGGACCAGGGAGATCTTGCCGCGGTTGTCAATGTCGCGGATCTCCACCTCAACCTTGTCGCCGACGTTGATCACGTCTTCAACATTCTCAATGCGGGTGTTGCCACCCAGGTTGGAGATGTGGATCAGGCCGTCGGTGCCCGGCAGGATGGACACGAAAGCGCCGAAGGCAACCGTCTTCACCACGGTGCCCAGGTAGCGCTCGCCCACCTTCGGCATCTGCGGGTTCGCAATCGCGTTGATCTTCTCAATCGCGGCGTCGGCAGCCGAGCCCTCGGTCGCAGACACGTAGATGGTGCCGTCGTCCTCGATGGTGATCTCCGCGCCGGTTTCCTCCGTGATGGAGTTGATCGTCTTGCCCTTCGGCCCAATGACCTCGCCGATCTTCTTCACCGGAACGGTCACCGTCGTGATCTTCGGGGCCAGCGGGTTCATCTCGTCGGGGCCCTCGATGACCTCGGACATGGTGTCCAGGATGGTCTCGCGGGCCTCGTAGGCCTGCTCCAGCGCGCCGGCGAGGACGTCAGACGGGATGCCGTCCAGCTTGGTGTCCAGCTGCAGGGCAGTGATGAATTCGCTGGTGCCGGCGACCTTGAAGTCCATGTCGCCGAACGCGTCCTCCGCACCCAGGATGTCCGTCAGGGTGACGTATTCGGTCTCGCCGTCAACCTCGCCGGACACCAGGCCCATGGCGATGCCTGCCACCGGCGCCGCCAGCGGCACGCCCGCGTTGTACAGCGACAGGGTCGACGCGCACACGGAGCCCATCGACGTCGAGCCGTTGGAGCCCAGCGCCTCGGAGACCTGGCGGATCGTGTACGGGAAGTCATCCTTGGACGGAATGACCGGCAGCAGCGCGCGCTCTGCCAGCGCACCGTGGCCGATCTCGCGGCGCTTCGGGGAGCCGACGCGGCCCGTTTCGCCCGTGGAGTACGGCGGGAAGTTGTAGTGGTGGATGTAGCGCTTCGTATCCTCCGGGTGCAGCGAGTCGATGTGCTGCTCCATCTTCAGCATGTCCAGTGTGGTCACGCCGAGGATCTGGGTCTCGCCGCGCTCGAACAGTGCGGAGCCGTGTGCGCGCGGTACCAGCTCGACCTCCACCTCGAGGTCGCGGATGTCGGTGACCCCGCGGCCGTCGATACGGAAGCCCTCGGTGAGGATCT
Source organism: Corynebacterium gottingense (assembly GCF_002285125.1). NCBI lineage: Bacteria > Bacillati > Actinomycetota > Actinomycetes > Mycobacteriales > Corynebacteriaceae > Corynebacterium > Corynebacterium gottingense. The sequence goes on from NZ_NSGN01000001.1 coordinate 296,667, forward strand.
TCTCGCGCACGATCTTCTTCTGCACTGCGTTGTACGCGGCGCGGATCTCCTTGGACATGGCGGTGACCTCGGCGTCATCGTCGTCCACGTCAAACTTGTCCAGGAGCGCCTCCTCGATCTCCTCCATGTACTCGTTGGAGGCGTCCTCGCGCTCGGCCTTGGACTTGATGGTCATGATCTTGGCCAGCTTCTTCGCGGCCTTCTTCTCCACCTGCTCGTAAACCTTGTCGGTGTACGGCGGGAAGAGCGGGAACTCCTTGGTCTCCTTGCCCACTTCCTGAGCCAGGTCGGCCTGCGCCTTCGCCAGCGTCTGAATGTACGGCTTCGCAGCCTCGAGGCCCTCAGCAACCGTGGACTCCTTGGGCGCCGGGTAGCCGTCCTTGACCAGCTGCACGACGTTCACGCCAGCGCCGGCCTCCACCATCATGATGGCAACGTCTTCCTCGGTCTTCTTACCGCGCTTGCGCTCCACCATGCGGCCTGCCACGACCATCTCAAACAACGCGCGCTCGTGCTGCGCAGCGTTGGGGAAGGCTACCCACTGTCCCTCCGGGTGCTTATCATCCGCAATCAGCGCCATACGCACACCGCCGACGGCGCCGGAGACCGGCAGTCCGGACAGCTGCGTTGCCGCGGAGGCGCCGTTGATGGCCACCACGTCGTAGTACTCGTCAGGCGCCATGGACATGACAGTGATCACGCACTGCACTTCGTTGCGAAGCCCCTTGGCAAACGTCGGGCGCAACGGGCGGTCGATCAGGCGGCAAGCCAGAATCGCCTGCGTGGTCGGGCGGCCCTCGCGGCGGAAGAACGAGCCCGGGATACGGCCGGCGGCGTACATGCGCTCCTCCACGTCGACCGTCAGGGGGAAGAAGTCGAAGCCCTCGCGCGGCTGGTTCGACGCGGTGGTGGTGGCCAGCATCATCGTGTCATCGTCCAGGTAGGTGGTCACCGACCCGTCCGCCTGGCGGGCGAGCTGACCGGTCTCAAAACGAATGGTGCGGGAGCCAAAGTCGCCATTGTCCAGCGTGGCAACCGCCTCAGTAATCCCGAACTCCTCGTCCACGTGAATGTCGTACGAGTTCTTGGGCGTAAAGGTGCTCAAAAGATCTCTCTCCTCGAGTCTCGTCGTGGCGGTCATCGGTGCCGCCGGTTCGTATGCGTTCATCTACAACGGCAAACATCATACCAGCTCGACCGAGTAGGGCACGCTTCTCTGCACCTCCCCACCGCGCACAAAACCCGCCGCCTCGTCCCGGGAACGTGTCGGCGGACAGCGTCCCGATTCGAAAGCGGCGGGTTGGTGCATCTCCGCCCGGTAACACCGGGCGGGCTCTCAGCTGCGCTTAGCGGCGCAGGCCCAGGCGAGCGATGAGGTCGCGGTAGCGCTCAACGTTGTTCTCGCGCAGGTACTTCAGCAGACTGCGGCGACGGCCGACCAGCAGCAGCAGACCACGGCGGGAGTGGTGATCGTGCTTGTGATCCTTCAGGTGCTCGGTCAGGTTGTTGATGCGCTCGGTCAGCAGCGCAACCTGCGCCTCCGGGGAACCGGTGTCGGTCTCGTGGACGCCGTACTCCTTGAGGATTTCGGCCTTCTTCTCAGTGGACAGTGCCATGAGTATGCTCCTTATATTTCAGTCCGCATTCTTCAGTGTTCTCGTGCCCTGCGGGACTGCTGCGAACCACAGTCTGTGCCCCGGAACGCTCCGGTGACAGGGCCAGCGGGTCATACTACCGGAGCGCTACCGCCCTCCCCAAATCGCGCTACCTGGCGGCCGCGTCACTCCCCGGGGTCCGCTGCGCAAGCCCGGTCAGCCGGCGCATGAACTCGGCGAGGAAGCGCTCGACGTCCACGCCCACCGCCACGTGCCCGGTCTTCGCCGCGTCGTTGAGCCGGGCTTCGTCGCCAATCGTGCGCCCCCGCGTCTCGCCCTCCGTGTCCGTCTTCAAGTTGATGTCCAACGTCTCCACCAGGGTCGGGTCCGCCGCCACCGCCACGGCGAGCGGATCGTGGAGTCCACAACCGCCCAGGTACGGCGCGGTGGTCTCATAAGCCTTGATGTAGTAGTCCGTCGCGGTGGCCAGGAAGTCGCCGCCGGTCGTGCCCAGTGCCTTCCACTCCGCGGTCTCCTTGGATGTCAGCAGCGTTTGCAGCGTCACGTCCAGCCCAACCATCGTAACGTCCTTCGCGTTGCGGAACACCAGGTCAGCGGCCTCGGGGTCCTGGTTAATGTTGGCCTCGGACCACTGCGTCACGTTGCCGGGCACGGTGAGCGCGCCACCCATGATCACGATGTGCGCGTTGTCCGCAAACGTCGGGTCCGCCTCCATCGCCGCGGCCACCGTGGTGAGAGGACCCACAGGCACGATCACCAACTCGTCGCCGTGCTGGCGCACAGACTCCACCATGAACTCCACGGCGGACTGCTCCTCCACCGCACGCGAGGCGTCCGGAATCTGGGCCTCGCCGATACCGTTCTTGCCGTGGATGAACTCGGAGATTTCCATGACCTCGAAGGAATCGCGGGCGCGCGCGTGGTCCGGCCCCGCGTAGACCGGGATGTCGGTGCGGCCGAACAGCTCCAGGATGGCCAGCGAGTTCCTCGTTCCGGTGGGGACCAGCACGTTGCCGTAGGTCCCCGTCACGCCGATGAGGTCAAGATCCTCGGAGCCGAGTGCGTACGCAATCGCCAGCGCATCGTCGATGCCGGTGTCCACGTCCAGGATGAGCTTGCGTGCCATGGTTGGGTCCTTTCGCTGGGGAGACTGTCGTGCCCCCGACAATAGCGCGCCCTACTCTGCGGCGAGGATCTCCCGGGTACGGGCGACGTCGCGGGCCATATTCTCCAGCAGCTCGTCCACCGAGTTGAACTTCACCATGTCGCGGACCTTGTCCACAAACTCCACGCGCGCCATCCGTCCGTACAGATCGGCGTCGCGATCCAGAATGTAGGACTCGACGCTGCGGCGGGTATCACCAAAGGTCGGGTTGGTGCCCACCGAGATCGCCGCCGGGTAGCGCACCCCGGGCTCGATGTCGCCGTCGATGGGGGCGTCATCAATGATGGTGACCCAGCCGGCGTAGACACCATCTCCGGGCAGCGCCGACATCTCCTCGACGTACTGATTCGCCGTGGGGTACCCCAGCTCGCGCCCACCCCGGCCCGCGCCGCGCTCGATGATGGAGATCACCGAGAACGGCCGGCCCATGTAGTCCGTGGCCAAGCCGATATTTCCGGCCGTAAGCTCGTCGCGGATGGCGGTCGAGCAGATGCGCACGTCGCCGTCGTTGAGCAACTGCACGATGGTCACCGCGAGGCCGTGGCGCTCGCCCAGCTGCGCCATCGTCTGCGCGGTGCCGGCGGCGTCCTTGCCAAAGGTGAAGTTTTCGCCCACGACCACCTCGAGGGCGCCGAGCCGCCCCTGCAGCACTTCGGTGACGTAGTGCTCAGGACTGTCGCCTGCCAGCTCCTCGCGGAAGTCGATGACCAGGAGGTAGTCCACGCCGAGCTCCGCGATCTGCCGGGCACGCTCCTCAATGGGAAGCAGGGCGACGGGGGCACGATCGGGGGCGAAAATACTCACCGGGTGCGGGTCGAACGTCATCACCACGCACGGCACGCCACGCTCGCGCGCCCTGTCCACGGCGGTGCTGATGAGCAGCTGGTGCCCGCGGTGCACGCCGTCGAACACGCCGATGGTGACCACGCAACCGCCGTCCGCCTTCAGATGTGCTGGGACGCTTCCAAGCCCGTGCAAAATATCCACGCGCAATAGCGTACGGCATACTGGAAAACCATGACCGATCCCCTCGCAACCTCTGGAATCGTCGTGGTAGACAAGCCCGCGGGCATGACAAGCCACGATGTTGTAGCGAAGCTGCGCCGCGCGTTTTCCACCCGCAAGGTGGGGCACGCCGGCACGCTCGACCCCATGGCCACCGGCGTGCTTGTCGCCGGGATCGAGCGCGGCACCAAGCTGCTCGCCCACCTCGTCGCGCACGACAAGCGCTACGAGGCCACCATCAGGCTCGGCCAGTCCACCACCACCGATGACGCGGAGGGCGAGCTCACTGCGGAGCATGACGCAGCAGCCATCACCGACGGGCAGATTGCCGCCGAGATCACTGCCCTGACCGGCGACATCATGCAAAAACCCACCGCGGTCTCCGCCATCAAAATCAACGGCAAGCGCGCGCACGAGCTGGTCCGCGAGGGCAAAGACGTGGACATCCCCGCCCGCCCGGTCACCATCTTCGCCTTCGACACCCACGAGGTCAGCAGGCAGGGCTCGCTTATCGACGTCACCGTGACCGTCCACTGCTCCTCCGGCACCTACATCCGCGCTCTCGCCCGCGACCTGGGTGCCGCGCTCGGCGTCGGCGGTCACCTCACGCAACTCCGCCGCACGAGCGTTGGCGCATTTACGCTTGCCGACGCCACGCCGCTCCCCGTCCTCCAAGACTCCCCCGCCCTTTCGCTCACCCTGGACGAGGCGCTCACTCGCGCCTGGCCGGTGCTCCCGGTCACCGACGACGAGTACCAGGCACTCGCGCTGGGGAAATGGCTCGAACCGCGCGGGCTGCAGGGCGTGCACGCCGCCCAGGGGCCGGACGGACGCGTCGTGGCCCTGGTCAAGGAGAAGGGCAAGCGCCTGTCCACGGAGTTCGTGGCTCGCCCGGCAACCCTGGGCTAACGCCCGCCTACTCCACGAAGACTGAGGCGATGATATAGCCGTCGCCAGCCACCCAGCGCCCCTCAAACAGCGGCGCCGGGGTGGGGCGGGCCAGGATGTAGGACGAGAAGGTTCCGTCGGTGCGCAGCACGATGTCGGCGTCCTCGAATCCGAGCCAGCGGCGCGTCATGGGGAACCAGCACTTGTACGTCGCCTCTTTGGCGCAGAAGAGGAGCTTGCTGGCCCACTCGAAGCCTTCTTCCTCCAGCTCGCGCAGCATCGCCCGCTCGGTGGGCCTGGCGATGCGGGGCACCACCTCGCTCGGCAGCGGGACCGCGGGCTCGGCGTCGAGTCCCATGGACCGTACGTGCCGTGTCGGTGCCGCCACCGCCGCGCGAAAGCCGGTTGTATGCGTGAGCGACCCGGTGTAGCCGTGCGGCCACAGCGGCATCCCGCGCTCGCCGCGCAGAATCACGCCCGCGTCGCTGCAGCCCAGCTCCTTGAGCGCCTCGTGGGCGCACCAGCGCGCGTCGCCGAACTCGCCCTTGCGCTTGTCCACGGCGCGGCTGACAAGCTCTTGTTCGCTGGGGTGGAGATCCTCGTAGTGGGTCAGGTCTCTGCGCTCATTCGTACGCAGGTACACAAACCGGGCCTCGGGGGGAAACAGTGCCAGGTTCTGCATCTAGGCCCCCAGTTCCATGACCGGGTACGGGAACTGCACCCTTGCAGGGTGGCGCTGCCACTCGCGCGGGTACCCGAGCGAGACCTCGATGTGGTCCACGCTGTCCACCTCCACGACGCCGGGCATGTGCAGGTGCCCGTACACCACTGCGCGGGCGTTGTAGCGCTTTGGCCAAGATCGCGTATGCCTCGTCCCGCACCACAGCGCAATCTCGGACCACTGCATCCGCAGCGTCGGCTCCTGCACCAGCGGCCAGTGGTTCACCATGATGGTGGGCCCGCTGATTCGTGAGAGCCGCTTCGTGGTGTACGCGAGACGATCCCAGCACCACGCGCGCACGTCCACAAACGGGGCGATGGCGTACTGGTCCGTCATCACGATGTTCTTTTCCTTCGCCGCCTCGATGGCCTCCTCGACCGTCATTCCGGGGCCACGGAATGAGTAGTCGTACAGCGTGAACAACGGGGCGACGGTAACGCCACCGAAGACGGGGAACTGGTCCTCTGGGGTGACCACACCCAGCTCGCGCATGGACTGCACCAGTGCGGTGTACTTATCGCGGCCGCGGTAGCGGTCCGCGCTGCGGGCGAACAGCTCGTGGTTGCCCGGCACCCAGATCACCGTGTCGAACCTTCCGGCCAGCTCCGCCATCACCTGCACGATCAACTCGTGGCGTTCCGCCACGTCTCCGGCCACAATCAGCCAGTCCGACGGGTCCGCGGGCTGGATCTGCGCGATCTTCGGCCCATTCCGCTTCACCGCTGCGTGCAGGTCGCTCACTGCCCAGAGGGTGGTGGTCATGTGCTCGCCTTTCGGGTCTTGCGCTCTGCTCCTGTCTGTGCCCAGTCGTCGCCCCGGAAGCGGATGACTACACCGACCAGACGCAGCAGCACCGAGGCGAGATGCCCGGCCCAGATGCCGGTCAGGCCCCACCCGAACGCCACCGACAGCAGCGTGAGCGGGAGGAAGGCGCCGAGTACGGAGGCGATGGTGATGTTGCGAAGGTACGCCGCGTCGCCGGCCCCGAGCAGCACCCCGTCCAGGGCGAAGACGACGCCGCCGGTGACAATCATGGCGATGAGCAACCACCACGGGATGGTGAGGGCGTCGTGGACGGCTGGGTCCTGGGTGAAAATGGACTGCAGGGGGGCGTCGAAAAGCGTGAAGACCAACGCCAAGACCACGCCGAAGCCGACGGAGAACCGGGTGGCCTGCGCGCCGACGGAGCGTGCCTCGGCGACGCGCCCCTTGCCCAGCGAAGCCCCGGTGAGCGTTTGCGCGGCGATGGCCATCGAGTCGAGGACGAGCGTGAGGAAGTTCCACAGCTGCAGGAGGATCTGGTGCGCGGCAAGCGTCGCGACGCCAAACCGGCCGGCCACCGCCGCCGCGGCGAGGAACGAGATCTGGAAGGACAGGGAGCGCAGGATCAGGTCGCGCCCCAAGACGAGCTGCTCACGCATCACGCGCCAGCGCGGCCTCCAGCTGCCGGCGTGCTCGCGGAGCAGCATGGTGAGGAAGAGCGCGGCCGTGATGCCCATGCCCAGCAGGTTGGCCATCGCGGAGCCGATCAGGCCGAACTTTCCCACCAAGATGGGCAGCGCGATCGCGCCCGGAATGAGTCCGCACAGTGTGAGGAGGAACGGAAGCCGCGTGTTTTGCACACCTCGCATCCAGCCGTTGCCCGCCATGATGATGAGCGTGAGCGGGATGGCAAACGCGGAGACATGCATCCACCGCGCGGACTCCTGGGCCGTGGCCGCGTCATTGGTGAGCGCCAGCGCGATCGGCTGCGCGAACAACCAGATGATGGTGGCGAGCGCGAAGCCAACGCCGAGCGCCACCCACGTAGCCTGCACGCCTTCCGCCACTGCGGCCTCGCGCTTGCCCGCGCCGAACAGGCGGGAGCTGCGCGCGGTCGTACCGTAGGACAAGAACGTGAGCTGGGTGGTCACCGTGGACTGGATCGTGGTGCCCGCGGCGAGGGCCGCCAGCTCCGCGGTGCCCAGCCGACCGACCACCGCGGTGTCCAGCAGCAGGTAGAGGGGGTTGGCCGCCAGCACACCCAGTGCCGGCAGGGCCAGCGCGAGAATCTTGCCAGGGGTGACCGTCGCGTCGTTGCGTTGCGCCATCACGGCAGCGTGCACTCTCCTTATCGGTTAGCGTTTGGGAAGTCTTGGGCTTCTGCCTCGTGTTGGGAGGCAGCGCGCTCTTCGCGCGTAGGCAGCGCAGCGATCAGGTCCCGAACGACCATGTCCTGCGATCCGTACGCCGTGTACCCCGCGGCCGGGATGTGCCCGCCGCCCCCAAGGGCCTGGGCCAGCTTGGATACGTCGATCACAGTCGAGCGCAGCGACACCGCCCAGTGCTTCGGGCCGTTCTGCTTGAGCACCATACCCACGTCGGAGCCTTCCAGCACGCGGGCGTAATCAATGATGGTTTCCACCGTGGTTTGGCTCATGCGAGCCAGCGCCTCCGCCGGAATGGTGAACACGCTGACAACGAGCCCCTCCTGGCGGAAATTCTGCAAATCCGCCAGCACTCCGCCCATGATCTGCAGGTCGCGGGGGCTTGCTTTGTCGATCAAGTCCATGGTGAGTTGCCGGGTGTCCAGGCCGTATTCCATGAGCTCGGCGGCAAGCGTATGCATTCGCGGTGTCCCCCAGCGGAAGCTGCCCGTGTCGGTGACCAGCCCGGCGTACAGGCAGTACGCGATCTCAGAATCCAGCTCCACGCCAAGGTGCGTGAACAGCTCGCGGATAATGGTCGTGGTGGACTCAGCATCTGCGATGAGGTTGTGGGCACCGAAACCCGGGTTGGTCTCGTGGTGGTCGATCACCACGACCCGGTCGCGCTCGGCGTCGATCTGCTCGCGCAGCAGGCCGGTGCGGTCGGCGGACGCGCAGTCCACGGTGACGATGAGGCCGTCTGCGGGCAGGTGCGACCCGTAGGTGATGTCGTCCACACCAGGCACAGTTCGCAGGTTGCCCGGGTGCGGATAGGTCTGCCCGATGTAGACACGGGCGTCCTTGCCCAGCTTGCGCAGCCCCGCCGCCAGGCCGCACGCGGAGCCGACTGCGTCGGCATCCGGCTTGATGTGCGCTACGACGGAGACGCGCTCCGCGCCGCGCAGCACCTCGGCGACCTGCGCCAGCTGCTCCCCGACTGCCGGGGTGTCCGCGAACAGTCCGCCCATTACTGCCCGGACTCTGCGTCGCCGCTGATCTTGTACGGGTTACCGTCTCCGGCCGGAGTCGCGTTGGCGCGCAGACGCGCGGTCTCCGCGTCGCGGGCGCGCGCCCGGTTCAACAGCTCCTCCATGCGCGCGGAGGCCTCCGGCACGGTGTCGAGCTCGAACGCGAGCGTCGGCGTGAAGCGCACGGCGAGCTGGTCGCCGACCTTCTTGCGCAGCTGGCCGCGGGCGCGGTGGAGTGCCTCCGCCGCCGCGTCGAAGTCCGGCTCCTCGTCGATGTCACGACCGCGCACTGTGTAGTACACAGTCGCGTCGTGCAGGTCGCCGGTGACGCGAACGTCGGTGATGGTGACCAGCTCCAGACGCCGATCTTTGACCTCTCGCTCAATCGCAGACGCCACGATCGCGTGAATCTGCTTGGCAAGGCGCTGTGCGCGCGGGTTGTCAGCCATGTCATCATCTCCTTCTTCGCGTAAGCGTCTCTAGTCTAGACGCTCGCATGTGCTTATCGACGCCACGCTGCCCGCACCCCAGCGTCATGCCGGGGCCGGGCAGCGTACTTCCCTCTTTCTGCGCGTTGTGCGCTAGTCGCGGGGCACTTCGACCATCTCGTAGACCTGGATCTGGTCGTCCACCTGGATGTCCGGGTAGGACAGGACCATACCGCATTCGTAGCCCTTGGCCACCTCGGTGACGTCGTCCTTCTCGCGACGCAGCGACTCGATCGTTGCATCCGGGGTGATGACGTTGCCGTCGCGCACGAGGCGCAGCTTCGCGCCGCGCTTGACGTGGCCCTCGGTGACCATGCAGCCGGCGATGAGGCCGACGGAGGATGCCTTGAAGATCTGGCGGATCTCCGCGGCACCAACCTCGCGCTCCTCGTAGATCGGCTTGAGCATGCCCTTGAGTGCGGCCTCCACCTGATCGATGACCTCGTAAATCACCGAGTAGTAGCGGATCTCCACGCCCTCGTTGTTGGCCTCCTCGGTCGCCTTGCCCTCAGCGCGAACGTTGAAGGCGACGATGACCGCGTCGGAAGCGGCAGCCAGGACCACGTTGGTCTGGGTGACGGCACCAACACCGCGGTCGATGATGTTCACCTCGACCTCGTCGTCCACCTCGATCTTGAGCAACGCCTCCTCCAGGGCTTCCACCGAACCGGCGTTGTCGCCCTTGAGGATGAGGTTGAGCTGGCTCGTCTCCTTGAGCGCCTGGTCCAGGTTCTCCAGGGAGACACGCTTCTTCGTGCGCGCCTGCATCGCTGCGCGGTGGCGGGCGTCGCGCTGCGCCGCAATCTGGCGCGCCACGCGGTCGTCCTCCACCACGAGCAGGTTGTCGCCCGGGCCGGGAACGCCGTTGAGACCCTGCACCTGCACTGGACGGGACGGCTCGGCTTCCTGCACGTCGTTGCCCCACTCGTCGACCATGCGGCGCACGCGGCCGAAGTTGCCGCCGACGACGATGGAGTCGCCGACGCGCAACGTACCGCGCTGCACGATCACGGTGGACACCGGGCCGCGTCCGCGGTCCAGGTGGGACTCGATGGCCACGCCCTGCGCGTCCATGTCCGGGTTCGCGGTCAGCTCCAGCGCAGCGTCGGCGGTGAGCAGGACGGCCTCCAGGAGGTCGTCGATACCCGTGCCCTGCTTCGCAGAGATGTCGATGAACATGGTGTCGCCGCCGTACTCCTCGGGGATGAGGCCGTACTCGGTGAGCTGGCCGCGGATCTTATCCGGCTGTGCCTCCGGCTTATCCACCTTGTTCACGGCAACCACGATGGGCAGGTCCGCCGCCTTGGCGTGGTTGATCGCCTCAACGGTCTGCGGCATGACGCCGTCATCCGCAGCGACGACCAGGATGGCCAAGTCGGTCGACTTCGCACCGCGGGCACGCATGGCGGTAAACGCCTCGTGACCAGGGGTATCCAGGAACGTGATCTTGCGCGGCTCGTCCTCGAGGGTGACCTCGGTCTGGTACGCGCCGATGCCCTGGGTGATGCCGCCTGCCTCGCCGCGGCCCACGTTCGCCTTGCGGATCGAGTCCAGCAAGCGAGTCTTACCGTGGTCGACGTGGCCCATCACGGACACGACCGGAGGACGCTGCTGGAGATCCTCGTCGTCGCCTTCGTCCTCGCCGAACTGCAGGTCGAAGGACTCGAGCAGCTCGCGGTCCTCGTCCTCAGGCGAGACGATCTTCACCTCGTAGTTGATCTCCGCGCCCAGGAGCTGGAGGGTCTCCTCCGGCACCGACTGGGTCGCCGTGACCATCTCACCGAGGTTGAACAGCGCCTGCACGAGTGCCGACGCCTCCGCGTTGATCTTCTCCGCAAAGTCGGACAGGGTTGCGCCCTGGCGCAGGCGCACGGTCTTGCCGTCGCCGTCCGGGAGACGAACGCCACCGATGACGTTCGGCTTGTGCATCTCCTCGTATTCGGCCCTCTTCTGGCCCTTGGACTTGCGACGACGCCCCGGTGCGCCACCCGGACGCCCGAATGCGCCCGCGGTGCCACCGCGACGACCGCCGCGTCCGCGGAAGCCACCGCCGCCGCCACGGTTCGGGCCGCCCGGGCCACCACCGCGTCCGCGACCGCCGCCACCGTTGCCGCGTCCACCGCGGGTACCGGCAGCCTTCGCCGGCATCTGCTTCGGCGACGGAGCTGCAGCCATATCAGCGGGCGACGGACGACGGCCGCCACCAGCACGATTTCCGCCCTGGCGCTGACCGCCCTGGCCCTGGCCACCCTGACCCGGGCGCTGTCCGCCCTGGCCGCGACCACGGCCACCACCTTGGTTGCCCTGGCCCTGGCCGCCACGGCCGCCACCGGGGCGCGGCGCCGGGCGCGGAGCGGAGGTGTTGGACGAGAACGGGTTGTTCGCCACCTTCGGACGACCGCCCGGCTTTGCCACCGGTCGCGGCATCGAGCCCGGCGTCGGCGCAGCGCCCTGGCCCGGCTTCTTCGCCGCAGGCTTCGGTGCGCCCGGCTTCGGGGCGCCAGGCTTGTTCGCCGCCGGCTTCGGTGCACCAGGCTTGGGTGCACCCGGCTTCGGGGCACCGCCCTGCGCAGCCGGAGCGCCCTGGCCCGGCTTCTTCGCCGCAGGCTTCGGCGCACCCGGCTTCGAGGCACCAGGCTTGTTCGCCGCCGGCTTCGCAGCCCCCGGCTTCGGAGCGCCGCCCTGCGCAGCCGGAGCGCCCTGGCCCGGCTTCTTCGCTGCAGGCTTCGGCGCGCCCGGCTTCGGGGCACCAGGCTTCTTTGCGGCAGGCTTCGCGGCCCCCGGCTTGGGGGCACCGGGCTTCGGAGCGGCCTTCGCACCGCTGTCGCCCTCGGCCTTCCCTCCGGATTCCTTCTCCTGGTAGTAGGCCGTCATCTTCTTCACCACTGGCGACTCAATGGTCGACGAAGCGGTCTTAACAAACTCGCCTTGTTCCTTCAACGTGGCGAGCAGTTCCTTGCTAGTAACGCCAAGCTTCTTGGCAAGCTCGTGTACGCGTAACTTTCCGGGCACGTGTCTCCTTGTTGTTGTGCTAGGAGACGGTGCCCGCCGAACCCGTGGCTCGTGCGGCTACCGACCCCTAGACGTGGTCATTGACTTTCATCGCTGATGCTGCTTCACGGTTGTGTACTCATCAGTGTTCGGTCTTCCTTACTTGCGTTGGGTCGTTCGCCAGATTGGCGAGGTACGTGTGTACATGACCTAGGTCCGCCGGAGCGGACAGACGGAACGCCCTACCGAAGGCACGGCGTTGCTCCGCCAGCTCGACTGCTTCCCGCGTCGGCGTGATCCACGCTCCCCTGCCGGGCAATGACCGGCGCGGGTCGGCGAGGATCCGGCCGGGCGCATCGGGGTCCTGAACGAGTCGCAGTAGCTCGGTGTCGGGCAGCACGTCGCGGGTAGCAATGCAGGTACGAGTACGGATGGGACGCTTGCGCGTAACGCTCATCCACAACCCTTCCTGTTGCTCGACGTACAGTCCTGCCCACACCCAACTACTGCGACCGGGAACGCGACACGTCTCGGCGCACGGGAAATAAGCCGCGTCCTAGCCTACGCCATTGCGGCGCTAAACAATACTTACGGCGGTCAGCAGGGTTCCTGCCGGCCCCGGGGCATTGCTTGTCGACGCTCACGCGCTCCCCAGCTACGCCCCCGCTACTCCGCGGCTGCATCGGTATCGGCGTCGGAGTGGATGTCAATCTTCCACCCCGTGAGTCGCGCTGCCAGACGGGCGTTCTGCCCTTCCTTGCCGATGGCCAGCGACAGCTGGTAGTCCGGCACGGTCACCCGGGCCATCTGCGCGTCGCGGTCCAGGATGTCCACCTTGACCACCTTGGACGGCGCCAGCGAGTTGCCCACGTAGGTGGCCGGGTTCTCGGAGTAGTCGATGATGTCGATCTTCTCCCCGCCCAGCTCCTTCATGATGTTGGACACACGCGCGCCGCGCGGGCCGATGCAGGCACCCTTTGCGTTGACGCCCTTGACGGTGGCGCGCACCGCGACCTTGGAGCGGTGGCCGGCCTCGCGAGCGATCGCGATGATCTCCACGGAACCGTCCTCAACCTCGGGCACCTCGAGCGCGAACAGGCCGCGCACCAGCTCCGGGTGCGTGCGCGACAGGTTGACCTGCACATTGCGCTCACCCTTGTTCACGCCCACCACATACGCCTTGACGCGGTCGCCGTGGGTGAGGCGCTCTCCCGGGATCTGCTCAGCGGGCAGGAGGATGCCGTCCTGCGGATCCGCCTCGGTGCCCAGCTGGACGATGGTCAGGCCGCGCGCCTCCGCGTTGGCGTCGCGCTGCACCACGCCGGAGACGACGTGGCCCTCGAACTCGGAGTAGGCGGTGTAGACGCGCCCTGCCTCCGCTTCGCGCAGGCGGCGCTTGATGGCGTCGCGCACCGCGGGGGCACCAATACGGGAGAAGTTGACCGGCGTGCTGTCGTACTCGGAGACGACCTCGCCGTCCTCGTCCAGCTCGCTGACCATGACGTGCACATCGCCGGTGTCCGGGTCGATGTCCACGCGAGACTTGGTGTTTTCGTCCGGCTTCCCGTCGCGGTAATCCAGGTACGCAAACAAAAGCGCGCTCGCGATGGTGGTGAGCAGGTCGTCGACAGCGATGCCCTGCTTGTCCTCAATCACTTTGAGCGCGTTCAAGTCAATATTCACTTGTTGTTCCTTCCAGGTAAGCCGGGTGAGCCCCGGAGCTTACTCGTCTCCTGCTTCTTCGTACGCAGCGTCGACCAGCTCCTGCTCGGCAGCCGGTGGCGCTTTGAACTCAATTTCTACCACTGCCTTCGGCATTTCGGAAACCAGGCGGGTTTCCACGCGCGGCTGCTTGGCGCCGCGCTCGATGAGCACGACACGATCCTCAGCATCGTTGAGCGCACCGATGCGCCACGTCTCCTTCTTTCCGTCGGCGTCCAGCAGGGCGACGGCACGGCCACGGTTCCGGCGCCAGTGCCGCGGCGCGGTCAGCGGCATGTCCACCCCGGGCGTGGTCACTTCGAGTGTGTAGCCGGCGCCGAAGTTGAGGTCCCCGGCGGACTCGTGGGCGTCGAAAAGCTCACTGAGCTCGTTGGAAACGACCTCCAGCTCGTCCAACGTGGGGTGCTCGTCGCCGTCGAGGGCGATGACCACCTGTGATTTCTTGCCTGCGCGCACGGCGCGGATTTGCTCAACGTCCAGGTCGTGGTTGCGCGCGATGGGGGCGACAATGCCCTCGAGCTGCTCGGGTGTAGGAAAAGCCATGGCCCCCACCCTATCGTGTACGGTTTTCCGGGTGAAGAAACTCGTCGCCCTCGCTCTGTCCGCCCCCGTCGCGCTTTCGCTCGCATCCTGCGACGCGCTCGATGTGGTCGGGCCGCGCCCCAACGCCGACCTCGTCGCGCTCGCCCAGCAGGCAGTCGCCGATGAGCAGGCGCTTGGCGACGCCCCGCTCGCCCACACCCGCGCCATGCAGGCACAGCAGCTGTTCGACGAGGTTGAGCGCCTCTGCGGCACCACCGAGTCCGGCGAGTTGCCGAGCACCTGCAAGGTGGAACGCACGCCCGGCGAGTCGGCGGGCAACCCCGACGAGGTGTCCGCGGCCGACCACGCGGCGGACGCGCTCACGGAGGCAGCCGCGGACGTGCCGGAGGAATCCGTCGCGCTGGTGACCGCCCAGGCGATCGATCTGCGCATGGCAGCTGGAACGGAGCCCGCTGCAGACGCAGACAGCGCAGACGGCGCGGACTCCGAGATCACCAACGAGGCTGACCTGGACGCCGCCCGCGAGATGCTGCGCCGGGAATACGCGGCGCAGTACGGCTTTTCCATGGCCACTGCGTACGCGGACGACGCGCTTGACCAGCGCCTCGAGGCGCTGCGCGACGCCTCCGACGAGCGTGTGCGCGTCCTCGTCACCGCGCTCGAGCCCAGCGGCGACGTCCCGGAGGCCGCCCCGGGCTACGCATTCGAGGGCGTCCCGGCGCCTGCCGACGTCGCCTCCGCCGGCGCCTACACGCAGACCCAGCAGCAGGCGCTTGTGGATCAGTGGCGCGCCACCGCCGCCAACGCCGAGAGCCCCCAGTTCCGCCGCCTGGCTATTCAGCTCGCCGCGGAGGCGCAGGGGGCGTAGCCCAGGCAGGCTGGCAGGGCGGTGTGGCCGCCCCGGGCGCTACTGCGCCAGCTGCTCCGCGACCAGCTCGCGGACCTTCTCCACGATCTCGCCGGCCGGCACCTCGAGCGTTTCTCCGCCACGGATACGCAGCTCCACGTTTCCGTCCGCGAACGCGCGGCCCAGGATCACAATGAACGGCATACCCAGAAGCTCGGCATCCTTGAACTTTACGCCTGGGGAAACCTTCGGGCGGTCGTCGAAAAGCACCTCGAGGCCCGCGTCCGAGAGCTCCGCGGCGATCTGATCGCCAGCCTCGAGCGCTGCCTTGTCCTTGTTGGCCACCGCCACGTGGACCTGGTACGGCGCGATCGCGACCGGCCAGACCAGCCCCTTGTCATCGTGGCGCTGCTCGGCCACCACCGCCATCATGCGAGAGACACCGATGCCGTAGGAGCCCATGGTCGGCACGGCACGCTTACCGTTCTCGTCCAGGATCTGCACGTCCATGGCTTCGGTGTACTTGCGACCCAGCTGGAAGATGTGCCCCAGCTCGATACCGCGCGCCAGCCGCACGGTGCCGTTGCCCTCCGGAGCCGGGTCGCCCTCGCGGACCTCGGCGGCCTCGACGAAGGCGTCGACGGTGAAGTCGCGGCCGGCGACCAGGCCCACCACGTGCTTCTGCGGGGCATCGGCACCAGTGATCCAGCTGGAGCCCTCGACCACGCGCGGGTCCGCGAGCACGCGCACGCCGTTGGCCTGCAGCGCGCGCGGGCCAACGTAGCCTTTGACCAGGAAGTCGCTGTTTTTGAAGTCTTCGTCGCTGGCCAGCTCGAAGGTTGCCGGCTCGAGGGCTGCTTCCAGGCGTTTCTCGTCCAGTTCGCGGTCACCGGGCAGGAGGACGCCGGTGAGCTGCGGGCCGACCTTGTTGCCGTCCTCGTCCACCGCGCGGGGGTCGTCGACCTTGATCATCATGCACTTGAGGGTGTCAGAAGCTTGGGTGGGCGCGCCGTCGATAAGCACCTGCTCCTTGTTGGCCCACTCGACGAGCGCGTCGATGGTCTCGGCGGCCGGGGTGTCGTACTCCTTCGCCTCCGGCTGGCCCTCGATCGGGGTCGCGGCCGGCGGGACCGTGATGACGGCCTCGACGTTCGCTGCGTAGTCGCCCTCGGAGGAAACGACGAACGTGTCCTCGCCGTTCTCACTGTAGGCAAGGAACTCCTCGGACGCAGAACCGCCCATAGCGCCAGAGGTGGCCTTACAAATTTCGTAGCGGATCCCCACGCGCCCGAAGATGCGCTGGTAGGTCGCGCGGTGCTTGGCGTACGACTCGTCGAGGCCCTCATCCGACATGTCGAAGGAGTAGCTGTCCTTCATCACAAACTCGCGGCCGCGCAGAATTCCCGCGCGCGGACGCGCCTCATCGCGGTACTTGGTCTGAATCTGGTACAGCGTGACCGGGAAGTCCTTGTAGCTGGAGTACAGGTCCTTGACCGTCTGCGTGAACATTTCCTCGTGCGTGGGTCCGAGCAGCATGTCGGCGCCCTTGCGGTCTTTGAGACGGAACAGGTCATCGCCGTACTCGTCCCAGCGGTTGGTCGCCTCGTACGGCTCCTTGGGCAACAGCGCGGGGAAGAGCAGCTCCTGGCCGCCCATCGCGTCCATCTCCTCGCGCACAACGCCCTCGATCTTGCGCATCGTGCGCAGACCCAGCGGCAGCCACGAATACACGCCCGGCGTGGCACGGCGGATGTAGCCGGCGCGAACGAGCAGCTTGTGGCTGGGGACTTCGGCGTCGGCGGGGTCTTCGCGCAGGGTGCGCAGGAACAGCTGAGAGAGGCGTGTAATCATGCGCACAATCCTAGCGCTAAGGTGGTGAGCCATGCTGATCGTCCTCCCGCCTTCCGAGACCAAAGCGCCCGGCGGCCAGGACGCGCCGATGAGCGTGTCCTTTCCGGCGCTCGACCCGATCCGCTCTGACCTGATGAATGACCTCGCGGCGCTCCCGGTCGAGGAGATGATGGCCGAGCTGAAGATCCCCGCTTCGAAGCGCGCGGAGGCGGAGGAGAATCTGCACTTGGCCGAGGCACCGGTGATGCCCGCCATCTTCCGCTACACGGGCGTGCTTTTCGACGCCCTGTCCGCCCCCACCCTCCCCACCCCCTGCCTGGAGCGCTTGGCGGTGGGCTCCGCGCTCTTTGGCGTCGTGCGCGCTGGCGATATGATCCCCCGTTACCGGCTCTCCGGCGGTGCGCGCCTTGGCGGCGCCACGCTCAAGTCCCGCTGGGGCACCGCAATTACCGACGTCCTCGCAGACTTCCCCTTCGTTGTCGACCTCCGCTCCGGCACGTACCAAAAGCTCGGCCCCGTCCCCGGCGCAGCCACCGTGCGCGTCGAATCCGTGCAGCCCGACGGGTCGCGCAAGGTGGTCAGCCACTTCAACAAGCAGTACAAGGGCGAGCTCGCCCGGGCTCTCGCGCTTCACGACACCACCGTGACCTCCCCCGACGACGTCGCCCACGTCGCCGACGTCGCAGGCATGACCGCGGAAGTGCACGGCACCCAGGTCACGTTGGTGGTGTGACTGTCGTGCGAATGTGGCTGTGACGGTGCGTGACGGCGCGTGACGGCGCGTGACGGTGTCCGTCAGGCGACGCTCCCGTACGTCTCCGTGAGGTTGAGCATGCGGGTGACGGCAGTGAGGAACGCGTGGGCGTCGGCAAGCAACTGCTCCGGTGACGCGCGCACCACGACATAACCGGCGTTCTGGAGGTGCTTCTCGCGCTCCCGTTCCTCGCGGATAGCTGCGTCGGTTGGGGCGAAGGTGGTCCCGTCGTATTTTTGCGCGCCGTCGATCTCCACGATGAGGCGGCCGCGCAGCAGGTCCGCCATGTACAGGTTGGGTGGGACGGCGATGCGCGCGTTGACCTGCCAGTCGCCGATTCCCGCCTGTAGCAGCAGCGCGCGGGCATAGGACTCGTAAGGCGACAGCGAATTGTCCACCGCATGCGCGATGACGTGGCGCAATGTCGAGATGCCACGGACTGGGCCCAGCCTGGCCGCAGCCTCTTCGACACGGTGGCGCGGCACCCCCTCGCGGAGCAACCAGTCCATCGCGACGAGTCCTTCTGCGAAGCCATGACGCAAAGCGATCTCGAACACGGTGGTCAGCGGATCCGTCGTGCGGAGACGATCGAAGCTGCGCGGTGCAGTAATTCCTGGCGACCTATCCCGGTACACCACACCCAGCGGCCACTGCTTCCGAGACGGCGCCTTCCCTCGCTGTGCTACCAGCTCCACCGGTTCCGGCGTTGTGGCAATTACCCAGATACCGAGGAGACGCGCCGCCGATCTCCCGGACAACACGGCTTTCGGTACTGTGCAACCGACCGCGTAGGCCGCCAGCCAGCGTTTCTCGTGATAGCGCAGCTGCTTCCATTCCGTCACGCTGATGAAAAACCGCGTTGACACCTTATGGAACGCCACCGGACACCTCCGGTATGCGAGCCAATCGTGTTTCCGCTTCCTATCCATGAGCTTGTTCGCCAGCTCTCGCTTCCTCCCCGAATCCATACTGTCGTTTCTATCAGATAGCGTCTATTTCGTCTACCGGACGGGGTTTCTTCTTCCATACCGAGGGTGCAAATGGCGCTAGCTCCATTTGGCCGTCGGGTGGAATCGCGACCTGGGGTTTCTCGCCGCGACGCATTGCAAATGGCGCTAGCTCCGTTTGGGGTTCGCGCCAACTCGCGACCTGGGGTTTCTCGCCATGACGCGTTGCAAATGGCGCTAGCTCCATTTGGCCGCCAGGCGGGATCACGACCTGGGGTTCTCATCGCGATGTTTTGCAAATGGCGCTAGCTCCATTTGGCCATCGAGCGAGATCGCGACCTGGGGTTTTCCACACGCGCGGCGCACAAATGGCGCTAGCTCCGTTTGTCATCCGCACCTCCTCCCGCCTACGCTCACCTCATGCAAGCCCGCAAATACTACGCCGCCACGGCCTTCGTCTACCTCGCCACGCTGGCGTACATGCTGCTGCGTTGGGACTCCATCCCGGACCCAATCCCGGTGCATTTCGACATCGCGGGCAACCCCGACCGGTACACGCCAAAGACGTTTTTCGGCGCGACTGCCTTGCTCTGGATCGGCGCGGTCATCTCGGCAGCAGTCGCCTGCTGCGTGCCGCCGCACGCCATGGTTCGTCGCACCACGGATGTACCGAGCACCTCCCCGGTCCCGTTTTCGGAGGCCAACGCGGCACGTGTCGAACTACTCACCGATAAGACGGCCACCTTCGTCTCCCAAACCATCTTCGGCATGGCGGTGTGCACGTGCCTGAGCGCGCTTTCGTCAGCCGGCCTCACGCCGTTCAACTGGCTGCTCCCCGCAGTCTGGATCGTGTTCACCATCGGCGTCGTGGTGCTCGCCATCGCGTTTACTGTCAGTGCCAGCAAGCAGGTCGAAGCACTCCCGACAGACCAAGACGAGCAGACCCGCAACGAGCACTTCCGCTACGCCGGCGGCATGGGCATCTACAGCGAGCCGCAGGACCCGGCGCCGATCGCGGTATTCCCGTCCAACCCGAGCAAGCTGCAGATCAACACGGCGCACCAGCACAGCCGCCGGTACCTGTGGCGGATGGGCATCGCGCTCGCGGCATCCATAGTGGCCTGCGTCGTCTTCGCCGCTGTCATGTAAGCGAGACTGATATGCGCCCGTTCCACCTCCTCGTCTCCATGCTCGCTGCCGTGGCCCTGTCCGCCTGCCAGTTTCCCGGACAGGACCAGCCGACGGTGACCAAGATCGTCGACGGCGACACCCTCGACGTCAACCGCGACGGGGAGACCGTGCGCGTCCGCCTGCTCAACATCGACACTCCTGAACGGGGTGAGTGCCTCTACCGGGAGGCCACGGACCGGCTTACCGAGCTCGCCCCACCGGGCACCCGCGTGCGTCTCGAGCACGACGAGGAGCGCCAGGATCGCTACGGCCGCGAGCTTGCCGCTGTCTTCGCCGGCGACATATTCGTCAACGAGCAGCTCGCCGCCGAGGGTTTGGCTCGCGCGGTGACCTACGAGCCGAATCACGCCTACACCTCGCGCATGGAGTCCGCCCAGGCCCGCGCCCGTACTACTCACCTTGGTATCCACGCCGTGCCGACCGAGTGTCTGTTGCCCACCGACACTGCCCGTCGCGCGTACGAGCTCCACGCCGAGGACCCGCGGCACCAGGCGTTTTACCGCGACGTGATGCGCGACGCTGTCAACGCCACCCCCAACTTCACGTACAAGGACCAGGCCCTGGAGTTCATCGACGGCCTAGACTAGTGCCATGGAGCAATCGCTTATCGACGCCCACGAGATCCTCACAGCAGCCAACCACGTCGAAGTCTTCACCGGCGCCGGCATGAGCGCCGACAGTGGCATCGCCACGTACCGGGATGCGGTAACTGGGGTGTGGGAGCGTGTGGATCCGGTGGCGATGGCGTCGATAAGCGCATGGCACGACGACCCGGAAACGATTTACGCCTGGTACCTCTGGCGGGCTCAGCTGTCGCAGCGCGCCGAGCCGAACGCCGGGCACCGGGCAATTGCGGCATCGCGCGGGATGACGGTGACGACGCAGAACATCGACAACCTGCACGAACGAGCAGGTAGCGAGGATGTCGTGCACCTACACGGCTCACTATTCGCCTTCCGTTGCACCGACTGCGACACCCCGTACGAGGAGCCGATCGCGCTGCCGGAGGAGCCGGTTGAGCGGATCGCGCCGCCGGAGTGCCCGGTGTGCGGCGGGCTCGTGCGCCCGGGCGTGGTCTGGTTCGGCGAGGCGCTGCCGCAGGACGAGTGGGCCGAGGCAGAACGCCGCATGAAGACTGCGGATGCGCTGCTTATCGTCGGCACCTCTGGCGTGGTCTACCCCGCCGCGGGCCTGCCGTTGATGGCGCACGCGCGAGAGATCCCGATCGTGGAGGTCACGCCGCAACCGACGGACCTCTCGCACCTGGCCGACGTGGTCGTTCCGGCCACCGCGGCGGAGGCGCTGCCGCGGATCCTGCAGGGGCGGATCAATAGTGGTAGCGAGCTTGCAGAATAATGAGCGTTTCGCCTTCAAGGATGTAAACCAATCGGTGCTCTTCGGTGATGCGCCGTGACCAGGCTCCGGCAATACCGTATTTCAGCGGCTCCGGCTTACCAATCCCCTCGAATGGATCACGCATCATGTCTTTGAGCAGTTGATTCACCCGTTTCAGGATCTTCCGATCCTTCTGCTGCCAGTAGAGGTATTCCTCCCAAGTGTATGGCGTTCAGGCGAGCTGCATTCATGCATCCAGGTCGATGTCATGCGCGACGGCTTGACCACTACGCGCCTGTTCGTAGGATTCCAAGAGCCGACGCACGTTCGCTGGAGAACTGAAGAGATACGCGGTCTCCACCCAGGAGGAATAGTCCTCCGCGGACATCAGCACCGCGTTACCGCTACGGGAAACGATCTCGACCGCGTCCCGGTCTTGGTTCACCTTCTCAATGAGAGGGAGCAGGGTTCGGCGAGCTTCCGAAGCACTGATAGACATTTACTACCTCCAGATCGTTGTACCACCCATGGTTCGCCCTACCGAGCCCGCAGCACAGTAAACGTCGCGTCGCGAGCGACCTGCTCCACCTCGCCGAAACGGCGCTCCACCTCCCCGCGGTAGCGCAGGTGCGAGTTATGCACCACGTACAGATCGCCGCCGGGGGCGAGCAGGCGCGCGGCGGCGTCGAGGAGGTGCTGGACGAGCGTGGCGTCGATGGTCGTGCCCGCGTGGAAGGGCGGGTTCAGCGCAATGGTGTCGAACGACGCGTCCGGCAGCTGCGAGCCGGCATCATCCCAGGTGGCCTCCAGGCCGACGGCGCGGGCAGAAAGGACCGCGTCTGCGTCCGAATCTGTGGCGATCGCACCCTCGAAACCCCTGCTCACCGAGCCGTTGCCGCAACCGAGGTCCAGCAGGCGACCAGGCGCGTCGGGCAGGCACGAGCGCAGCAGCTCGCCGCCGCGGTCCGGCTTGGCGCCGGAGAAGACGCCGCCGATGGCTACCAACCCCCGCTGCGAAACTGGCTCGTACGTGACCTCGCGCGCCCCCGACGCCACCAGGCACCGGAACTTGCCGTGCCCCCGCGATCCGTGGACGTTTTCAAAAGATTCCGCCAGCACCGAGTTCATGCCGCGTGAGAGGTGCTTGTTGTTCGCCCCGAGCACCAAGCGCGCCTCGGCGAAACCTGCGCCTGCGATGCTGCGGGCGAGGTAGCCCAGGCGGGCCAGGGACTTCGGCATCTCGCCGAGCCCGACCGCGACGTCGGCACCGGAACCCAGGCCGGCGAGCAGCTCGTCCAACCGCACGTCGCGAGCAATCTCCGCGCCGAGCGCCGACGCAGCCTGGCTGCGCGCATAGTCCGGGTCCAGAAACAGCACGCGAGTACCCGTCGCCACGGCCTGACGCGTCAGATCCAAGGTCGGGTCGTGGCAGATAAGCAACGTATCCGGCGCACAATCGGCAAGCGCCGTGTCCCAGATCAGGCTATCCAGCGCTCGCAAGACCAGCGACCTCCCCAATCACGTACACGGCGGGCGAGGCGATCCCTTCGGACTCCATCGTATCGGCCAGCGTCGACGCGGTTGCGCGCACGACGCGCTGCGAGGCAGTCTCGCCTTCCTGCACGGCCACTGCCGGCGTCGAAGAGGGAAGCCCCGCGCCCACCAGCGCCGCGGCGATTTCGCGGACGTGGCGCACGCCCATGATCACGCAGATGGACCCGCCAACCCGTGCGAGCGCCTCCCAATCCACCAGCGACTTCGGGTTCGACGGCGCGAGGTGCCCGGAAACCACTGTGAAGGAGTGCGTCACCCCGCGCTGGGTCACGGGCACACCCGCGGCTGCGGGTACTGAGATCGCGCTGGTCACGCCCGGCACCACTCGGCACGGCACCCCGGCGGCCGCGCACACCTGCAGCTCCTCGAAACCGCGGCCAAACACGTACGGGTCCCCGCCTTTCAGGCGAACGACGCGCTTGCCCGCCAGCGCGTGTTCCACCAGCAGTTCATTGGTGCGTTCCTGGGCGACCTGTTTGCCGTAGGGGAGCTTGGAGACGTCGATAAGCTCCTTGCTCGACACGTCCAGGAACTCCTCAAGCTGGCTGGCGGGGCCGAGGTGATCGGTGAGGATCACGTCGGCGGCTTCGAGCGCGCGCAGGCCGCGGATGGTCAGGAGGTCCCATTCGCCCGGGCCCCCTCCGACGAGTGTGACTTCTCCGATGCTCATAGGCTCCCAGTCTAGGCTGGGACCATGCATCAACCCACGCTTGCCCATACGTTCGCCGACGCGCTGCCGGACATGGCGGTGCCGCTGCCTGGCACGCAGGTTCCGGGCGCGGAGCTCATCGTGCTCAACGAGCCGCTCGCCCGCGAGCTCGGCCTCGACCCCGACTGGTTGCGCAGCCCAGAGGGCGTGGCGTGGCTCGCCGGATCCGCAGGCGGGCACGCCACCGCGTATTCGGGCCATCAGTTCGGCCAGTTCGTGCCAGTGCTTGGCGACGGCCGCGCGCTCCTCCTCGGCGACATAGGTGGCCGCGAAATCCAGCTCAAGGGATCGGGGCTCACCCCGTTTTCCCGCCCCGGCTCCGACGGGCTCGGCGCCATCGGCCCGATGCTGCGCGAGTACCTGATCAGCGAGTTCATGCACGCCATCGGCATCCCCACCACGCGCTCGCTCGCGGTGCTTCGCACCGGCGAAACGGTCGTCCGCCAGCAAGGCCCGGTGCCCGCGGGCATCGTCGTGCGCGTCGCCACCTCCCACCTGCGCGTCGGTTCCCTGCAGTACGCGGCGCAGCAGTCGCGCGACCTGGTCGGCGACGTCATTGCCGCCGCAGGCTTCGACGGGCCCGCGGAGCTGCTGGATACCGTGATCGACCGCCAGATCGATCTGGTCAACCGGTGGATGCGCGTCGGCTTCGTGCACGGCGTGATGAATACGGACAACGTGGCACTGTCCGGCGAGACGATCGACTACGGGCCGTGTGCGTTCACGCAGCGGTTCGACGGCGCCGCGTCGTTCTCTTCCATCGACGCGCAAGGCCGCTACGCCTTTGGCAACCAGCCGGGCATCCTGGCGTGGAACATGGTCCGCCTCGCGGAGACGCTGCTGCCGGAGCTGGGCCAGGAGCAGGCCCAGGAGATCTTGTCCACACTGCAGACGCGGTGGGACAAGGCCTGGAGCCACTACGTCGGCGCGCACGCGGAGGGTTTGATGCTCGCGCAGGACATCACCACGTACAACCGGGAACACGGAATGCCTTTCGGCGGCACCGAGCCCAACAAGGACGGCACGTATCCGGGCCCCATCTATATTCCCCGCAACCACATGCTGGACGCGGCGATCACGTCGGCGGAACGCGACGGGGACGTCGCTGCCTACCTCGCGCTGCTGCAGGCGGTGACGCATCCTTACGACGAGGCCGCCGGCGAGGAGTGGATGGCCCAACCGGAAAAGCCGGGGCCGTTCCGTACCTTCTGCGGTACGTAAACGGCCCCGGCCGGGTCACGCCGGTGGGGTGACTACTTCTTGTCCTCGAGCTTCAGCGTCTTCTCGGTCCAGGCCCACTGCTTGTCGTAGGCCTCCTTGTTGTCCTTGAGGGACTTGCCGTAGGTGGGGAACATCTCGTGGAGCTCCTCGCGCCACTCGATCATCCGCTCACCGAAGCAGCGCTCGAGCAGCTCGAGCATCGCGGACGGGGTGATGGATGCGCCCGGGGACGCACCGAGGATGCCGGCGATGGAGCCGGACTGGTCGTTGACCAGCGCCGTCCCGAACTCGAGGGAGCCGAAGGATGGTGCCGGCGCGGGCTTGATCACCTGCACGCGCTGGCCCGCGACGACGACCTCCCAGTCCTTCGGGTCGGCCTCCGGGTAGTACTCGTGCAGGACGTCCATCTTGCCGTCGAAGTCGCGGAAGACCTCCTCCACCAGGTACTTGACCAGGCCGAAGTTGGTGGCCGCAACGCCCAGGTAGGACGGGATGTTGTCCGGGCGGATGGACTTGAACAGGTCCAGGTACGAGCCCTTCTTCAGGAACTTCGGGGTCCAGCCGCCGTACGGGCCGAAGAGCAGAGACTCCTCGCCGTCAATGACGCGCAGGTCCAGGTGCGGCACGGACATCGGCGGGGCACCGACCTTCGCCTTGCCGTAGACCTTTGCCTTGTGCTGGGCGACGAGCTCCTGGTTGGTGGTGCGCAGCCACATGCCAGAGATGGGGAAGCCGGCGTAGCCGCGGACCTCGGGCACGCCCGCCTTGCGCAGCAGGTCGAGCGCGTAGCCACCGGCGCCAACGAAGACGAAGCGGGCACGGGTGACCTTCTTGTCACCCGTGTGCACGTTGCGCACGGTGACCTTCCAGAAGTTGCCCTCGCGCTTGAGGTTGGTGACCTCGTGGCCGTAGCGGATTTCGGTGCCCGCCTGGGTGGCTGCGTCGAAGAACTGGTTGCACAACGCGCCGTAGTTGATGTCCGTACCCGCGTCGGTCCAGGAGATCGCGACGGGCTCGGCATCAAAGTCGCGGCCCTTGGCCATCAGCGGCAGTTTCTCGGCGAACACGTCCTGGTCGTCGGTGAACTGCATGTTGGGGAACATGTGGTTTGCAGATAGCGCGTCGTAGCGGCGACGCAGGTAGTCAATCTGGTCGTCGCCCTGCGCGAAGGAGACGTGCGGGACCGGGTTGATGAACTCGCTCGGATCGCCCAGCACGCCGTGCTCGATCTGGTGGGACCAGAACTGGCGGGAGACCTGGAACTTCTCATTAATCGCCATCGCCTTGGAGACGTCGATGCGGCCGTTCTTCTCCGGCGTGTAGTTCAGCTCGCACAGCGCGGAGTGGCCGGTGCCGGCGTTGTTCAGCGCGTAGGAGGACTCCTGCGCAGGCCCCTCGAGGCGCTCGTAGATCACCTGGGTCCAGTTTGGCTCGAGCTGGCGGAGCATAGCGCCGAGTGTCGCGGACATGATACCGGCGCCGATGAGGAGGACGTCCACCTCATCGTCGTAGCGGTTGGCTGCTGTATCAGACATCGTGATTTCCCTCATTCACTGTGTATTCATTGCGAGTGCACCTCGCCTTCACGTCACCCATCCACAATACGCCAGTTGCCTCCGCCATTGTCCACCCATACCCCCGGATAATGGTACGATGTTTGGCCTGCGTGGCACGGCTTTCGCGCTTCTCGACGCCACCGTGCACCCCACCCCCTTCGCTAGGATCAGTGACATGACAAAGACCCCGGAGAACACCCCCGCAGGCGCTTGGGACGGCGTGACGTCGACAAGCATGAGCCCCGACTGGTACCCCGACGTGCTCGGTGACGGATTTGAATCCGCGTTCCTCCCGCAGGGCAAGGACCCTGATACCGGGAAGGGCACGCGCGCGACCATTGTGCGAACGAGCCTCAATGCGGACGCGGTTGATCCGACAAAACCCGCGATCCTCTGGGTACACGGGATGAGCGACTACTTCTTCCAGACTCACGTCGCCGAGGAATTCACCGCCGCCGGGTACGCCTTTTACGCCATCGACCTGCGCAGGTGCGGGCGCTCGCGGCAGAACGGCGAGTACTGGCACTACACCGAGGACCTTGCCAACTACTTCCCCGAGCTCACGGACGCGCTGCACGTCATCGTCGGCGAGCGCGGCCAGGGCGCGAAGGTCATCCCCCTCGCACACTCCGCCGGCGGGCTGATCACCTCGCTGTGGGCGGACTGGCTGCGCCGGGAGCGGCCCGCAGACCACGCGCGGCTGGCGGGCCTGATACTCAACAGCCCATGGATTGACATGCAGTTCTCTCCCCTGCTGGTCAAGACGGTCAAGCCGGTCCTCAAGGTGGGCGGCGGCGTGCTCCCGCGCGTGCCTTTGCCGGGAGGGTCCCTCTCCACCTACGGCGAGTCGCTGCACGTGGACCACAACGGCGAGTGGGACTTCAATACGAAGTGGAAGCCGTTAGGCGGGCACACGAAGTACGCGGGCTGGCTCAAGGCGATTGTGGACGGCCAGGAGCGGATCCACGCCGACGACGTGGATACCGGAGTCCCGCTGCTCACCCTTGTTTCCTCCCACTCCTACCTGGGCAAGGAGTACTCCCCCGCCGCGGACACTGCCGATACGGTGCTGGACGTCGACCAGATCCGCACGTGGGCGCCGCACCTCGCTCAGGACTGCGTAATCGCCACCATCGACGGGGCGCGCCACGACGTCTTCTTGTCCGGGAAGTACGCTCGCGAGTCCGCGTTCAAGGCGTGTACCTCCTGGTTGGACGAGCTGCCGCACCGCTAAGCCACCCCATAACGCCTCTCAAATCCCAATTGTCCCAAACTCAACATAGACGTATATATAAAGGAGTCATCGCATGACCGATCAGCACACCGAGCACACCGAGCACACTGAGCACACCGAGCACTATGACCTCATCATCGTCGGCACCGGCTCCGGCAACAGCGTGCTCACACCGGACTTCGACGATAAGAAAGTCGCCATCGTGGAAGAGGGCACGTTTGGCGGCACCTGCCTCAACGTCGGCTGCATTCCGACGAAGATGTTCGTCCTCGCCGCAGATACTGCACTCCAGGCCCGCAAGGCCGAGCGGCTCAACGTGGATCTGGAATTTCGCGGCGCCGACTGGAAGGCCATCCAGCAGCGCGTCTTCGGGGATCGCGTGGACCAGATCGCGGCCGGCGGCGAGGCATACCGACGCGGCGACGAGTGCCCGAACGTGACCGTGTACGACATGCACGCACGGTTCGTGGGACCGAAGACATTGGTGACAGGGCAAGGGGGCGCAGAGAAGCGAATCAGCGCCGACACGATCATCCTGGCCGTCGGCGCGCGTCCGTTCATCCCCGAGTGGGCCGAGGGCGTGCCGTTTCACACAAACGAGGACATCATGCGCCTGCCGGAGCTGCCGAAGTCGCTCACGATCGTGGGCGGTGGCTTCATCGCCATGGAGTTCGCGCACATCTTTGACGCGCTTGGCTGCGAGGTGACCATCGTGAATCGCTCACCGCTCATGCGCGCGCTCGACGCCGACATCCACGAGCGCTTCAACGCACTTGCCACCGAGCGCTTCACCACCCACATCGGCCGTACCGTCACGTCCGCGCGCGGCGACGAGCACTCGGTGGAGCTCACGCTTGACGACGCCACCGTCATCACCTCCGAGGCCCTCCTCATCGCCACCGGGCGTGTGCCCAACGGTGACCGACTCGACGCCGCCGCCGGTGGCGTCGAGGTCCGCGAGGACGGGCGCATCGCGGTTGACGAGTACGGCCGAACCACCGCCGACGGCGTCTGGGCTTTCGGCGACGCTTCTTCCCCATACCAGCTCAAGCACGTGGCCAACGCGGAGCAGCGCGCGGTGACCCACAACGTCATTGCAGCGATGAAGGATTCCGACGACTTCGTGCCGATGCCGCACCAGCACGTACCTTACGCCGTGTTCACGCACCCGCAGATCGCGTCGGTGGGCCTGACCGAGCGGGAAGCTCGCGACGCCGGCCACGACGTCACCATCAAGGTCCAGAATTACGGCGATGTGGCCTACGGCTGGGCGATCGAAGACTCGACTGGTGTGGTAAAGCTCGTCGCCGACCGCCAGTCTGGCAAACTCCTGGGAGCTCACCTCATTGGACCACAGGCCTCCACCCTGATCCAGCAACTGCTCACCATCATGGCGTTTGACCTGGACTTGCGGGAAATTCCGCGCGGCCAGTACTGGATCCACCCGGCGTTGCCGGAAGTAGTGGAGAACGCGCTTTTGGGCCTCGACCTGGACTTTTACGAATTTTAGACCGTTCGTCCACCCCCGTTGTGGGGGATGTAACACTTTTCCAGGAAAAACATAGAATCGAACAGCAAAAACCCACGTCAGATAATGGTTGTGTAACAGGAACCCCAAAAGCCACGATACGAGAGGCCCCATTTTCACGCTTCTTGAAATTTTTTCGCGGTTCACTTGTGCATTCATGCCGTTTATCCATTAGTGTGGTTTTTCGACACCGGGATCCGAGTCCATCGGGCTTGTCATTCGGTCCTAGGAGCTTTGGCCCCTGGATTTTCTCCGTTAATCCCCGGACGTCTTGCAAGTACTATCAGAGAAGGATTTCGTTTCATGCGTAATTTCCGTAAGGCAGCCCTCGCAGGCGCAACCGCAGTCGCCCTGGCTTTCGGCTCCACCACCATTGCCGCAGCTGAAGAGACTGCCGCCCCGGAGACCACCACCCAGACCCCGGCAGACGCCGAGAAGCCGTCCGCTTCCACCAAGATCGGCGCTTCCCTCGGCGCCTACGACAAGGACGGCAACGCTACCGCTGCCGATGGTCGTGCAATCTTCGGCAAGAAGGACGGCTTCCGTGAGCAGCCGGAGTGGGCCATTGCTTTCTACGCCACGACCATCTTCGCCGCTGTGTCTGCGGCGGTCGGCCTGATCGTCGGCCCGGCCTACAACTTCGTTGTCCACGGCCTCCCGAACATGTAAGTCGCGGAATTCCGCACACAACAACT
Organism: Corynebacterium gottingense; assembly: GCF_002285125.1. Lineage (NCBI taxonomy): Bacteria > Bacillati > Actinomycetota > Actinomycetes > Mycobacteriales > Corynebacteriaceae > Corynebacterium > Corynebacterium gottingense. The sequence goes on from NZ_NSGN01000001.1 coordinate 326,382, forward strand.
AACGACTTTCTCGAAAGAAGGAACATCAATGCGTAACTTCCGCACCGCAGCAGTTGCTTCCGCAACCGCACTGACCGTCGCTTTCGGTGGCGTCGCTGTCGCCTCCGCTGAGACCACGGAGACCCCGGCGACCACCGAGGCTTCCTACGAAAAGCCGGCCGACCGCCCGCGCTCCGAGACCAAGAACAACGACAACTCCGTCGCATTCAAGGGCTTCGACGGCCGCGACGGCGACAAGTCCTTCAACGAGTCCATCTCCGACGGCACCGAGGGCCTCTTCAACGGCAAGGGTTCCTCCCACTACGTCAACGATGCGGATAAGCCGTTCTACGGCGTTGACGCATTCGGCAAGGAGAAGAACGCTGACGCTCTCCCGCAGTGGGCTCGCATCTGGATCGACGGCACCATCGTCTCCGCGATCGGTGCTCTCGTTGGCCTGGTCATCGCAGGCTTCAACTTCGCTTCCTACAACGGCCTGATCAAGCTGTAAGAAGCACTGCTCAGGACCTCGAGTCCCAGCAAAGAATTACCTCCCCACCGTCTCGGTGCGGGAGGTTTTTTCGTGAGCTTTGGGGGGTTGTCTCAGCTGCCTGGAGCACGAACGTATTGTCCACTCCCTACATGCTACATGGCGCTAGCTCCAAGTACGAACTACCGCGGAGGAAACCCCAGGTCGTGGTGTTCCCTGCCGATCACATGGAGCTAGCGCCTTGTGCAAGGCCACGCCGTCAAGGCGAAGACGCGGCCCCGGAGAAGAACCAACCTAGCTCCCCAGCATAAGCTGACCGGCGGCGTACTGCTCGTCCGGGATGGTGAGGATCTCGTTGCCGTCGTCGGTGATCACCAGGGTGTGCTCGAACTGCGCCGTGAATTCCCCGTCTCGGTTCTGCACCGTCCAGCCGTCGTCCCAAATGTCGTATTCGAGCCCTCCGAGGTTGATCATCGGCTCCACGGTGAGCGTCATTCCCGGCTCCAGCACATCACGGTACGTATCGGAGTCGTAGTGCAGCACAACCAGACCGTTGTGGAAGGTGGTGCCCACGCCGTGGCCGGTAAAGTCCGTGACTACGTTGTAGCCGAAGCGCTGCGCGTAGGACTCGATCACGCGGCCGATCACGTTGATCTCGCGGCCAGGCTTTGCCGCCTTGATGCCGCGCATCGTCGCCTTGTACGTGCGCTCGACCAGGTCCCGGTGTTCCTGCGACACCTCACCAGCGAGGAAGGTCGCATTCGTATCCCCGTGCACTCCGTTCTTGTACGCCGTGACATCGATGTTAACGATGTCGCCTTCCTCAATCACCGTCGTATCCGGAATCCCGTGGCACACGATCTCATTCAGCGACACGCAGCAGGACTTGGTAAATCCGCGGTACCCCAGCGTCGACGGGTACGCGCCGTGGTCACACATGAACTCGTGCGCAATCCGATCGATCTCATCGGTAGTCACCCCAGGCTCCACCGCCGCGCCGGCCACAGCAAGCGCGTTTGCCGCAATTTTCGACGCCTCGCGCATACGCTCCACAGTCTCAGCCGTCTGCACGAGCGGCTCGCCCACGTTCTCCTGAACGTCGTCCTTCCACGCGTACTCCGGACGCTCGATGTCCTTGGGCACCTTGCGGATCGGTGTCTGCTTTCCTGGCTTCAACTTTCCTCTTGCACTCATGCGCCCCATGGTAGTCCCCAAGTGCGCAAACCCCGATTCGCGCCAACCCGCGTTACGGGTTGAGGTTGTGCAGCATCCGGTCGGTCACCGCGACCGCCGCTTCGGAGCCTCCGCCAAGCACGATGAGGGTGGCAAAGGCGATGTCATCATCGGCCCTGTACCCGGCGAACCAGGAATGTGAGCCGCCGTTGATCTCCGCCTCACCGGTCTTCCCGCGTATATCCCCGCCGGCGGTCATCCCCGTCGCCGTACCGCCCGGGGCCGTCACGGCCGCCATCATCTGCTGTAGCTGAGCGGCGACTTCCGGAGCCATCGGCCCCACCTGGCCGTCCACTTCCGTTTCCTTTCCCTGGATGAGGAATGGGACCGGCATCTGACCGTGCGCAGCCGTGGCCGCGACCAGAGCCATGCCGAAGGGGCTCGCCAGATCCAAGCCCTGGCCGTAGCCGGACTCGGTGCGGTCCAACGGCTCCTCGCCCTCGGGGATCGACCCGGTAATGGTGTCCAGCCCCGGAATGTTCATGTCCAGCCCGAGCCCAAACTGCTTGCCCGTCTCCTGCAGCTCTCCGGGAGCAAGCTGGGTCGAAATATCGGCAAACGAGGTGTTACAGGAGTGCGCGAACGCAGACTCCAACGAGACGTTGCCCAGACTGAACCCGGCGTAGTTGGTCACGGTTCGCCCGAACAGGTTCATCGTGCCCGGGCACGGAACCGTTGAACCGGGATTCAGGCCCTGCCGCTCCATCCCCGCGGCCGCAGTAATAATCTTGAACGTCGAACCCGGCGGGTACTGCCCCATCGTCGCGACGTTACCGTCCGCGTCGGCAGCGGGAGTCTGAGCCACAGCCAGGATGCCGCCGGTGGACGGGCGGATGGCAACGATCATCGCCTGCTGGCCCGCAACCGGCTCCAGCGCAGACTCGGCTGCCTGCTGCACCCGGTGGTCCAGGCTGATGTGCACGGCGGGCGCAGGCGCGGCGTCTGCACGCTCGAGCTCCTCGTAGGCCGCCCCGTTCTCGTTCACCACGCTCACGTTCCAACCCGCGTCGCCCTCAAGGTCGTCGCGAACCAGCTGGCCGACCCGCGCCATGATGTCCGGGGCGAACGCTGGGTCGGCGTTGACCATCGACGCCTCCTCGTTCAGCCGCACCCCAGCGATGCCGTTGAGCTCGTGCTCCACGACCCCCTTCGCGGCCTGGGGAATCATGGCGGCGGAATAGACGCCACCTGCGCCTTCGAGTTCGTTGGTGAGCTCGCCGGCGTCGCGAAGCGGCACCGCGCGATCCGCCTCGTGGCCCGCGGCGAGGGCCTGAGAGATCTTGAACGCGGTGTCGGGCACGGAGCCGGCCGCATCCTTGTCCACCAAAAGGCGGTAGGCAACGCCGGGGCGCAGGAGCTCGACGCCGTCGGCAGACACCACGCTCGCCTCCTTCGGTGTGATCGAGCGCAGCTCCAGGTGCTGGTGGGCGCCAAGGCGCGGGTGAAGGACGCTCGGCTGCCAACGCACCTGCCAGTTCTCACCCGACTGCGTGAGCGTCATCTGGCCGTCGTAGTTGAGCTCGCGGCCGCGGGGTAGCTTCCAGTTCATGGAGTAGTTGGCCGTGGCGAGGTTTTCCGTCTGGCTCACGCTAGTTATCCGGGCGTCGAGCGCCTCGGCCTGGAGGCCGTCCCAATTCTCGTTGATGGAGGTGGCCGCTGTCGAGGGGTCGTCGACAAGCGCATCGAGCTCCCCCACCTCGCGGGACGCGATCGCTTCGAGCATCTCCTGCGCCACTGGTTGCGCATCGTTAGGGCGCGGGGTGCATGCGGCGAGCGCGGTGGTAAGTACAGCCGCGCCCGTGAGCAGGGCGAGGAGTCGTTGCATGGGATAAAAATAGCAGCGCCGGGCACTCGCCCGACGCTGCCACGCTCACAGCACGCTTCGGTCTAGTTAGTGACCTTGACCTCGGCGCCGCCGTCGCCCTTCTCCATGCCCTCTTCCTCCGCGATTCGGTTCGCATGGCGGATCAGGGTCTCCACGATGTCGGCCTCGGGGACGGTCTCCACGACCTCGCCCTTGACAAAGATCTGGCCCTTGCCGTTGCCGGAGGCGACGCCCAGGTCGGCGTCGCGAGCCTCACCCGGACCGTTGACAACGCACCCCATCACGGCGACGCGCAGCGGGTACTCCAGGTTCTCCAGACCCGCGGTGACCTCCTCGGCAAGCTTGTACACGTCCACCTGCGCGCGGCCGCACGACGGGCAGGACACGATCTCCAGCTTACGGGGGCGCAGGTTGAGCGACTGCAGGATCTGGTCGCCCACCTTGATCTCCTCTACCGGGTCAGCGGAGAGGGACACGCGAATGGTGTCGCCGATGCCCTGCGAGAGCAGCGCGCCGAACGCGACGGAGGACTTGATGGTGCCCATGAACTTCGGGCCTGCCTCGGTCACGCCGAGGTGCAGCGGGTAATCGGTCTTCTCCGCCAGCTGACGGTACGCCTCTACCATCAGCACCGGGTCGGAGTGCTTGACAGAGATGGCGATGTCGCCGAAGCCGTACTCCTCGAACAGGCCGGCCTCGTAAATCGCCGACTCAACGAGCGCCTCCGGGGTGGCCTTGCCGTACTTTTCCAGCAGGCGCTTGTCCAGCGAACCGCCGTTGACACCGATGCGGATCGGAATCCCGGCCTCGCCCGCCGCCTTCGCCACCTCCTTCACACGGCCGTCGAACTCCTTGATGTTGCCCGGGTTCACGCGGACCGCAGCGCAGCCGGCATCAATGGCGGCGAAAATGTACTTGGGCTGGAAGTGGATGTCCGCGATCACCGGGATTGGGGACTTCGCCGCAATGGCCGGCAGCGCGTCCGCGTCCACCGTCTTCGGGCACGCCACGCGGACGATGTCACAACCGGTGGTGGTCAGCTGCGCGATCTGCTGCAGTGTCGCGTTAATGTCGTGCGTCTTCGTCGTGGTCATGGACTGCACCGAGATCGGGTGCTCGGAGCCCACGCCCACGTTCCCCACCATCAGCTGGCGGGTCTTGCGTCGCTCCGCCAGGGTCGGTGGCGGGCCTTCAGGAATACCTAATCCGATGGGGAGATTCATAGTGCCCAACTCTAGCACCGCACGCAAGCTCAGCCAGCGAGGCGGATCGGGTTCACCACGTCCGCGGCCATGACGAAGAGACCCACCACAAGCAGCACCGCAGCCATGGCGTACGTCACTGGCATCAGCTTCTCGTAGTCCGCCGGGCCGCCGGGGCCGAGCCCGCGCAGCCTGCGGACGAGGTCGCGCACCTTTTCATACAGCACCACCGCGATGTGCCCGCCGTCCAGCGGAGGCAGCGGCACGAGGTTAAACAGGGCGAGGAAGAAGTTCATGCTGGCCAACATCATCCAAAACATGGACCACAGGTCCTGCTGGACCAGCTCACCGCCAGCGCGGGAGGCGCCGATCACGCTGACTGGGCCGTTGACGTCGCGCTCCGCGCCGAAGATGGATGCCACGACGCCCGGGATCTTGCTCGGGAACGCGAGAATGCCATCGACGGTTGCGTGCAGCATTTGACCGGTAAATTTCGCGGTCGCCGGGACCGCCTCAAGCGGCCCGAACTGGCGCATCGCGTCCGCGACCGGCGCACTCGTCACACCGATCGCGCCCGCGTCGAACTCCTGCCCACTGGCGGGGTCGATGCGCATCACGCGCGCAACGGGCACGTCGACGGTGAGCTCCGCGCCGTCGCGGAGGACGTCGAGCGCCACCGTTTCGCCCGGTCGCTCCAAGACGTAATCGCGCACTTCCGTAAACGCGACGATGTCCTGGCCGTTGACAGCCAGCAGCTTGTCCCCCGGGCGGAGGCCGGCTTGCGCGGCGGGGCCGTCGCCCTCACACGGGGCGAGTGTCTCCGCGTCGATCTGGTCGGAGGTGCACGACAGCTCACCCACCGTGGGCGTGCGATCCGCGTACGGGTTCGGGATGGCGGCGAGAACGGCCACGAAGTAGGTGATGATGACGCCGATGAACAGGTTCATCACGATGCCGCCGGCCATCACCGCCACACGCTGCCACCACGGCTTTTTGTACATGGCCAGCGGGGCCTCGTCCGGGGCTAGCTCGTCCTGCGCGGTCATGCCGGCGATGTCGCAAAAGCCGCCGAACGGCAGGGCGGCTACGCCGTACTCAGTGTGCCCGCGGGTGACCGACCACACCGTCGGCCCGAAACCGATGAAGTAGCGGCGCACGCGCATTCCGAAGCCGCGGGCCACCGCCATATGCCCCGCCTCATGAAGTGCAATCGACACAGCAATGCCGAGCGCAAACAGGACGACACCAATGATGCCCATGGGCGTTCCCTCTTACTGTTTGCGCGCCAGCGCGTCCGCGGTTTCCGCCGCGCTCCGGCGCGCCTGCGCGTCCACCTCGAGGATCTCCTCAACGCTCATCGGGGTGTGCGCATAGCTGCCTGCGGCGTCAAGCACAGCGTCGATCGTGTCCACGATCTGCGGGAAGCGGATCTTCCCATCAAAGAACGCGTCAACGGCCACCTCGTTCGCGGCGTTGTAGATCGCCGGGTACGGGTCGCCGGCGCTCGCCACCTGGCGCGCGAGCTCCACTGCCGGGAACGCCTCGTTGTTCAGCGGCTCGAAGGTCCACTCCGACGCGGTTGTGAAGTCCAGCGAGGGCTGCGCGCCCGCGACGCGGCCGGGCCACGCGAGGGCGTGCGCGATCGGCATCTTCATCGACGGCGGCGAGGCTTGCGCGATCGTCGCGCCGTCGATGAAGGTGACCATGGAGTGGACGATGGATTGGGGGTGGACGGTGACGTCGATAAGCGATGGCTCCACGTCAAAGAGCAGGGACGCCTCGATGAGCTCGAGCCCTTTGTTCACCATGGTTGCGGAATTGATCGTGTTCATCGTGCCCATCGACCAGGTGGGGTGGGTGACGGCCTGTTCCGGCGTGACGCCCCACATCTGCTCGCGAGTCTGGCCGCGGAACGGGCCACCGGATGCGGTGAGCACGAAGCGGGCGACCTCGTCCCGGCGGCCCGCGCGCAGTGCCTGCGCCATCGCGGAGTGCTCCGAATCCACCGGTACCAGCGCGCCCGGCTTCGCCTCCCGCAGCACGACCTGGCCGCCGGCCACGAGCGACTCCTTGTTCGCCAGCGCCAGCACGGCGTCGCTGCGCAGGGCAGCGATTGTCGACGCCAACCCCGCCGCCCCAACAAGCGCGTTGAGCACCACGTCCGCGGATTGTGATTCGGTGAGCTGCCGGGCCGCGTCCTCACCGCTCAGCACGGCTCCGCCGAGGACCTGACCAACCTGCGCCGCGGCGTCCTCGCGCTGGACAGCCACTTGGTCGGGCTGGAGCCCAAACTCCTTCGCCTGCGTGATGATCGCCTGCGGGTCGCGTCCGCCGGCAGCGATGCCGACCACCTGGAAGGCGTCGCGGTTGTCCTGAATAACCTCGCACGCCTGGGTGCCAATTGATCCGGTTGATCCGAGAATGACAATTCGTTTCACCCCGCCATTGTTGCACGCCCCGGTGCCGCCGCTCGACGGGTGGACCGACGGCGGGAAGATCGGACGAAAGTTTGCACCTATTAGGGGTACAAAGTCACCGATTGCCACGGAAGTATGACAATATAGTCCTCAGAATTGTTTCCTGCTCCGGCTGCGATTCCGTTTGCGCTGCACAAAGCGCACTGCGGAAGGGCGCGGGCCGAAGCATTTAGCGCTGACTTGAAGGAGTATGGCAGTGGCCCACGCGAACGAAAAGGCACCTGAGGTGTACAACGGCGTTTCCGAGGCAGACGTCCCGTCTGCACGCTTCGGTTGGAGCGAGCAGAGCCGCGGCACGATCCAGGCCGCCGGTTGGGTGTCCGTTCTGGTGCTCATCGCCTACAACTTTGGTAACCACAAGGGCCACGTTGAGACCATCTGGCTCATCGCCATTGCCGTCCTCATCGCCCTGGGTCTGATCCTGCACGCGACGCAGCCGAAGCTGAACCAGAAGCGCACCGTCACCGCCCACAACAAGCCGCAGGGCCACGTCGAACCGGACTGGTGCTACGACCAGAAGACCCTGTCCGGCGCGTACGCCAACTTGGACGAGCGTCAGCTGCGCGCCCTGAACATTGACCCGGCCCGCATCCAGCACCTGCGCGCACCGCAGCAGGCTGTTGCCGCCGGTGACCGCCACGCCACCACGGCCGGCTCCGCAGCCGTGCACAAGGACGGCGCCGTCCACGTGAACCGCGCGGACCACGACGTCGAGGTCGTCGAGGTCACCCCGCGCGGCAAGCACGCCGCGCAGTAACCGCAGCAAGGCAAAGGGCCGATCCCGGGAGACGGGATCGGCCCCTTTTATGCTCGGGTTGCGGGCGGTCAGCCTCCTAGCGCATTCGCCGCCTACATGACGAGAACAGTCCGCGGCGCCGGGGACACGCGTGCGGGCCCGGCCTACCCCGCCTGCTCGTCGGCAGCGAGCTGGCCGCAGGCTGCGGCGATCTCCTGGCCCTTCGTGTCGCGGACGGTACAGGTAACGCCTTGGGCGATCACGCGGCGGACAAACTCGTCTTGCCGGTCGCGCGGGGACGCGTCCCACTTGGAACCCGGCGTCGGGTTCAACGGGATCAGGTTCACGTGGACGCGGGACCCGAGGGCGTTGTGCAGCTTCTTACCCAACATGTCGGCGCGGAAGTCCTGGTCGTTGATGTCCCGGATCAGCGCGTACTCGATGGAGACGCGGCGACCGGTCTGATCCGCGTAGTAGGACGCGGCGTCGAGCACCTCCGAGACGGCGAAGCGATTGTTGATGGGCACGAGGGTGTCACGTAGCTCGTCGTCAGGCGTGTGCAGCGACACGGCGAGAGTGACGGAGAGGCCCTCGTCGGCAAGGCGACGGATCTGCGGCGCGAGCCCGACGGTGGAGATGGTGATGTTGCGCTGCGAGATGCCAAACCCATCCGGGCTGGGCTGGGTGATCTGGCGGACTGCGGAGAGCAGGCGGTTGTAGTTGGCCAGCGGCTCGCCCATGCCCATGAAGACGATGTTGGACAGGCGCGAGCCCTCCGCCGCCATCATCGCGGCGGCTGCGCGGACCTGGTCAACAATCTCCGCGGTGGACAGGTTGCGGTCCAGACCGCCCTGGCCGGTGGCGCAGAACGGACACGCCATGCCGCAGCCCGCCTGGGAAGAAATGCACAGCGTGGCGCGGTCCGGGTAGCGCATGAGCACGGACTCCAGCAGGATCCCGTCGTGCAGGCGCCACAAGGTCTTGGTGGTGTCGCCCTCGTCGGTTTCCACGGTGCGCACGGGGTTGAGCAGGGTTGGGAACAGCGCGTCCTTGACCAGCTGGCGCTGAGCCTCGGGGAGGTCCGTCATGGTCAGCGGGTCCGCCTCGAACTTGCCGTAGTAGTGGCGCGCGATCTGGTCCGCGCGGAACTTCGGCAGCCCGAGCTCCTTGAGGGCCTCGACGCGTTCCTCTTTGGTCAGGTCAGCAAAGTGCTTCGGCGGCATGCCGCGCTTCGGGGAAAGGAGTTGGATCTTGGGTACGTCGCTCATAGTGTGCCCTATTTTGGCACGTAACCCGCGTCTTGACTAATCTACGCGGCCCGTTCGCTGCCAGGGCCGCTAGAGCGGGTTCATGATCGCCGCGGCGTTGAGCAGCATGTAGGTCGCGCTGGCGGCGGGCAGCATCCCGTCCAAGCGGTCCATCAGCCCGCCGTGGCCGGGAAGCAAGTTCGACATGTCCTTGATTCCCAGCTCGCGCTTGAACTGGCTCTCCACAAGGTCGCCCATGGTGGCGCAGAGGACGAGCGCAACGCCCCACACCACGCCCATCCACCAGGGTCCCTGGATGAGGAAGTGCACCACGGCTATGCCGGTGAGCACGCCAAACACCACGGAGCCGGCGAAGCCCTCCCACGACTTGTTTGGGCTGATCGCGGGCGCCATCGGGTGCGAGCCGAACATGACGCCCGCGGCGTAGCCGCCGACGTCGTTGGCTACGACGCAGAGCATGAATGCGGCGATGAAGCGGCTGGCGGGGAGGGCACCTTCGTCGATAAGCGAGATCATCGCGGCGAAACTCCCGAAGAGCGGGATCCACACGAGGACGAAGATGCCCACACCGGTATCGCGCAGGTAGTTCTCGGGCTTGGTGTGGCGGCCGTTGGGGAACAGCCGGTAGAACATGAGGAAGAGGACCGTGAACGCGAACCCCGTGACCAGGCCGGCCGTCTCGTACGTGGCAGAGGCCCACAGCATGATCTGCCCCAGGATGACCAGGAGCGTGCGCGGCTGCTGGTACCCGGCTTCGCGCAGGCGCGTGAGCACTTCCCACATGGCCAGCGCCACCGCCACGGCAACAAGCGGGTACCAGGCCAACGGGCCCACCAACAGCGCACCGATTACCACCGAGCCGAGCACCACCGCCGTCGTGATCGCGGCGGTCAGGTCGCGCCCCGCATTGTTCTTCGGCGTGGGCGCCTTGAGCCTTAACGACGGCCACCTGGACCTCTCCGCAACCCTCCGGTTGTCAAGATCGCTCTGCTCGTTGCGGTGTGGTTGCACTGTCTCCTCGCTTCGGTCTCGTCCGGCGCCACGGCGCGATGTCCACGGCGTGCCTCAATTGGCGGATAGTTGCGCGACTGTGCGGGAGGTTAGACCTCCATCAGCTCGTCTTCCTTGCGCTGCACCAGCTCATCAATCTGCGCGACGTAGCCCTGCGTGGTCTTGTCCAGGGACTGCTCGGCGGTCTTGACCTCGTCCTCGCCGGCGTCGCCGTCCTTCTGGATCTTCTTCAGCTGGTCCATGCCCTGGCGGCGGACGTTGCGGATGGCAATCTTGCCTTCCTCGCCCTTCTGCTTCGCGTGCTTGACCAGGTCCTTGCGGCGCTCCTCGGTGAGCTGCGGCACCGTGACGCGGATGACCTGGCCGTCATCGGTCGGGTTCACGCCCAGGTCGGAGTTGCGGATCGCGTTCTCAATCTCCTGGAGGGTAGACATGTCGTAGGGCTTGATCAGCAGCATGCGCGGCTCCGGCACGGAGATGGTGGCCATCTGGTTGATCGGGGTCGGCGCACCGTAGAACTCCGCCATGACGCCGTTGAACATTGCTGGGTTGGCGCGGCCGGTACGAATGGTGACCAGCTCCTCGCGGGTGTGCTCCACCGAGGAAGTCATGCGCTCTTCTGCGTCCAACAGGACATCATCAATCATGGTTTACCTACCTTTTGCTCGTTAACGTTCCCCACTAATCTACCAGCGCTCGCCCCGCCTACACTGTTGCCATGCAGCAATCGGCGTTCTCCTTCCGCGCTCCCCTGGCGCCCCCGCCCGTCGACGCCGCTGCCGCTCCGTCCCGCACCAGACTCGCGGGCTGGAACATCCCGGTGAAGGACTCCGTTGACGTCGCCGGCTGGCCCACCACCAACGGCAACCCCGCCCGCAGTTACGTGGCGCGCCGCACTGACGCCATCGTGCCCATGCTTCTCGACGCCGGCGCGACCATCCCCGGCAAAACACTCACCTCCGAGCTGGGCGCCACCTGTTACGCCGAGCGCCCCGGCGTCCCGGTGCTCGAGTCCCCAGCGTTCGCCGGCCGCACGCCCGGCGGCTCCTCTACCGGCGCCGCGGTTGCGGTGGCGGAAGGCCAAGTCCGCGCGGCGCACGGAACGGACGCCGGCGGTTCGCTGCGCGTGCCCGCCGCGGCGTGCGACATCGTCGGCTTCAAGCCCGCCTCGCCCCACGTCGCCGCGCACGGCTTCCTCACCCGCACCGTCGCCGACCAGTGCACGATCTACGGCATGCGCCCGACACACCCGCGACGCTTGCGGGTCGGGGTGCTTCTCGACGCCCTCCTCGCCCCCTCCCATCTCTCACCCACCCGCGCGGACGCGGTGGACCAGCTGGCGGGGGCGCTCTCGCTCCACCACGACGTCGTCCCCTTGCGCGCCTACGCCCAGGCGGGCGATACCTTCGCGCACTTCTCCCGCCGCATCAAGCGCTCCTTCACCAGCGTCGACCCGCTGGACAACGAGTACCTCCAGTGGCTCACACAGGAGGGGGCGCGCGTCACCCGTGCCCAGATGCGCGACGTCCGCGAGCACCTGGACGTGCTCCCGCACCTGCTTGCCCAGCAGTGGGACGTCGACGTAGTCCTCTCTCCCACCCTGGCCTTCGACCCGCCGCGGTTGGGGTACTTCCCGTCCTTGTCTCCCGAGGAGAGCTTCTACCAGCAGACGGTCTGGTCGCCGTGGTGCTCGGTGTTCAACGTCACCGGCAGCGCCGCGATCGCGATCGGAGGCATCCACCTGGGTGTACTCGGGAGCGCGGCGCGCCCCGCCGTCAACGCGACGGAGCTGCTCAACCTCGCCTGGCAGGTGGAAGGGCTCCTGGGTCGCGAGGGGTAAGTGGTGATTCTGGGGCGGCGTGCACATGACGAAAGTGCGTAAAATTTCCCCGACCGCCGAGCCCTGGCCGACAATTCCCCAGGTGGGACGGTCTGGGTAAATCGTTTCTGCGGAAATCTGTCACGCACCTGGCAACAAGGAAGCCCCGGCGGTCAATACCGCCGGGGCACACTCCACTCACCGAAGGGACGCCTAGGCCACCAGGGTCCCAATCTGCTCACCGGCAACGGCGCGGGCGATGTTGCCCTCCTTGAGCAAGTTAAACACCAGGATCGGCATGTTGTTGTCCATGCAGAGGGAGAACGCGGTGGCGTCCGCCACCTTGAGGCCCTGCTCAAGCACCTCGCGCGGCGAGATTTCAGTGAGCAGGTTGGCGTCCGGGTTGGTGCGCGGGTCGTCGTCGTAGACGCCGTCGACACCCTTGGCCATCAGCAGGACCTCGCACCCGATCTCCAGCGCGCGCTGCGCAGCGGTGGTGTCGGTGGAGAAGTACGGCATGCCCATGCCGGCGCCGAAGATGACCACGCGGCCCTTCTCCAGGTGGCGGGCGGCGCGCAGCGGCAGGTACGGCTCAGCGATCTGCGCCATGTTGATGGAGGTCTGCACGCGGCAGTCCACGCCCTTCTGCTGCAAGAAGTCCTGCAGCGCCAGGCAGTTCATGACGGTGCCGAGCATGCCCATGTAGTCAGAACGCGCACGGTCCAGGCCGCGCTTCTGCAGCTCCGCTCCGCGGAAGAAGTTGCCGCCGCCAATGACCACGGCGACCTCGGTGCCCGCCTTGGCCACCTCGGCAATCTGGGAGGCGACGCTGTCCACCACGTCCGGGTCGATGCCGACCTTGCCGCCGCCGAACATCTCACCGCCAAGCTTGAGCATGACGCGTTTGAATCCGTTGCGGTTGAGGGCGAAATCAGTCACGGTGTGACACTCCTTATGCACAAATGCCGGGTGGTGAATCGAAAGCTTGCGTATTCGCCCCCGATTCTAACCAGTTCCCCCGTAACCAGGTAAATGCACTGCAAAGAACGCGAAAGCGCCCCGCCCCGGTTTCCCGGGGGCAGGGCGCTAGAGCGGAACAGACTCGACGGGGCTCACGGCATCGTCGATAAGCAGATTGCTTACGCCTGGCCGACCTCGAAGCGCACGAAGTCGGTGATCTCGATGCCGCTCTCCTCCGTGAACTGCTTCACGGTCTTCTTGGAGTCTGCGAGGGACGGCTGGTCCAGCAGCACGACGTCCTTGTAGAAGCCGCCCATGCGGCCCTGGACGATCTTCTCGATGGCAGCCTCGGGCTTGCCCTCGTTGCGGGTGATCTCCTCCTGCACGGCGCGCTCCTTCTCCACGACCTCGGCCGGGATGTCCTCCTGCTTGAGGAAGCGAGCCTTCATCGCGGCGATCTGCAGAGCGACCTGGTGAGCGGCCTCCTCGTTGTCACCGGTGTAGGCAACGAGCACGCCCACGGCCGGCGGCAGGTCCGCGGAGCGCTGGTGCAGGTACTTCGCAACGTTGTCGCCCTCGACGGTTGCGGCGCGGCGCAGCTCGAGCTTCTCGCCGATCTTTGCGGACAGGACCTGCAGCGCCTCGTGCGCGGTCTGGCCGTCCACGTCAGCGTTTGCCAGCTCCTCCTGGGAGTTCGCCTTCACAGCGGCAGCGGCGTCGGCGATCTTAGCGGCGAGGTCCTTGAACTCCTGGTTCTTGGCCACGAAGTCGGTCTCTGCGTTGATCTCCACGATGGTGTTGCCGGAAACTGCAACGAGGCCCTCGAGGGCGTTGCGCTCAGCGCGCTTGCCCACGTCCTTTGCGCCCTTAATGCGCAGGTTCTCAACGGCCTTCTCAAAGTCGCCGTCGGTCTCCTGGAGTGCCTTCTTGCAGTCCATCATGCCGGAGCCGGTGATCTCGCGGAGCTTCTTCACGTCTGCTGCAGTGTAGTTCGCCATGTTGGGGCGATCCTCCTCGTAAGGTTTGTGCAATTTTGGGCAGCTTATCGACGCCCACGCGCCCATAAGCAACCAAAATTGGCTGTGATAAGTAATCGTGTAAAGGGTAGCCGACTTTGCGTGAGTCGGCACGCTAGGAAATGCTAGCAGCCCTTGGATACACTACACCCCGCGCTTCGCTCGCGTCCCGGCCCAGTGAAGTGGGGCGGACGTGAACCGAAGACGCGGGGTGCATGTGTCAGGGGGTTGCCGATTCGGCTTAGGACTCCTTCTCGGAGTTCTCCTCCTGCTCAGCCTTCTCGGCCTTCTCAGCCTCGGCTGCCTGCTCAGCGGCGCGCACTGCGTGCGGCTGCTCAACCGGTGCGACCTCCTGCGGCGTTGCTGCCTCGGCGGCAGCGGCGGCCTTGGCCGCGTCGGCAGCGGAGACATCGTCGGAGGACGCTGCGTTCGCAGCAGCCTCGGATGCCTCGGCCTGCAGCTTGGCGTCGTTGTCGCCTGCTGCGTCGCGGGCGGCTGCCAGCTGGCGCTCCTCGCGCTGCTGCTTACCAGCCACGACTGCCTCGCCCACGATGTGGGTGAGCAGCTTCACGGCGCCGATGGCGTCGTCGTTGCCCGGGATCGGGAAGTCAACCAGGTCCGGATCACAGTTGGTGTCCAGCACAGCGACAACGGGGATGCGCAGCTTCTGCGCCTCGTTGACGGCGATGTGCTCCTTGTTGGTATCCACAATCCACAGCGCGGACGGCGTCTTGGTCATCTCAGAGATGCCGCCGAGGACGCGCTCAAGCTTGGTGCGCTCGCGGGTGAGCATGAGGATTTCCTTCTTACCGCGGCCGGCGTAGCCGTCCTCGGCTGCGTCCATCGCCTGCAGTTCCTTCATGCGGGCGATTCGCTTGGACACGGTCTGGAAGTTGGTGAGCATGCCACCGAGCCAGCGGTGGGTCACGTACGGCATGCCGACGCGCTCTGCCTCTTCCTGGATCGGCTCCTGTGCCTGCTTCTTGGTACCGACGAACAGGAGGGTGCCGCCGTGCGCAACGGTCTCCTTGACAAACTCGTATGCCTCGTCGATGTAGGTCAGCGTCTGCTGCAGGTCAATGACGTAGATGCCGTTGCGATCGGTGAAGATGAAGCGACGCATCTTCGGGTTCCAACGACGCGTCTGGTGGCCAAAGTGCACACCTGCGTCGAGGAGTTCGCGCATGGTTACAACTGCCATGGGAATGTCTCCTTTGGAGAAATAGTTCGGTTATGTACTGGTCAATGTGCGGGTTTTTATCCCACACCCTGGCACCGTGCGTGCCGTGCGCCCCACGAAAAATGGGGACCGTCACCCGGCTCGCGTTGCTCGGCGCGCGGAGTCAGCCACACGTACTGTGCAGACTGCCCGAATAACTATACGCACGAACTGCGCAAACACCTAATTGCCTGCACCGTTGTGGATAACTCGACCCGCCTATCCACAGATTTTTCGTTTACCCTTTGCTTCACGCGAAATATCTGGTTTACATAAAGCATGCAATGCTTTTCGACGCCCACCCGTACCCACGCCAACCACCCACCATCACGTCTCACACGACTCCTCTTCGCCGCGTTGTCAGCCATCGTGTTCCTCGCGACCAGTGCCACCGCAGTCCACGCGTGGGTGGACCCAACGACGGCTGCGAGCTCCGTGACGCGAGTGACCAGGCCCGCAGAAATTCCGCTGCGCAACTGGCAGCCAGGCCACCGCGGCGTGGATCTGGCAGCCGAACCAGGAGACACGGTCTACGCATCTGGCGAAGGCACCGTGTACTTCGCCGGCGTCGTTGCCGGCACCCCGGTTGTCTCCCTCCAGCACCCGGAAGGCTTTCGCACCACGTACCAACCCGTGCGCACCACCCTCAAGAAGGGCGCTGTCGTAGCTGAAGGCGACGCGCTCGGGACACTGGTGTACACCCCGCCGGGCGCGCCACACCGACACGACGGCCTACACTGGGGCGCACTCAAAGCCGAACCGGGCGGTGAGAAGTCCTACTTCGATCCCCTCACGCTGCTGGATGCCCCCGAGATCCGCTTAAAACCCATCGGCCCCCAGTAAAACTGGCGACTACGCTCGCGGATGCGCCTGCTCGTAGACTTTGCGGAGGCGTTGGGAAGACACGTGGGTGTAGATCTGCGTGGTCTGCAAGCTCGAATGGCCGAGCATTTCTTGCACGACGCGCAGGTCTGCCCCTCCTTCTAGCGTGTGGGTCGCAGCCGTATGGCGCAAGGTGTGCGGGCTTAAGTCCGCGATCTCCGCACGCTGCCCGGCGCGCTCCACGATCCTGCGGACCTGCCGCTGGTCGATGCGCGCTCCCCTGGAGCCGACGAAGAGGGCTTTGGTGTCGCCCGCAAGTTCGCTGCGGCCGTGTTCCAGCCAGTCTTGCATTGCCAGGCTGGCCTGGTTGCCAAATGGAACGGTGCGCTGCTTGTTGCCTTTGCCGGTGACGCGGGCAGTGCTGCGGTGAAAATCGACGTCGCCGACGTCCAGCCCGGTCAGTTCGCCGACTCGGATGCCGGTGGCGTAGAGCAGTTCGAGGATTGCGCGGTCGCGCAGGCCTTCGGCGGGGTGGGCGTCGTCGGCAGTTTCAGCCTCAACCAGTTCGCCTGCGCGTGCGGGATTGACTACATGCGGAAGAGGGCGCTTGACCTGCGAGGTGACGAGACGGGCGGCGACGTCGGCGTCGAGAAGCCCTTGCTTTGTCGCCCACGTGGAAAAACCGCGTGCGGTTGCGGTGCGTCTGGCAAGGGTGGAGCGGGCTTTGCCGGCGCGCGCGGCGTCGGCAAGCCAGGTGCGCAACGTGTCGAGGGTGAATTCGTCGAGGTTGGTGACGTACTCGGCGAGCGAGCGGAGGTCTGCCGCATACGCTTTGACGGTGTGTGCAGAGCGCCCTTTTACCGTGCTCGCATAGTCGGCGTAGTCCTCTACTGCTGCGAGGAATTGTGAAGCCGCACCGTTGTCACTCATGCAACAGGAGTGTACTCATTCCCCGCGGCCTGGGCGCCACGCGGGCCACTCCCCTCCTACCCGCGCTCTCGTGCTCTATCCGTTGTGTGCGACCTTCACCGCGCGTGACCATTGCCGGCGATTGCGGCGCACAAGCCCGCGCCGCTCAAGCTCCATGAGGAGGTGGACGGTCAGACCAGTACTCATACCGGCGGTGGCGGAGATAGTCTCCGCATCCCGGGCTTGATCAGCATGCGGCGGGGTGGCGTCGAAGACGCGGAGCTCATTGTGGCTGAGCTGCTGAATCGGGTCCGCAGCGAACTCAAGCTCCATCTGTTCGTCCGCATCGATCGCGCCCAGCTGGCCAAGCTGTGCGTGGATCTGGTCGCCGTTTAACACCATGGTGGCGGTGCGATTCCTAATCGCGAGGTTCGCCCCGAGCGAGCCTGCGCCCAGGATGGAGCCGGGCACGGCCATCGCGTGGCGGTTATAGTAGCGCGCCCACTTCAACGTATTGAGCGCACCGGAGCGAAACGCTGCCTCGACCACCACGCTGCCCTGCGTGAGCGCTGCGACGAGGCGATTGCGGGTGAGAAACCGGTGCCGATCGGGTGTCACTCCTGGCGGGTACCCACCGGAAACACTTTGATACCAACAAAGATCCTACTAGATCGTTCGACAGGACAAACTCACCGGAGTAAGTAATAATGCTCCTAGCCACCAGAGCGCTACAACCCCCGTAGCCCGGTGGTTAGGTGTTGCGTTGTAGCTGCCCACCCCCCGGGCGCTCCGCTTCACCGTCTCCGGTGATGGTTCGGGAATACCCTAACTAGTGGTTAGGGTATTGTCATGCGACCTGCCCAAACGGTCGATGGTGTCGGTAGTACCGACGTCATACTCTTCCCGTCGTTCGCCAATACCCCTGTAGTACAGTGGTCTCGCTGGTCAAGGCGGGTTTGCTTACAGCTAATGTGACTTGCGGTTTTCGTCCATACATCCGCACTACGGATGTCTGCTTTTCCACTCTCCGGTGTCCAGGGTGTAACCGATGGTTATACCCTTGCTCTTCGGCAGTGTCTGTCTCTCGTGTGGATACAAAAGACGGGGCCATAAAGCCCCGGTCTGGTGTTTTCTTCGGTCTGTCAAACTCTGTGCCGGTGACTCTTGTTCACCGGCCATAATGGAACGAAACAACCCGTCGAGCTGGGTAGCTCTCCGGTCGTAGGGACAGCCCGCTAAGGCTGTCCATCGGTCTGTGGTTATGTCATTGTGTAGCGGGCCATAAGTCCGCTACAACTCTTGTTTGAACGGCTCTAAGGCCGTTCACTAAATTAATTCACTAGGCCGATGGCGCTAGCCTGAAAGCTAGCGCACTAAGAAAGTTGATGTGGGGGTGAGAGTATAGAGAGAGGGGGGTACAGGTACAGGGTACACCCCCGTTGACCTGGGGAAACACAAACCGGGTGTACCCTACAGGGTACAACCCCGAAATGTGTCTGACCTGGGCCTTTACACTCCGGCTAGCTCGAGCTTAGGGCCGGGCGAGTACATGCCACCGGCGTTGTTGGTGCGCTGGCATAACATCCCGGCGTGTTCTAAGTCGTTGAGCTTTTTGGCCCTGACGTTATTCACCGATAATCTCACTTCGCTGGCTATGTCTCGTGCTACCTCTGTCTTGTTCTTGCCGGAAGACTGACACGCTAGCTGGGCTATCCGGTGGTTGCTGTCCATCGTTTGTTTAGACCGCTGGCGTGCTTTTTCACCGGCTTGTTGCTCTGCCTGTTCGTCACGAACGATAACGCCGTTGTCACTGATCCAGAACCGGCGCTGTATGCCCGTACCGTCCCTGCTCTTGCTTCGCAGCACACGCATAGAGTCAGCGTAGGCGTTAGGGTTTGTCCGGTAGATCTCCACCTCGGCCCGTGCAAACTGACTAGCAGCGGAATTACCCATAACCCGGTGTGACGGGCCGCGAGGGCCGGTGTAGTCCGATGAGTGAGCTACAAGGATCACCGGCAGATTGAACGGGGCTAGGCGCTGTGTCCACAACTCGCGCCACGGGGCCTTTTCCAGTTCGTCACCGTCGAGTACCCCGCTGGCGTGATCTACCACAACGAGATCTACCCCGGCGCGCCGGGCGTACTCGTGAACGCTGTTCCACCACTGTTGTGGCTCTGTTCCTACGCCGGTGAGGAACGTAACCCCGGCGGTCTGTACGTCTACGCCTATCGTGCCCAACCTGTCCCGGTACTCGTGTTCGGCTCCCCGGTCTGAGCACACCACCAGCACGTTTAAGCCGGTGACTAGGGGCTTAACCCCCAAGAACTCCCGCCCGTCTAGCAGGCTGGCGATGATGTGGGCTACCGCCAGTGACTTACCGGCGCTCGAGGTGCCGTACAACAGTGTGTTGGTTGCGTGAACCACGCCAGGGATAAGCCAAACGTCCTGCTCTGTTCGTGGCTGAATGTCCTTGAGGTGGATAGCTCCCAACTGTTCTTCGAGCTGGGCTAGCTGCTGTTCGTTGGTCACTCGGCCCCCTGTTCTGTCAGGGTAGTCTCGATGGCGAGTGAGTCGCCGTCGCTCCACTCCACCAGCGCCGGGACTAGCGGGTTGCCGTGCTCGTCGGTAGCGCCGGTGTAGGTCAATCCGGGAAACTTCTCTGGATCCCTGTTCAGCATGGCTAGCACCGCGTTAGTCGCGTGCTTGTAGTTGTTGTACGCACTGGAACACGGAACAACGTTCTCGAGTACGTGGCCTGCTGATTCGGGATCTGACAACGGCTGAACGTGGTCGATAGTCCTGCTGTTCGAGTAGCCCGGCTCCCGCCTAAGCGGTACGCCGGTGTGAAAGCACTCCCACGGGTTAATCCCCATATCGTCCCAGTACACCAACAGCTCTGCCCGCGTGATCTTCTCGGCGGGTAGGCTCTTGTAGATAGCCCTGTAGTAGCCGTTTTCGAGGGCCTGCTCCAGCCCGTCCGCTGCTGCTCTGTCGGCCTGTACCTGTTTGTTAGCGCAGGTGCGACAACGGCCAGCACGCCCGTCAGACAGTCGCTTGTCCGGCTGAAAGTCGGTGTTTAGGTCCTGCTCCACACCGCAGGTGTTACAGATCTTCCTCCCTCGCTCTCGTAGTTCCTGATTCTTTTCTCTGATAAGTGCCCTGTCCACCGTGACGGCCCCTGCTGGGGCTACGTCTCCGGCGTGTTCGGCTTGTCCTTTCTCGATACGTGATGTATCTTCGGTGTTACACAAAAAAGAGACCTCCTTGGTCTGTCGTGCGCGGGTGGCACCCCGCGCGTGTTTAAACTTGATACCGGCTAGACCGTCGCTTGTTTCGCTCCACTATTGAGTTTGCAGACAACACGGCCAGCGATACACCGGCCTATCCCCTCGACAAGACAGTCGGGGGGAATTTTCATTGTAACACACACCACCAAACTTGGGTGAATTTTATTCACACGCCTGTTCTATGGATGAATTGTATAGACTTTAAACCTGTACCAGAGATCACACCCGCTATCACTAGCGGTCTAACACACCGGGGCAGGGGTATGCCCCGTGGGGGTTGTGCTCGTAGCCAGGCAACGGTGTCCACACGCTGGTATGTAGGCGCGATAACGTGCGCTGGTGTGTCTACGCTCTCTAACTTCCTGCTATCTGCTGGCGGTGTGTAGCACGCGCTCTAGCGTGCCTGCAAGCCCGTCTAAGCGCCTAACTCTGCCAGCGGGGGATAAGCTAGCGCACTGTCCTAAAACGGCTCTAACGCCGTTGTAGCGCGTTACTGCACGCGCCCCCAGCACGCCAGTGCCTAGCCAGTGTCCAGCCAGTGCCTAGCCGGTGCCCGGGCCTGCTGCTAGCGGGTGCCTGTCCGGTGTACCCCGCCTGCTGTCCCCACTGCTGGGGCCACCCTACCCTAGCTCTGCCCAACTGGGGTACACCCTAGCTAGACAAACTCGACAACCCGAAACGGTGTCTAAATAGAGTCGTAAACACATTTTTTGACACACTGCCCAACAACGTCTAAGATCCTAATTAGACAACGGCAGACAGAAACAAGGGAGATCGACAATGCGTATCGGATACAAGCGCGTTAGCACCGTAGACCAGAACACCGCCCGCCAGCTCGAGGGCGTAGAGCTAGATAAGCTCTTCGAGGATAAGGCCAGCGGTAAGTCCGCTAACCGTCCCCAGCTGAACGCTGCTCTCGATTACGTGCGTGAGGGGGACACGCTGGTTGTCCACTCGATGGACAGGTTGGCACGCAACCTTGAGGATCTACGCGCTATCGTGCGTGACCTTACGGGCCGTGGCGTGCGCGTCGAGTTCGTCAAGGAAAGTTTGACGTTCACCGGCGATGATAGCGCTATGAACGTGCTGCTCTTGTCCATGCTGGGTGCCGTTGCTGAGTTTGAACGCTCCATGATTCTCGAGCGCCAGCGGGAGGGTATCGCGGTGGCTAAAGCTGCTGGCAAGTACAAGGGGCGTAAAGCCGCCCTAACCGATGAACAGGCAGGGGAGATACGCTCCCGGCGCGCTGCTGGTGAGTCTGTCGCTGCTCTGGCGCGTGACTACGGCATTAGCCGTCAATCGGTCTACAACTACACCGCGTAGACACATTCCCTGTTTGCACCCTGCCTAGTGGCGGGGTGTTTTTTGTATGTCCGGGTGCGGGCTGGCGATAAGATGGCCGTCAAGGTTGATAAATAAGCCGTCGCTAATCATTCGCTCCACAAGATCTTTGGTGGTGGTCCCCAGCTCTGCTGCTGCTTCTCCGATGGTTGTAAAGCTGTCGTGCTCCACCGTGCCCGGTAGCACGCTAGGTCCGCCCCACACCTCGATAACCAGGCTGTCGTACGTGAATAACAAGCGTGCTGTCCACTCGTTGGCCTTGATAAGGCCGTTCAGGCGCTCTGTCCGGCCCGTGGCGGTGTCTCGTACCACCAGCACGCCGTCGGCCCCGTTAAGGCGCTCGTAGGCTATCATTCGCGCTCCTCTAGGTGAGCACCGGCGCTGTCGATGTGAACGGTGGTTCCCTCGGGTACCTCTGCCAGTACGTCAGCTACTCGGGCTGCTGGGATGCCTGGCGTTAGCTGCTCTAGGATACCGGCGTAGTCCTCGAAAGTGACTCTTACCGCCGGTTTGATCCCGCGCTGTTTCGCTCCGGCGTGCTCGAACTCGACGTGTACTCCGCTGTCAATGAGGTACTTGTTGCGTTCTTTGTTGCTGGCGTTTTCCCACCACTGTGCCACCGTCTGATCCGTCGGTATCCACCGCCAACCCGACGGCACAGTCTCAACCTGCTCTAGTTCGTCTAACCGGGCCTGAATCTCTTCAATCTGAGTAGTTAGGCTGTTGAACGCCGCAGATCCCGGGCGCTGGCGGGCTAGCACCCCTGCCACCGCGTCCATACTGTCGTGCAGTTCTTCTATCTCGGTGGACACGTCGTTACCCTCCTGCCACACACGGACAGTGCGAACACTGTCCCCGAACAGTCCTAAGAATGTGTCCGTAACAACCCCCTCGATCCACCCAGCGTTAACCGTAACCTGCTTGTCAGAGCACACTGGTACCGTCGATGCCACTGTTTGGCAGCGGTAGACGTTCTGCCTACCCTGTTTTTCTCTCTTGTAGTGGTAGGCCTTTCTCCCGCACACCCCACAGAACAGCACGCCCAACAACAGTGAATCACCAGCACCAGTAGTACCGTTTCCCCCGCTACGGGTGCTTAAGAGCTTTTGAATAGCGTCAAAATCCTCGCGTGACATAACCGGCTCAGCCCGTTGTAGCGGTCGATTATCCGGGCCTAGGACTAGGTGCTCATTCTCGTATGTCCGGCTCCCCTTAGCGTCCCTAGCGGGCCTGTTGTGCGCGTCCAGAATCTCGTCCTGGGCGGTGACAAGGCCTAGCAGGGTTGGCTTTTCCAACATTCTTATTAGGGCTGACGTAGACCAAAACAGCCCCCGCATAGGCCTACCATTGCGCTTGTGGTTTAGATCCCTGACTGTGGGCACCCCGTCGGCGTTAAGTTCTTTGCATACCGCAGTGACAGACTTATTTTCGTGTAGCAGCGCGTGAACTACCCGGTCGATAGTCTTAGTTTGTTCCGGATCAGGCTCTAGCACCCAATTGCCCTGTTCGTTTTGCACCGGGCGATAACCCCACGGTGGAAGACTCCCGCGATAGTGCCCCGAGTTGATTCTGTGGCGCTGGTCGGCCCGTGTGCGCTCTCTGATAGCTTCAAGCTCCAGCTCCGCGAAAGCACCCACCATTGAAATCATGAGTTTGCCCTCAGCCTTAGTGGTGTCAAACATCTGTTCGGTGGCGGAAACGAGTGTCACCCCGTTTTCTCCGGCCCAAATCAACAGCTCCCACAGCTGAGTGACAGAACGAACTAGCCTGTCCATCCGCCAGAACACGAGCACGTCGAACTCGCGCGAACGTCCAGGATCACCCTTGTGTTTGCCTATCCACTCAGACAGCCCGGCGCGTTGCCACGGGTTACGTCCTCCGGCGGACACGTTCACGTCCCGGGCTACGCCGACAACCTCCCACCCCTCGGCTTCACACTTCTCCCGGCAGTATTGTTCCTGGCGTTCTATCGACGTAGAGTTTTCCACCTCGCGCGATAGGCGCGTTACGATCACTGCTCTAGCTGGCCGTTTACTCACAAGATCCTCCTAACTCTTGGAATTATAGCCGGTATCAAAATCTTGTAGGTGAGTACTCGGTGATAAGCGCGCCGTCAGCGGCAACAATGCGGTCAAAAAGCCGCTCGTTGCGTCGCGGATACGTCACACCTGGGCCGCATGCTGCCACCACCACCGTCGGGGTGCGCGCGGCGAGTGCTGCCTCGTGCGCGACAGTATCAATGCCGATAGCGCCACCGGAGACCACCGTGTAGCGGTGCTTTGCCACCGCCGTCACAAGGTTTTGGGTGGCCTGGTGGCCGTACGTGGTCGCGGCCCGTGTGCCCACAAATGCCACCGACTGGTCGAAGAGCTCAGCCAGGTTGGTCGAGCCCCGCACCCACAGGGCGTGTGGCGCGGCACCGTCGGCAATAGCGGTCTCCATATTTTCCCGGCTTGCGTAGGCTCCTCGTACAAACGAGTCATGGACCTGCGCGGTCGGCCACCCAGGCGAATCGGGGGTGAGCAATGCGTAGCCCAGCGAGTGGGCCTGCTTCAGGTCTTCAGCGGGTCGATCCCAGTCGTAGCGTCGCTCGGTCGTTGCACGTAGCGGGCCAAGCCACGAGGCTCGGGTACGCACCCCTCGAGCAATTTCATCGGCGTCGCGCCCGGCGCGCAGCATTTCCTGCAGGTGCGTTGATGGGCCCTCGATGACGCGTGACAGGTAGGCCCAGGATTCCAGTTTGCTCATGCTGCGTGCTCCTCAGGTTGTGGAGCGTGCATCTCACACGCTCGCGCGACGTGGTCAATGTCGGGGACGGGTGCTTCCTCAAGGTCCGCGAGCGTCCAGGCGAGTTTGAGCACCTTATCTACCCCGCGCTGCGTCAGCTCGCCGTGGCTGAGACGGTTGGCAAGGAAGACCATGCCGGTCTCGTCGGCGGGGAATTCGCGGCGGATCAGTGTGGAAGCCACCTTCGTGTTCGTCCGTGCACTGCACCCAGCGTTGCGCCAGCGGTGCGCCGCGCGTTCGCGCGCCTGGGCGACACGTTGCGCAATCACCGCGCTCGGCTCCGCGTCCTGCGGGCTGAGCACGGCTGATGCAGCTGTGGTTCGGACAAAGACGTCCAACCGATCTCGCAGCGGACCAGAAATGTTTGCCAGGTGCCGCGCCCGCTCGCTTGGGTGGCAACGGCACTGCTCCGGCTCTCGCCCACACGGGCACGGATTCGCAGCCAGGATGAGCTGGAATTGTGCGGGGAAGACCACGGTCCGCTTGCCTCGGGTCAGGCGGACCTCGTGCTGCTCGAGCGGGATACGTAGCGTATCGAGCACGCGAGCCGGGATCTCAGATGCCTCGTCCAAAAACAGCACGCCGTGATGTGCCTGGCTGACCGCGCCGGGCAGCGGTGTGTGCGGTCCCCCGCCGAGCAGCATGGCTTTGGTCAGTGAGGGGTGCGGGGCGATAAACGGCCGGCCCGTCACCACCTCGCCGCGGGCGATGCCTGCGGCTTGGTGTAGCGAGGTGCATTCGATGCGCTCGTGCTGGTTCAGTGGCGGCAGGATGGAGGGAAGCCGCTCGGCGAGCATGGATTTACCAGATCCAGGTGGGCCCACCATCATCACGTGGTGGCCACCTGCTGCGGCGACCTCGAAGGCTGCGCGCTCGTGAGCTTGTCCGGCAATGTCGCGAAAGTCTGGGGCGGCTGAAGCTCCTACTGCTTCTGTGTCAGACGGTCCCGTGGAGTCTATGGCGTGTGGGTCGACAGGTTCCAGCAACGGGCCGTCGATAAGCCAGCTCCACACCTGGCTCAACGAATCGGCCATCACAATCCTGGGGTCGCCGAGGAGTGCGGCCTCGCGCGCATTGGCGCGGGGAATGACGATGGTCTCGATGTCTGGGCGCAGACGCGCCTGCAACAACATCGGCAAAATTGCCTCGACACGTCGCAGCGAAGCGTCGAGGGCGAGTTCGCCCACAAGCATGGTCGAGCGCAGACGGCGCTGCGCACGCGGGTCAAGGCTGCCCAGCACCGCGACCGCAACCGGCAGATCAAAGTGCGAGCCGGCCTTTGGCAGGTGCGCGGGCGAAAGGGAGACCATAATCTTCGTGCGCGGCCACGACAGCGATGCGTTGGCAATTGCCGTGCGGATGCGCTCCCGCGATTCCTTGACCGCCGCATCGCCCAGGCCAACCATGTGCATCCCCGGCAGGCCAGGGCCAACGTTGGCCTCCACCGTCACGGGGTGCGCGTGCACACCCTCCACGGTCGCGGTTTGTGTACTAGCAAGCGCCATCTTCGGCCCCCTCGAAACGCTGGAGGGCGAACCCGGTGCCGTCGAAAAGCGCTTCCACAACGTCAAAGCGCACTTCCCTGTGGCCCTCGTGCACATTGCGCCCAAGCCACTCCGCAGCGCAGCGCCGCATCGTCGCGAGCTTCTTCGACGTCACCGCCTCCGCGGCCCCGAACGCCGCGCCGCGACGTGTTTTCACCTCGATGCAGACGATTGCCCCATCAGGCGCGAGCATCACAATGTCGAGCTCACCAGATTTGCACCGCGCGCGGTGCTCGATGAGCAGATAGCCGGCGTCCTCATACCAGGCGATCGCGCTGGCCTCCCCGGCGTAGCCGAGCTCGTACTGGTCGGCGAACGGTGTGTCCGCCACGTGTGTGTAGTGGTGCATTGCCCCTCCCAAAGTCACTCGATTGTCCGGAGCGCGTGTGCGCTCCCCTATCTAGTTAGACTCCGAAAAAGGGGCCTCGGTTCCCTCACAGGGAAAAATAGTTGGGTGGAAAAGCAGGGTTAAGCGACAAAATGCGTGCTTCTTGAGCTATGGATTCCCGGTCTTACCTCCGGCTACGGCGGGAAAGTGCTCGTTGAATCGGGATTCCTGGCTTGCAACGTGAAGGTCCACCACTTCAGTCATGAGATGCGCTACAAGCACGGGCACGTCCGTTGGGCTGGTGCAGATACTCCACTCGCGCGCGTCGTCCCACCGATGCGCGCGGAGCCAGGCATCAACACTGACAGGAGTGAACTGGTCGAGGAACCTGGCGCGGTGATCCCGCCATGCTTGGGCCACATCCAGCTCGGGCCCTGAGCACGGTTCAGCCAACAGGGCGGCGTGCTCGATACGGACTGCCTTGAAATAACGCACTGTTTGCTCGGCGCTGGCGCACAGATACCAGTCGCTGCCGGCCGACACCAGACCATGCGGCTCCACCACCAGCTCCTGCACACGTACGGCTTGGCGTGAACGATACGTCAACCGCAACCGCTGACGGGCGAACACGCCTCCTTGGACGGTTACGAAGGCCTCCCCAGGTTGCAGCGCACCAGGTTGCGGCAACCAGCCGTGCGGATCAACCACGATCCGCGACGCAACCTCCAGACTCTGACCACGATGCGCCTCGAGAACCGCAGCCAGCAGCTTGCGCACCTCCGAGGCTAACGCATCACCCAGCCCAATCGAATCCGGGCCCCACGACGAGATCGCAGCGAACAACGCGTGGCTCTCGTCCTCGGATAGCGCTGTGACATCAGTGCGGTAGCCCGGCATTAGGCGGACCCCGCCGTGGGGCCGCGCTCGCAGTACACCGGCACTCCAGCAGCCGAAAGGGCTTCCACATCTCGCGGCACGTTACGACGCGACACCTCCAGCCACTGCGCCAGCTCTGCCGTCGAGAGCCCGCCATGGGTACGCAGCAGCCAGATCATCGCCAACAACCGATCCGCCCGCATGGCCCCAACCCTCGCACGCATACATGACAGAAGACGTCATCTATCCCCTTAACGTCGTGATCCAAGCAACCAGACTGCCCCCATGGGGCCCACAAGGAGAACCGCCATGACAGACTTCGCACCCACCAGCGTGATCCTCTACGTCACCGACGTCGAGGCCAGCACCACCTTCTACCGCCAAGCCCTGAACAAGGAGCCCATCGAGACCTTCGACGACTTCGCAGTGTTAGCCTCACCGAGGACGTCACCATCTGAATCCAGACCCGCGACCAGATCGACCCCGCCGCCACCGGCACACCCGGCAGCGTCGAACTATCCATGAGCTACGCCCCCGACGATGAGGTCGACCAGCTCTACCAAGACTGGACAACACTTGACTTCCCCATCGCGCTGGAACCCACCACCCTGGAGCTCGGCTACACCTTCGTCGCCTCCGACCCCGATGGATACCGCCTCCGCGTCTGCGCCACCGACACCACCAACCTTTAGGGGTCTTGCTGACATTCCCCCGCTGAGGCCCAAAGCGCACTCGGTTTGGAGGGCGAGGCGAGGAGAGCGCTGATTCCGTCGGCAAGTATCTCCTGCGGGCTGATGTGGTGCGTCGCGTGGAGTCGCGCATAGGTGGGAGCCTGCTCAGGGTCGATGGCGACGCGCTTCTCGTCGGCTGCCATAGGAGCGGTCAGGGAGGCGCCGATCACCAGGTTGGACAATCGGTAGGCAGTTCCCAGCGGATCCGGGGCACCCGCTTGTTCGAGCAGGACGCACATCCGCTCGGAAAGGGCCAGGTACGCCGGGCCCCTGGGAGCGCGCATACCGATGACCTGACCGGCCCACCGGTGGGTCGTGAGGTGCGTGAAGAAGGCGTCCATCAGGGCAGGCAGGTCGGCGTTGCGGATCGACTCGGACATCACGGCATCGTCTGCAAGCGCTGTGTCGAGGGCGAGGTCAAACAGATCGTCGACGGATTCGACGCGGGAGTACAGGCTGGCTGGAGCGACACCCACCTGTTGCGCCACAGATCGCAGGGTGAGGGCCCTCAACCCGCCTTCGTCCAGCAGCCTTACCGATGCCCTCGCAACCTCGACGATGTCCACTGCGCGGAGGCGTTGCACAGGTTTGCGGTGTTCCCAGTAGCTCACCCCACCAACCTAACCAAACACGCTTCAGTTAGCTATCCAATCTATGTTAGGTTTAGTGCATGCTGGATTCCACCACCCTCCCGATCACCTTTGAGAACACTCGCCTACGCCCCCTCTCTGAGCTGGATGCAGACGCGTATGCAGCCGGCACCAAGGATGAAGCTGTGCGGCGCTTCGGCCACCTACCCGAGTCCGACTACACCCCAGAGTCCGTGCGACGGATGATCCGTGACGAGGTTGCTGAGGGTCTGTCGGCCGGCACGCTGGCAGTCCTCGCGCTTGTCGATGCCGAGACGGACCGGTTTGTGGGCTCCTTGGTGATCTTCGATGTCAGCTCCGAGGTTGCCGAGGTCGGGTTCTGGATTCATCCGGATGCGCGGGGAGCAGGGCACGCTCGTCGGGGCCTGGAGTTGGCATCGCGCTTCGCACGCAACAGTGGACTGCGAACCTTGACAGCACGCACGCTCCTGGAGAACAAGGCCTCCCAGAGGTGCTTGACGAACGCAGGGTTCCGTGAGGTCGAGCGAGCCGTCGGGACCACGCCCGCAGGACAGCAGGAGGAGTTGTTCCACTACCGGCGCGATCTCAAGCCCACCGCCCAGTGGCCATTGGTGACGGAGCGACTCCATCTCCGTCCGCATAACGCCGACGATGCCGAATGGCTTCACGAGCTGTACTCGCGACCCGACGTTGCCCGCTACCTGTTGGACGAGCCATGGACCGCGGAAGTCACGCGCAAAAAACTCGCCGAGCGGCTAGCGAAGACCAGCATCGATGGCGAGACTGGTGCGCTTGCGCTGGTCATAGAGCATGGCGGCGTCGCGATCGGAGACGTCGCCCTCTGGCTCACCGATCACGAGCACCGTCAAGGCGAGATCGGGTGGGTTCTCGACCCGGCGCACGGTGGGCAAGGTTTCGCCAGCGAAGCAGTCCGAGCAGTACTCGCCCTCGGGTTCGACCACTACAAGCTCCACCGCGTCACCGCGCAGATGGATGCTCGCAACAGCGCCTCGGCAGCACTCGCTCGTCGTGTCGGGTTCCGGCTCGAAGCACATCACGTCCAGGACTGGTTCAGCAAGGGCGAATGGACCGACACCCTCATCTACGCGCGACTTGCCTCCGAGCACATGCGCCAATGATCGGGAGTCTGACTTTCATGCTCCTTGTACGCGGCTCTCAAATCTACCGCGCTCTGACGACGTATCGGCAACGCGCGCGCCCCGTCACACCGCTCACTGATGGGCATGCCAAGTGCCCGCACTGTGGTCAAGAAGTCGAGATCGCTGCCGTGTTGATGATTCCAAACGCTGCTTCCTTTTGACGATTCTGCTCGTCTTTGGAAGCAACGCATGGTCTGATCTCAGCGCACCTGCTAGGCCGGGTATGACACGTCGGGTTCGTTGGGTTCCTGGCGGTCACTGTAGGGATTCCTTGTTATCCGTCTTCTAGTGCTGGTGGTTCCGGCTTACCTGATGGTCACCGGGTCTAGTTAGACTCCGAAAAAGGGGCCCAGGTTCCCTCACAGGGAAAAATAGTTGGGAGGAAAAGCACAACGCCCGGCCGAAAAGTCGGCCAGGCGCTGCAGAAATCCCTGTGCGTATGGAGTGAAAAATCTAGCGGTCCGGGAATGTCAGATCCGGCTTGTCCAGCTCCTCAATGTTGACGTCCTTGTACGTGATTACTCGGACGTAGCGGACGAAACGCACTGCGCGGTACATGTCCCACACCCAGCAGTCGGACATGCGGACCTCGTAGTAGACATCCTTGCCCTCAGCGTGCGGGATCAGCTCTACCGCGTTGGCCAGGTAGAAGCGGCGGTCAGTCTCAACGACGTAGGAGAACTGGCTGGCCACATCCCTGTACTCGCGGTACAGCGAGAGCTCAACTTCGGCCTCGTAATTGTCCAGTTCCTCAGCGCTCATGCAAGCACCCCTTTTTCGTAAACCTCGTGCGCCTGTTTGACGTTGGCATAACTATAACGGTGCTCACACGTTGCACCGTGGCGGCGCACCGCATCCATGTGGACCTTCGTCCCGTACCCCTTGTGCCCCTCCAACCCATAGCCGGGAAAGTCCTGTGCCATCTGGGTAATCAGCCGGTCCCTGCTCACCTTTGCCAGCACGCTAGCCGCGGCAATACAGCGAGCAGCGGCATCCCCGCCCACCACGGGCAGCTGCGGAACGGTCAGGCCCGGGACGCGGAAGCCGTCCATGAGCACGTAGCCGGGCCGTACCTGAAGCCGCGCGATCGCTCGCCGGGCTCCGTCGAGGTTCGCAGCCTGAATGCCGCGACGATCAATCTCCGCGGCGGAAATGTGCACGATGGCGTAGGCAAGGCTGTGATGGCGGATCGGATCGAACAACGACTCCCGGCGCCGGGCAGTCAACTTCTTCGAGTCGGTGAGGCCTTCGAGCTGGCGCAGCGGTGCCGGCGGAAGCACGCACGCAGCAATGGTGATCGGGCCGAAGCATGCGCCCCGTCCCGCCTCGTCCACCCCCGCGACCGGCCCGAACCCTGCTTTATCCAGGGCTACCTCGTAGGTGCGCAGCTGTTTGAGCCTGCGAACGCGAGTCATGCGCGGTGGACCGTCCTACTGCTGGATGTCCATGCTTTCCACCCCACCAAAGCGGTTGAGCGGGAAGACAATGCCAAGCACTTTGCCGCGGATGTTCTCGCGCGGGATCGTGCCCTCTAGCCCGTCACCCATGTGGTAGCGCGAGTCGGAAGAGTTGGTGCGGTTATCGCCCATCATGAAGTAGTGGTCCTCCGGCACCTCAACTGGCCCGAAGTAGGGTCCACCGCAGGCCTCAGAGCCAGAGGAAGGGTCCACCGGATAAAACGGCGGAGACAAGGTGTAATCCTGCTGAATCGGTGCGCCGTCGACCATCACGGCTGTGTCTCCCTCTTGGCACGAAACCGTCTGCCCACCCTCGGCGATGATGCGCTTGACCAGGGTGTTTTCGTCCTTCGGTACCAGGCCCACCCAGGAGCCGACCTCCTGGATGCCACGCACGACGGTGTTGTCCGAACGGTTGGTGGAAAAGCCGGTATTCCAAGAATCGGTGCCCTTGAACACGATCACATCACCCGGCTCAGGGTCGTTGAAGGCGTAGGTGAGCTTCTCCACGAAGATGCGGTCCCCCGACCCGTTCTCGCCGTGCAGGGTGGGCTCCATTGAGCCGGACGGAATCACATACAGCCGCCCGATGAAGGTCTGGATGAGGAAGATGAATACCAGCGTCAGCGCGATCACCATCGGGATTTCGATGTACCACGGCATCTCCTTGGAGGCCTTTTCACTGGCCCCGTTCTCAGCAGTCTGCCCGGCAGACTCCGCCTGTGCTGCGTCGCGCTGCGGCGTAGCAGCCGCGTCTTGCCGAGGCTGTGCAGCGGGAGCTGCGGGCACTGCAGGCACTGTGGTGTCGCGGGGGTACTCCGGCTCAGGCGTTGAGCCGCTTGGCTGTCCGTTCACGTTGGTCACCTCGCATACTCTAGCAGCGCCGTGCGTCCCACCAACAAAATGCAAAACGCCCCGCGCACCGAATTGTGTCGGTGTGCGGGGCGTCGGAGTCGCAGCTTAGCGACGCTCCTTAATACGAGCTGCCTTACCGCGCAGGTCGCGCATGTAGTACAGCTTCGCACGGCGAACGTCACCCTTGCGAACGACCTCGATCTTCTCAATGTTCGGGGAGTGTACCGGGAAGGTACGCTCAACGCCGATACCGAAGGAGACCTTACGCACGGTGAAGGTCTCGCGGATGCCGCCACCCTGGCGACGCACAACGAAGCCAGTGAAGACCTGGGTACGGGTCACCGAACCCTCGATCACCTTCACGTGCACGTCAAGCGTGTCGCCGGCGCGGAAGTCCGGGATGTCATCGCGCAGCTGACCTGCGTCTACAAGATCAATAATGCCGTTGCTCATATGAAGCAATCCTTTACGTTTAAGGACAGAGGACCCTAGCGGCTTCTCCCAAACGGGCGCTCGGCTGGTTCATGTCGCCTACAACAACTCGAAAAAGCTTACATAAGCCCGGGTCATTTACCAAATCCCGCTCGCTTCAGCGCGTCCGCCATCGACCCGCCTTGGGCCCGCTTATCGACGCCACCGCGCCCCCTCCCACCGCGTCGCTGCTTCCCGCCCCGCTGCTGCTTGCCGCCGGGCTTTCCGGCGGGCTTGCCGCCGCCGCGCTTGGGGTCCTGCCCGGGTTCGTCGTCAAGCCTCAAGCTCAGGCCGATGCGCTGACGCTCAACGTCGACCTCCATGACCTTCACCTTGACTACCTCGCCGGAGCGCACCACGTCGTGCGGGTCCGAGACGAACTGCTTGCTCATCGCGGAGACGTGGACCAGGCCGTCCTGGTGCACCCCGACGTCAACGAACGCGCCAAACGCGGCGACGTTGGTCACGGTGCCCTCGAGGATCATGCCCGGGGTCAAGTCGCTGACCTTGTTCACGCCTTCCTTAAACGTGGCCGTCTTGAACTCCGGGCGCGGGTCGCGGCCCGGCTTATCCAGCTCGGCGATGATGTCGGTCACGGTGGGCACGCCGAAGGTCTCGTCGGCGAAGTCGGCGGGCTTGAGCTTGGTCAGCACGGCACTGTTGCCGATGAGCCCCTTGGTGTCTAGCCCCGTCGCCGCGGCAATCCGCTCAACCACGGGGTACGCCTCGGGGTGCACCGCCGACGCGTCGAGGGGGTTCGCGGCGCCCTGCACGCGCAAAAAGCCAGCGGACTGCTCGAACGCCTTCGGGCCCAGGCGCGGCACCTTGCCGAGCTCCTTGCGCGAGGTGAAGGAGCCGTGCTCGTCGCGGTAGGCAACGATGTTCTTCGCAATAGTGGCGCTCACGCCTGCCACGCGCTCGAGCAGCGGCGCGGATGCCGTGTTGAGATCCACGCCGACCGAGTTCACCGCGTCCTCCACGACCGCGTCCAGGGTGCGGGCGAGCGCGGCCTGGTTCACGTCGTGCTGGTACTGGCCCACGCCGATGGACTTCGGGTCGACCTTCACCAGCTCCGCGAGCGGGTCCTGCAGGCGGCGCGCGATGGAGACGGCAGAGCGCAGGGAAACGTCCATGTCCGGGAACTCCTCGGCCGCAATCGGGCTCGCAGAGTAGACGGACGCGCCGGACTCGGAGACCACGACCGGGGTCGGGCGCTGCCCGCCCGCCTGAGCGATAAGATCCGCGACCTCGCCGGCGAGCTTTTCCGACTCACGGCTGGCGGTGCCGTTGCCCACCGCGATGAGCTCCACACCGTGTTGCGCGCAGAGCGTGGACAGGGTCTGCACCGCCTGCTGCCACTGGTTCTGCGGCTGGTGCGGATAGACGATCGTGGTGTCGAGGACCTTGCCGGTGCCGTCGATGACCGCGCACTTCACGCCGTTGCGATACCCCGGGTCCAGGGCGAGGGTGGACCGCTGGCCCGCCGGGGCGGCCAGCAGCACGTCTCGCAGGTTCGTCTTGAAGATCTCGAGGGCACCCTCTTCCGCTTTCTCCTTCAAACGCACGCGGGTATCCAGGTTTGCGGAGACCTGCAGTTTCGTGCGCCACCCCCACTTCACTGCCTTGGCCAGCCACTCGCTGTCTTTCACCGGCAGGTCGAAGCGCTCGGCGATCATGCCCTCGTAGACGGACTCGTCGCCCGCATCCAGATCCAGTGTGAGCACGCCTTCGT
Organism: Corynebacterium gottingense; assembly: GCF_002285125.1. Classification (NCBI taxonomy): domain Bacteria; kingdom Bacillati; phylum Actinomycetota; class Actinomycetes; order Mycobacteriales; family Corynebacteriaceae; genus Corynebacterium; species Corynebacterium gottingense. Next base: position 360,528 of record NZ_NSGN01000001.1, read on the forward strand.
TCTCGCCGCGCAGCAGCGCCAGGATGCGGTGCGACGGCAGGGATTCGAACGGCTCGTTGAAGTCGAAGTAGTCCTTAAACTTAGCGCCTTCGGCTTCTTTGCCTTCCACGACGCCAGAGCGCATCGTGCCTGTGGTGTAGAGGCGCTCGCGTACCTCGCCGACCAGGTCCGCGTCGGTGGCAAACCTGTCCACCAGGATTGCGCGGGCCCCGTCGAGGGCCGATTTCGTGTCCTCGAAGCCCTCGCAGAGGAACTTTTCGGCCAGAATTGCGGGGTCGGACGTGGGAGCGTCGATAAGCAACTGCTCGAGCTCCTCAAGGCCTGCCTCGCGCGCAATATCCGCCTTGGTCTTGCGGCGCTTCTTGTACGGGAGGTAAAGGTCCTCCACGCGGGCCTTCGTGTCGGCGTCGAGGATGGCGCGCTTGAGCTCGTCGGTGAGCTTGCCCTGCTCCTCGATCGCCTCGATGACCGCCTGCTTGCGCTCCTCAAGCTCCACGAGGTACGTGTGACGCTCCTCGATGTGGCGCAGCTGCGCGTCGTCGAGGCCGCCCGTTGCCTCCTTGCGGTAGCGGGCAATGAACGGGACCGTGTTGCCCTCGGCGAGCAGCTTCAGCGCCGCCTCGACCTGGGATGGTTGTACGTTGAGTTCTGTCGCGATGGTCGCTGCGAGAGATGTCATTCGTGTGAGTCTAGCGACCGCGTCGTGCCCACCCACTGGGTACCCCGCGGCAGCGCGGCCACCACGGCCTTAGTCGCCTCAGCGTTGCTCAGCGTGGTGCGCCCGGTGATCTCGAGCTGGCACAGCGGCTCTGCGGGCGCGCGCCCGTGCTCCTGCTCGTAGACCTGCTCGAGCATCGACGGCTCGAAGCAAACGGGACCTTTCCGCTCGGTGAGCGTGGCGTTGTCAATGCGGTAGCCGACCTTGGCGAGCTCGCGGCGCAACCGCTTGCGCACCTTCGACCAGCTTCGGGGGTCGAGGAGGACATCGAGGCCGGTGATCACTGGGCGGGAATCGAGGTAAAAGGTGTCCTCGTCGGTGAGCTCGTCGCGCTCGCGTGCGCGGGCGACAAGGTCCGGGCGTACCGCCTGCGTGCGGGAGAGCGATGCTTGCCGACGCCACCGCTCCACCTTGCCGTGATCGCCGGAAAAAAGGACCTCCGGGGCATCAATCCCGCGCCAGCTGCGCGGCTTGGTGTAGCTGGGGGCCTCGAGCAGCCCGTCGGAAAAGCTGTCGTCCTCGTGGCTTTGCGTATTGCCCAGCACGCCGGGGATCAGTCGGGTCACGGCCTCTGCGATGACAAGGGTGGCCACCTCACCGCCGATGAGCACGTAATCTCCGATGGACACCTCGCGAACGCGGTAACGTGTTGCTGCGTCCTCGAAGACGCGCTGGTCGATGCCCTCGTAGCGCCCGCACGCGACAACGATGTGGCGCTCGCGCGACCACGCCTGGGCATCCGCCTGCGAAAACGGCGTGCCCGCCGGGGTGGGCACGAGCAGCAGCGGGGCGTCCGGGTCCTCGCCGTCGCGGACGTCGCGCGCGTCGTACGGCCGCGGGGCGACGTCGTTTCGCTGGTCGTGGCGCACCTTATCGTTCCTGTGCGCCGCCGCGGTCGTGAGCTCATCCGTATTGGAGGTGCCCGCGGCGACCGCGTCTAGCGCCGGGCCCCACACGTCCGGCTTCATCACCATGCCGGGGCCTCCGCCAAGTGGCGGGGCGTCCACGGACTTGTGATTTCCCTGCCCCCAGTCGCGCAGATTGTGCACGCCGACCTGCAGGATTCCTTGCTCGATGGCCTTGCCCAACAGCGCGTGGCGCAGCGGTTCCAGGTATTCGGGGAAAATGGTGATGACGTCCAGTCGCAGCTGCGGGATGTGGCTAGACATCGAGCAGCCCCTCCGGCGGGGTGATGGTCAGGTAGCCCTGCTCCAGGTCCACCTCCGGGACGATGTCCATGACGAAGGGGATGAGCACTTCCCTGCCCTGGTAGTCCACTTCGAGGATCTTGCGGTTCGGAGTGTCCATGATGCCGGTGACCTCGCCAATACGCGCTCCGTCCATGCGGACTTCAAGGCCAGTGAGCTCGTGGTCGTAGTAGCCGTCTTCGTCCGCATCGTGTTCGAGCGGTTCGGCGTAAAACTTCATGCCACGCAGGCTGTCGGCAGCGGTGCGGTCGGGGATCTCCTCGAAGCTGACCAGGAGCCGCTTCTGGTGCGGGCGCATCGTCTTGACGGTGAGCTGCTGTTCCTTCCCGGCCTGCTTGCCGGTCAGGGACTCACCGACGGCGAAGTGCACATCCGGATCATCCGTCGTGACCTCGACGGCGACCTCGCCTTTGATGCCGTGGGATTTCACGACCTTTCCTATGTTGAGCTGCATAATCAGCAAGCCTAACACGGGCGTTCAGTGGACCAGAGTCGCCGGTTTGCGCACCAACGCCCTCACCGGAGCACCGAGCGCGCGTCAACACTGCCCCACAGCAACGAACAAACCCCCGCGCGCCAGGTGGCGCAGCGGGGGCTCATGCAATGCGAGAGACGCTTAGTTCTCCTCGGACTCCTCAGCCTTCTCCTCGGAGGACTCGGAAGCTTCCTCAGACTCAGCCTTCTCGGCAGCCTCGGCGGCGGCAGCGGCCTCAGCCTCGGCAGCAGCCTTGGCTTCCTCCTCTTCCTTCGCCTTCTTGCGCTTCTCGGTGATGGCCTCGGCGGTCGGGCCGTTGTTGGCCTCCTCGAGCGCCTCGTTGAACAGCTCGAGCTTGGACTTCTTCTCCGGAGCGACCTTCAGGGTGCCCTCGGCGCCCTCTTCGCCCTTGTGCTTCTGCCAGTCACCGGTGACCTTCAGCAGAGCGAGGACCGGCTCGGTCGGCTGCGCGCCGACGCCCAGCCAGTACTGAGCACGCTCGGAGTCGATGCGGATGAGCGACGGCTCTTCCTTCGGGTGGTAGATGCCAATGTTCTCGATGACGCGCCCGTCACGACGGGTGCGGGAGTCAGCGATGACAACACGGTACTGAGCGTTGCGGATCTTACCCACACGCTGCAGCTTGATCTTGACAGCCATGAAAAAACTTCCTTTTCGGTCACTGGGCAGTGCAGACACCCGCCCCTTGTCGGCGAGCCGGTTCAACCCTTCTTCTTTACCCTGCGCGTGACTGGCCGGCCGACCGCCGCGCTCCCGACCTTCCGGGGCGCGGACCAGACGGGTCCGGCGCGTACGCAGATTGTGCTGTCCCCTGGGGCGGCAAACCACCAGGCAACCCCACACACATTACCCGGTTGAGGCACATACACCAAAACGACGTGCCACGCCCAACGGGGCCAAGTTTTTTCAAATCGGGCGGTTGAGCCGGTAATGTCTTCAGCGAATTGAACCGGATAGTACCAAAATTTTCATGATGTTGTAGGGGTTTTACGGGCTTATGGGCGAAGGAACGGCGCAGCAGTCACAGACGGCGCGGCAGGCGCAGCAGTCTCCTGGCGCGCACCCCCGCCCGCGCCCCTCGTCCTACCGCGTGGACATCGACGGCCTTCGCGGATACGCAATTGCGCTCGTCGTGCTCTTCCACGTCTTCGTCGGCCGCGTATCCGGCGGCGTGGACGTGTTCCTCCTGCTCTCCGGCTACTTCTTCTTGGGCGGCCAGCTGCGCTACGCGCTGCGCCCGAACCCCAACCTCAATCCTTGGTGGCCGCTCTGGCGCACCATTCGTAGGTTGGTCCCCGCGCTCGTCGTCGTCATTCTGGCGGTGCTCATCGCGGTGCATTACCTCACCCCGGAGCTCATGAGCGACGAGCTCGCGGCCCAGTTCACCGCGTCGATGCTCTACTACCAGAACTGGGAGCTCATGGCGCAGGACGCGGACTACGCGGCCGCCAGCCAGGACACGTCGCCACTGCAGCATTTGTGGTCGATGGCGGTCCAAGGCCAGTTCTACCTCTTTGGCATCCTCTTCGGCACGCTCATCGCTGTCTTGATCACCAAGTGCAAGCTGCCACGCACGCTCGCTCGCCGCGGCGCCGTGATCGTGCTCGCACTCATCACCGTCGCTTCCTTTGCGTGGGCGTCCCGCTTCGGGTTTATCGGCACCGGCGCGAACTACTACTCCACGTTCTCCCGCGCCTGGGAGCTCTCGCTCGGCGCGCTCCTCGCGTTCGTCCCGCGCTCGCGCTTCTTCCCGCAGCGCATCGCCTGGTTGACGTCGGCGCTTGGCGTCGTGTGCATCACGATCACGGGCGCGGTGGTTGCAAATTCTCTCGCCTTCCCGGGCCCGGTCGCGCTGCTCCCCCTCGTAGGCGCCGCGCTGGTGATCCTCAGCGGCAACGACAACCCGGTCTCCACGGTACTCGCGTCTAAGCCGATGACCTGGCTGGGTGGCATCGCCTACTCGCTGTACCTCTGGCACTGGCCACTGCTCATCATCGTCACCGTCATCGGCGGCTTTGGCACCCCGCCGGCCTGGGTGGGCACGATCGTCATCATCGTGTCCCTCGCCCTCGCGCACGTCACCCACGAGCTGCTTGAAGAGCCACTCCGCCAGCACCGGAAGCGCCCGACCGCCACGGACACTCCGCTTCTCGACGCCCGCAGGTCACTCCGCACCCCCGCCGGTGCAGCCCGCGCCGTCGGTGGCGTGATTGTCACCTGCTTGGTCGCCGCTACCTTTACGATCCAACCGCTGTGGAACCAGAAGGTCCAGGAGGCGGAAAAGCCGCTCAATGACACCTTCTACCCCGGCGCCTTGGCGCTGGCGGGGGCGAACGTTCCTGACGTGCCCCCACAGCCGGACCCGAACCTCATCTCCGGTGTCTACCCGCCCGCCGGTACCGACGGCTGCATGGTGTTCCAGAACCAGGACGCCGACACCATGCCGCGCCCCGACTGCGTGTACGGCGACCCAGAGTCGAACACGACGGTAGTCATGGTGGGCGGCTCCCACATCGAGCCGTACGTGATCCCCTTTGACCGCCTGGGCAAGGAACACGGATTCAAGGTGATCCCGTACGTCCGTCAGACGTGCCCGCTCATCCTGGACGCCGCGGAGAGCGGCGAGCTCGTCTCCCAGGTCTGCCAGGAGTGGAGCGTCAACGCGTTCAACGAGATCGTCAACCTGGACCCGGATCTGGTGGTCTCCACCTCCACGCGCCCGGAAGGCCACGCCGGCGACGTCCAGGTGTCCGTGGACCACGTCCCGGACTCCTACCTCAACCTGTGGGACGAGCTCGCCGCCAACAACCTTCCCTTCTTGGGATTCCGCGACAATCCGTGGATCTTCGACATTTTCGGGGAGATCATGGACCCGAACATCTGCGTTGTCAGTGGTCACACCGAGGAAGAGTGCTCCATGGCCACCAAGGACGTCTACGCCCCCGTCGACCCGGCTGCCGAGTACCTCGACGGCTCGCGCAACCAGTTCAGTGTGGACACCGCCGGGTGGTTCTGCGACGCCGAACTGTGCCGCCCCCAGATCGGCAATGTGTACGTCTACCGCGACCAGAACCACATTTCGAACGCGTACATGGCCACGCTGACGCCGCTGGTGTGGCAGGAGCTGCGCCGAGTCTTTGACACGCTGGACATCGCCTACACGCAGCCCGAGCCGGGGCAAGACGGCGAGGGAGCAGCAGGCGCGCCACCCACGGAGTACGTCATCCCGCCGCTGTTCCCCGACCCAAACGCGCACGTCCCCGCCGGCGACGGGGAGGCACCGGAGGTGCCGATGTTGGGACGCGAGTAGGCGTCGATAAGCAGCCCGCTCGGGGCGTTAGCGCACTTTGCGACGCTTCCACCCGAGCGCCACAAACGCCTGGCGATCGCCCGCAACATAGTGCTCGGCGAGCGCGAGGGCCTCGGCGAGGCTGCTCGTCTTGCGCTGGAAATTCTCAATCTGCCCGAAGTCGTGGCCCCACCCGACCACGAACCGGCTGCGAAGCGCGCCGCTGTCATTGATCACCAGGACGTAGTCGCCCTCCACCGCGGAATCCATTACCTGGATGAAGTCGCCCTTTGTGGGCAACTCCACCCGGCGCAGCGCGTCCAGGTTCTCCGGGTCGAGCGGCACGGGCTCGAAGAGGTTTGACTGCATCTGGAAGCGGGAAGGTGCGTCCGGTGCCCGCGTGGCGCTGTGCCACTGGGCCGCTTCGACCACCGCAGCCGGCGACCGCGCCATTGTGGCGTAGAGGTGCAGCACGTCCGGTTCCGCGAGTCCCTCGACCGAGTACACAATGCTGCCTGGGATTTCGTACGTGGCCGAATAGCCGCCCGGGGCCTCACGGATGGTGAGCCAGTAGTACTGCAGGTCCGGCTCAGAACGGCCCGAGTCGAGCGTAATGCTGGCCGCGACCACGAGCTCGTCCGCGCGGGACAAAAGCTGCAGGCCTTGCGCGAACGCGGGAACGGTGGCGTCGACCCAGAACTGGACGATCGTGTTGTTCGCACCGAGCGTCAATCCGCTGAGCTGCGTCTCCTCGCCTCCGGTGGCGTTGTAGAAGACGTGCGCCCCGTTGAGCACGACCGAGACCCCGTACTGGGGCGCAAGGCGCACGATGTCCGCGAGGACTCCGCCGAGCGCGGCCTTGGGCACCCACGCACGCGTCATCGCGCGAAGCCCGACCTCGTTGCCGGCGCGCCCGCGGATCGCACCGGGTGCCGGCTGCGCTTGCTGCAGCTCGGTGAAGAAGGCCTTGAGCTCGGCGGGTGCGTCCTCGGCGGTGTCCGCGTGCATCCGGTGGAAGTGCCGGACCGATGCATCGGTCCATGCCTGGGCTCGCTGCGGGAGGATCATGGCAGAGATCTCCGTGAGCTCGTTGTCCCACAGCGACCGTGTTCGAACCGGGGCGTCCTGGCCGAAGAGCGCTTCTGCCTGCGCGTCGTCCGCCGTCAGGTAGGTGTGGACGAACGCCACCAGGTCGGCGCCGCTGGAAAACTCACGGGTCGCAGTTGCAAACGGTGTGGTTTCCAGCGTGGCTACCCATCGGCCGTTGCCGGCGCGCCCGTATTCCAGGGCGCCACCTGGGCCGTCGTGGAGCCGCACGAGTGTGCCCTCCGGCAGATTGAGCACCGCGTCAAGCCGACGCAGAGGGAGCTCGCTGCGCTCCCCAGTGCTCGTGGCAAAGTGGGCGTCCGCCGGCGCGGCCTCGCCCCATCCGAGGCGGTCGAGCAGCGGACTCCGATCCGCAAACGCCAGGAGCAGCTCGCGCGCCTGGGCGTAGTCGGCCACCCGGCGGGTGAGGAAGCGGTACTCGCCGGAGTCTTCCCCGTTCACGTGGCGCCAGCGGAGGGTCCACGAGCCGTCGGCGTCGAGGCGTGCAGCCATCGCTTCCGGGCCCTCGGCGTACACCTCGACCCACGCGCCGATGGGGTCGGGCACGCGCAGCGCGTCCTCAAAGGCCACATCAATAGTGCGCTCGCACACCTGCTGCCACAGGGTGCCGATGTTATTGCGAAGGCCCGCGAAGCCGACCTCGTGCATCTCCGCCCCGGATCCGTTGACCAGCAACCCGGAGTCGGACTGAAACACCAGGGCGCGATGCTGAAATGCTAGGTCGACGACACGGTTCAACACCTGGGGATCGTCCATCTGCGCATCAATGGTGAGCACGCGCTGCGCCTTCACGTCGTGCCCCAGCAGGTGTGCAAGCGCACCCGCGAGTCCCTCCATCGATGGGTCCGGTTCCTCGAACTGCTCCTGGTCCGCGAAAAACTCCTGCACGTGCCGATGGTGGTGTGCGAGCACGCTGGTCGTTGGACGGAGCACGTACACGCGTTCCGGCGCCCCGTACGGTTGCCCGCCTGGCGCCCCTTCGTCCCCCACGTTCCAGTCAAGTGCGCGCATGAGCTCCCGGTTATCCTCCACGTACATCCGGAAGACTTCGTACGCTCGGTCGAGGTCGCGGGTGAGCACGTGCCCGCGCTCGACGGCGCCATTGTTATACCCCCACTCCACTCGGTACCATCCATGAGCATCGTGGCGGAACACGCGGCAATAGTCCTCGGGGCTACGGTTGTCGGTCACTCCGATCCAGTCGCCGACGCCCGCTGCGGCAAACGCCTCCTGGTAGGTGGCCAACGCCTCGTCGCTGTACAACGTCGTCGAGTCACCGGAGTTGGAGCCGAGCATGTACGGACGCCGCGGCAAGGCCAAGTCTGCGGTGCGCACCGATTCCCAATGCACTGAGTCAATAATGTCGTGCGGAGACTCCGCGGCGTTCAAGAACACGACCGCGACATCGTATTGCGAAAGCCCTGCGACGGCCCGCATGCTCCAACCGGGCCCGTAGGCCTTCAGCAGAAACGAGCCATGATCCGCGTCCTGAGGGATCGCGAGGAGCACCAGCCGCTGGTCGTGACGCTCGAGCGACTCGACGGCCAGTCGCAGCTGCCAATGGCTGAAGTGCACCATCAACGCCTCCATGAAGGCAGCCGGTGACACCGTCGCCCACCGATTCACGCACTTGTCGCCGTCGAACAGCTCAAGTGTGCACCGCGCGTCGCCTCCAGCTGTGGCACCGGAGGGGTTGACCAACACATGTGCACCGTCAAGCACCAGCGACACCCCGTAGCGCTGCGCGAGGTTGCCCAGCCGGTCGAGGGTCCGCAGCGAGCCGCGCCGGCTGACGGAAATCGTCGATAAGGCACGCGCCTCCACGCTGCTTCGCTCAAGCGCAAGCGTATGCGGCGCCTGCTGATTCACCTGCGCGATGAATGCAGCCATCGCCCCCGCTTCCGCGCCGTTGTGCGCGTCCCGCACGCGGTGCATCTCGCGTATCGACGAGTTCGCCCACCTCGCCGCGCGTTCCGGAAGCACCATCGCCGTCACGGTGAGAGCGGCGGGCAATGCCATTTCAGACGACTCCGGGAAGTACTCGAGCAACGCCCCGAGCTCGTTGTTGACATAGGCTTCCGCGATTTCGAGGAGCTCGCCGGCGGTATCGAAGGTGCGGGTCATCCCGCCGTTCAAGGCGTGGCGCATCGTCGCGCGCCACTGCCCGTCGCGGTCCCGCCCAAATTCCAAAGAGAAATTGAGCCGGTCGTGCAGGCGCACCATGACGCCTGCCGGCAGGTCGCGGATCGCCCCGAACCGGCGCAGCCGGTACTGGGAGCGCTGCACGAGGTCGCAGGTAGAGAGACACGGGACGAAGTCGACGTTGGTCCACTCGTACTCACTGAGGATCGGGCAATGATCCGCAAACGCGAGCAGGACGGCGCGAGCTTCCTCGTAGGTCGCAACCGACAGGGTTCGAAGATCGGAGTCGTCCTCACGAACGGTCCACACGATTGTGAAACGGCCGTCGTCCAGGAGGTGCATGCGCATCCGGACACCAAACTCGGCGGTGCTCTCGCCGAAGTTGTGCACTTGCACCCAGGTGTCCATGTCGGACGGCGCTCGAAGGGCATCCTCAAACGCGCGGTCCAGAGTGTGCTCGCTCACCTGGCACCAGACTGTTGCGATCGAGTTTGTCACCGCCGAGATTTCGGCGGTCGCACCATAGACGCCACTGGCGTCGATGTACAGATCCGATTCCCCGATAAACGCCGAGACGCCGTGCTGCAAACACACGAAAGAGAGGAAATTCAGCGAGTGTGCATCGAGACCGTTCACCGACGCAGTGATGAGGCGTGTCGGCGCGAAGTCCTGACCAAGCCCACGAGAAAGATCACGCGCAAACGCCTCCATCTCTGGATCGGGGATCTGGCGCAGCGCGTCAACATCCACGCCCTTGAGAACCTTCGCCAGTTGGTCGAAGCGGGACGTGACGACGCTATTCGTTCGCAGGAAGTGGAATGGGAACTCCATACCACACAACCTACAGTGATATAGCACACACCGCAGGGGCGGGAGTTACTTCTTCTTCCCCATGCGCTTCATCGCTTCACCGAAGTCGAGGTTGTCCAGGTCCATGCCGTCCATCCCCGGAGGAAGCTGTTCCTGCAGCTTCTTCAGCTCCTTCATATCCGGCATGCCGCCGCCCATACCTGGCATCCCGGGCATACCCGGCATCCCTGGCATCCCGCCGCCACCACGGCGCTTCGGCGGCTTACGCTTGCCGTTCTTGCCCTTGCGGCCCTTCGGCTTCTTCTTTGTTGCCGAGCGGCCACCTGGCATCCCCGGCATACCGGGCATGCCACCGCCCATGCCAAACTGGCCGGCCATCTTGCCCATCATCTTCTTCGCCTCAAAGAAGCGCTCCACCAGCTGGTTCACGTCGGAGACCTCGACACCGGAGCCCTTGGCGATGCGCTTGCGTCGTGAAGCATTGAGGATCTTCGGGTCCTCGCGCTCCGCCGGCGTCATGCCGCGAATGATGGCCTGGATGCGGTCGAGCTGCTTCTCGTCCACCATGTCGGCCATCTGGTTCATCTGCTTGCCGCCCGGCATCATCTTCAGCAGGTTGCCAATCGGCCCCATGCGCCGGATCATCAGCAGCTGGTTGAGGAAGTCCTCGAGTGTGAGCTCGCCGGACGCGAGCTTGGACGCCGCTTCCTCGGCGTCTTGCTCGTTGTAGGTCTGCTCGGCCTGCTCGATCAGCGAGAGCAGGTCACCCATGCCGAGGATGCGGCTGGACATGCGGTCCGGGTGGAAGACATCAAAGTCGTCGAGCTTTTCGCCTGTCGACGCGAACAGGATCGGCTTGCCGGTCACCTCGCGGATCGACAGCGCGGCACCACCTCGGGCGTCGCCATCCAGCTTGGTCAGGACCACGCCGGTGAAGTCGACGCCGTCGGCGAAGGCCTGCGCGGTGCTCACCGCGTCCTGGCCGATCATCGCGTCGATGACGAAGAGGACTTCGTCCGGGTTGACGGCGTCGCGGATGTTGCGCGCCTGCGTCATCAGCGTCTCGTCGATGCCCAGGCGACCCGCGGTATCGATAATGACCACGTCGTGCTTGGTCTGCTTCGCGTGCTCGATGCCCTGCTGCGCCACCGCGACCGGGTCGCCGTGGGAGGACCCCATCTCGTGCTCGTAGGAGTCGATGGACGTACCCGGATCCGGCGCAAAGGTCTGCACGCCGGCGCGCTCGCCGACGATCTGCAGCTGCTGGACAGCGCCCGGTCGCTGCAGATCACACGCCACCAGCATCGGGGTGTGTCCCTGCTTCGAGAGGTGGTTGGCCAGCTTACCGGCGAGCGTGGTCTTACCCGCGCCCTGGAGGCCCGCGAGCATGATGACGGTCGGCGGATTCTTCGCCAGGTTCAGGCGGCGGGTCTCCCCGCCGAGGATCGAGGTGAGCTCCTCATCAACGATCTTGACAACCTGCTGCGCTGGGTTGAGCGCCTCGGACACGTCCGCACCGAGCGCGCGCTCCTTCACCCGCTTGATAAAGGCCTTGACGACGGTCAGGGAGACGTCCGCCTCGAGCAGGGCGAGGCGAATCTCACGCGTGGTCGCCTTAATGTCATCCTCGGTGAGCTTGCCTTTTCCGCGCAAGCCACCGAGGGCATCTTGGAGGCGGTCGGACAGTGACTCGAACACGTCAGTACTCCTGTTCGCTTCGTCGATAAGCGTGCTAAAAGCGCTTGCTAAAAATGAACTCGTTCTAGCCTAGTGCCTGGGCGCGAAAGCCCAGAACTCAGCCGGTCTAGCCCAGCAGCGCGTCGACGAAGCTTTCCACCTCGAACGGCGCGAGGTCGTCCGCGCCCTCGCCCAGGCCGACGAGCTTGACGGGCACGCCGAGCTCCTCCTGGACCTGGAAAACGATGCCGCCCTTCGCCGTACCGTCGAGCTTGGTCAAGACGACGCCGGTGATGTCAACGACCTCGCGGAACACGCGCGCCTGCGCAATACCGTTCTGGCCGACGGTGGCGTCGAGCACGAGCAGCACCTCGTCGACGTTGCTCTTCTTCTCCACCACGCGCTTGACCTTGCCCAGCTGGTCCATGAGGTCGGTGGAGGTGTGCAGGCGGCCGGCGGTGTCAATGAGCACCACGTCCGCGCCCTCCTGCACGCCGGTCGCGACCGCGTCGAAGGCGACGGACGCCGGGTCCGCGCCCTCCTTACCGCGCACGGTCGAGGCGCCGACGCGGCGGCCCCAGGTCTCCAGCTGGTCGGCAGCGGCGGCGCGGAACGTATCGGCTGCGCCGAGCACCACGGAGTGGCCCATGGACACGAGCACGCGCGCAAGCTTGCCGGTGGTGGTGGTCTTGCCGGTGCCGTTCACGCCGGCGACCAGGATGACGGCGGGCTTGCCCTCATTCGGCATCGCCTTGATAGAGCGGTCCATGTCCGGACGCGCGGCCTCGATGAGCGTCTCGCGCAGCATCGCGCGGGCCTCAGCCTCCGTGGACACGCCGCGCTCCGCGATCTTCTCGCGCAGATTCTCGGTGACACGCAGGGTCAGGTTGGTGCCGAGGTCCGCCATGATCAGCGTGTCCTCGATCTCCTCCCACGCGTCCTCGTCGAGGTCGCCGGCAGTGAGGATCCCGAGCAAGCCCTGCCCGATCGCGTTCTGCGAACGCGACAAGCGCCCGCGCAGCTTGCCAATGCGCCCGGCAGCAGGCTCGATCTCGTCGAGCTCTTCCGCGGGGGCATCATGCTTCTCGACGACCACCTCATCACTCGGCTCAGCACCCGCTTCACGCGCAGCGCCGGCGCTCTCGGCGGTCACAGCAGCGGCTTCGGCGGCCTCGGTGGCTTCGGTCTCCTGCTCGGTGGGCGCGACGTCCTCCGGGGCCACGACGGTCTCGGAGGCCTCCGGCTCGTCAGTGTTCAGCACGACCGTCTCGTCGGTGTCGCTGGAGTCGCTGGGATTGCTGGTGTCGCGGTCGGCGGCTTCCACCGGCGCCTCGTTTTGTGCGGGCTCCTCAACCGGCTCCGCAACCGGATCCTCCACCGGCTCCGCGACAGGCTCCTCAACCGGCTCCGGAATGGGAGCCGCTGCAGCCTTCGGCTCTTCCTTGGCTACTGGGGCCACGGGCTCGTCGCGAAGCACTGGCTCCTTGACCGGCTCCTTCGCAGGTGCGTCGGGGGCGGCGGCGGGCGCAAAATTGAAACCACCCTTGGCCTGGTAATTGCCGGATTTCTCCTGCTGGGTGAGCTCCTTCGGCTCCTCCGTCTTTTCAAAGGAGACGGTCTTTTCTTCTTTCCTGCGGCGCCCGACCACGACGATGCCCACGATGATGAGGACAACGACGATGATCGCGACGATGATCCACAGTAGTGGCGAGTTCATTGCTAGTTCCATATCCATGGCACCCATAGTGCCAGGCGCGGCGGAGCTAGTCAGCCGCAGGCTGCATTCGCTGCGACAGGACGCGCGTCACGCCGTCGCCCCGCATGGTCACGCCGTAGAGCACGTTCGCCACATCCATGGTCGGCTTCTGGTGCGTGATCACGATCAGCTGCGAGTCCTCCCGCAGCTCCTTGAGCAGGGCGATGAGGCGGCGAAGGTTGACGTCATCAAGCGCTGCCTCGACCTCATCCAGAACGTAGAACGGGCTGGGGCGGGCGCGGAAGATGGCCACCAAGAACGCGAGCGCGGTGAGCGACTTCTCGCCGCCGGAGAGCAAGGACAGGCGCTTAACCTTCTTGCCCGGCGGGCGCGCCTCGATCTCAATTCCGGTGGCGAGCATGTCGTCAGGCTCGGTGAGCACGAGCCGCGCCTCGCCGCCCGGGAACAGGGTGTGGAAGACCCGCGGGAACTCGTCCTCGACGTCTTTCCACGCATCGGTGAACAGTTGCAGGATCTGCGCGTCGACGTCATTGATCACGCCGGTGAGATCTTCGCGCGCCTGAATCACGTCATCCAGCTGCGTGGACAGGAACGAGTAGCGCTCCTCGAGCGCCTTGAACTCCTCGAGCGCCAGCGGGTTCACCTTGCCCAGCGCGCGCAGATCCTTCTCGGCTTGCTTCAGCCGCGCCTGTTCGGCGGCCTCATCGAAATCCTCTCCCGGGGTGTATTCGCGCAGGAGGTCCGGGATGGCAACGCCGAGGGACTCGGTGATCTTCTTCTCGGCTTCGTCGATACGCACCTGCGCCTGCGACTGCGCAATCTCCGAATTGTGCGCGCTGTCGGTGAGCCGCTTGAGCTGCTGCCGGGCCGCCGAGACCTGGCTGCGGGCCTGTTGCAGTCGCGCCTGCAGCTTGACGACGCTCCCCTGCCACCGGTCGCGCTCCTCCGCCGCACGGGACAACGCGTCCTGGATCCGGGCGATCAGGTCGCGGCCCTGCTCGGAGACGGTGCGGGCGAGCTCCGCCTGCGCGCGACGCTTCTGCATCGCCGCGTCGTGGCGTGCCTTCGCCTGCTTCTCGTGCTCCGCCTGCCGGCGCAGGGCGTCGCCGCGCCCTGCGCGCTGCTCCGCCTCGGCCTGCGCGGACCGGGAGGCGAGCGTGGCCTCCATCTCCATCGCCTTGACCTGGTTCAGTTCCTGCTGCGCCGCATCGCGCTGGGCGGACGACGGTTCCTCACTGGGCGCGTCCTCATCGTTGACGCGGGCGAGCCGGTCGCGGGTCTGCGCCAAGTCCTCGCGGCGGGCGGCGAGCCGGGCCTCTGCCTCCGTGGCGCGCTGCGCAGCACGCTCATGTTCGTGTTTGTTGGCCTGCCACTGCTTTTCCAGCCGTTCGTGGTCGCGCTGCTGGCGCTCGGACTCCGCGTCGTATTCGCGCAACGCCGCCTTCGCGCTCGCGGCGGTCACGCGCGCGTCCTCCGCGGCCAGCTTCGCGCCCTCCAGCGTGCCCGAGAGCTCCTCGAGTTGGGCCTGGGCCACGTCGAGTTCCTCGCGGGCGCGTTCGATCTGGGCGCTCACTTCCACCGAGGTGGTGGCGCCGGTGCCGGCGGCGACCCAACCTTCGCCGACGACGACGCCGTCGCGCGTAACGGCGCGAAGCCGGGGGTCGTCGTCCACCAGCTGGCGGGCGGTGGGGAGGTCATCGGTCAGTGCGACGTCGACAAGCAAACGCGTCACCGGCCCCAGCACCGAGGCGTCGATGCGCAGGTGGTCGAGGAGCCAGTCCACCGGGGATTCCGCGTCGAGGCGCCACGCGCTGCCGCCGCTACGGGCGATCACCACGGTGCGGGCCGCATCCGCGAGGCGCTCGACCGTTTCTGCGGTGACGTCGCCGACCAATGCCTCCGCGTACTGGCCGAGCGCGGCGGACAGCGCCAGGTCCACGCCCGGTTCCGCGGTGACCAGCCCCGCGAGCGGCGCCGCCTCGCTGACGATCTCCGCTGCCGGCTGCTTCGGCGCCTGCTCCTGCAGCGTGGAGATGCGCGATTCCAGAGTGAACACGGCCCGCTCGCGCTCGCGCTGCTGGGCGCGCAGTTGCTCGAGGCGCTTGTCGGCGGCGTCCGACTCCGTGTAGGCGCGCACATGGGCCTCGTCCAGGGGCGCGCGCTGCGTATCCACGTTGGCCACCTGCTCGGCGGCCTCGCGTGCCTCCTTCTCCGCCGCGCGGGCGCGGGTGCGCGTCTCTTCGAGCAGCTCGGTCAGGCGCGCCACGTCCTCCTCGGCCGCGGTGATCGCGCTCTGCTGCGATTCCTCCTGCGCGAGCAGCCGCACCACACCTTCGCGCCGGTCCGCGAGCGCGCGCACCTGCGCCATGTGCTCGCGCTCGGCGGCGTCGAACGCTTCCTGTTTCTCCGCGACCTCCTCGCGCAGCGTCTCGAGCCTCTCGGCGGCCTCTTCTGCAGCTTCAAGCGCCTCGGCGTAGTCCTCGTCGGCGAATGCTGCGCGGCGCAGCAGCTCCTCCGGGTCTTGGCCCGCGTAGGGCACCTGCGCGCCCGCGTTCTGTGCGCGCTCGGTGGCGATGCGGACTGTCGCATTGGCACGCTCCGCCAGGGTGGACAGCGTGAACCACACCTGCTGGGCCTGCTCCGCCTGCGGCTGCGCCTCCTCCTGCTCGAACTCGATCTCCGCCTGCGTCTGCTCCGCTTCTTCCAGTGCGGCAGTCGCGGTCTCGACCTGCTCGGCGAGGAGTTCGGCGGCGCGGGTGGCGTCGAGAAGCGTGCTGCGCAGCGTCACCACCTGGTGGCCAGCGAGCGACATGCGGGCCTCGCGCAACGTGGACTGCACGGTGGCGGCACGCTTCGCGGCCTCAGCCTGGCGGGCCAGCGGCTTGAGCTGTTTGCCCAGCTCCTCGGTCAGGTCGGTAAGGCGGTCGAGGTTCGCCTGCATGCCGGTGAGCTTGCGCTGCGCCTTCTCCTTGCGGCGCCGGTGCTTGAGCACCCCCGCCGCTTCCTCGATATAGGCGCGGCGCTCCTCGGGGCGCGACTCCAGGATTTCGGAGAGCTTGCCCTGGCCGACGATGATGTGCATCTCGCGGCCGATGCCGGAATCCGACAGCAGCTCCTGGATGTCCATCAGCCGGGCCTTGGACCCGTTGATCTCGTACTCGGACGCGCCGTCGCGGAACATGCGGCGCGTAATCGCTACATCGGTGTACTCGATGGGCAGGTGCTTGTCCGAGTTATCAAAGGTGAGGGTGACTTCCGCGCGGCCGAGCGGCTTGCGGTCACCGGCGCCGGCGAAGATCACGTCCTGCATCTTCCCGCCGCGCAGGTTCTTCGCGCCCTGCTCCCCCATCACCCACGCGAGCGCGTCCACGACGTTCGACTTGCCGGAGCCGTTCGGCCCCACCACGGCGCAAATTCCGGGCTCGAATTTCATCGTGGTCGCTGAAGCGAAGGACTTGAATCCTTTGAGCGTCAGCGATTTCAGGTGCATTGGCGTCAGTGTACCTGCCCGGGCCGCAGCCCGTCCTTAGCGTTCCTCAAAGCCGGAAAGCCCCTTCGGCTCGCCGTACTGCACGCCGACAAACTCCACGCGCCCCGGGCGCTTCGCCGTCGACGATTCCTCGTTCAGCAGCGCAAAAAGCTTCTCGACGCTCCCTCGCTCCCCCTCCGCAACAACCTCGACACGCCCGTCGGCGAGGTTCTTCGCGTACCCGCGCAGCCCCAGCTCCAGGGCGCGGGACCGGGTCCACCAACGAAAACCCACGCCCTGGACGTGTCCATGGACGTGGGCTGTCATTCTCACAAGCTGTTCAGTCATGCCACCACACTAGCCGCGGCTACTGATCCGGATGATCCGCCACCTTCAGGTCCTCCGCGCTGCGGCGGGTGACCGGGTCGGAGCCGTCCCAGTACTCCACGTTTTTCAGCCCCGGGACCATGTCCCGGTGGAAGACCGGGTCGACGCCCTTGGCGCGCTGCTCGTTGTAGTTCTTCAGCAGCTTGAAGGCCACCCCGCCGAGCGGGACGATGGCGATGATGTTGATGATTGCCATGGTGCCCGCCATGGTGTCGCCCAGCGCCCACACGAGCGGCAGCGAGCCGAAGGCGCCGAAGATGACAAAGCCGATCACGCCGAGGCGGAAGAGCAGCATGACGAGCTTCGAGTCGGTGAGGTACTCCACGTTGGCCTGCGCCAAGTAGTAATTGCCAATCACGGAGGAGAAGGCGAGGAAGAACAGGATGAAGGTGACGGCGTGGGTGCCCCACGCGCCGACGCTGTCCGCCAGCGCGGACTGGGTCAGCGACGCGCCCTGGATGTCATCGTTGCCGTAGGAAACAGCTGGGCCGAGCAGCACGATAAAGGCGGTGATGGTGCAGACCACGAGGGTGTCAAAGTACACGCCGAGGGTTTGCACCAGGCCCTGCTTGACCGGGTGCGACACCGTCGCGGTCGCCGCCGCGTTCGGCGCGGAGCCCTGGCCGGCCTCGTTGGAGAACAAACCGCGGCGCATGCCCTGGGCGAACGCGACGCCCAGCCCGGCGCCGGCGACCTGCTTGAGGCCGAGGGCGTGTCCGACGATGAGGGCGAACATCCCGGGCACCTCGGTGATGTTCATGATGATCACGAGCAGGCCGATCAGGATGTACGCGATGGCCATGAACGGCACGATGATCTGCGTCACGCTCGCGATGCGGGTCACGCCGCCGAAGATGATCATCGCCGTCAGCGCCGCAACCGCCGCGGCGACGATGCACTTCATGGCGACGGAGTCGGTGTTGAACGAGCCGCCGACTGCCTCCACGATGGAGTTGGTCTGAATGGCGTTGTACACAAAACCGTAGGTCAGCGACAGCGCGACGGCGAAGATGACGGCCAGCGGCTTCCAGTTCAGCCCGCGCGTCATGTAGTAGGCCGGGCCGCCGTGGTAGTTCCCGTCCTCGTCCTTGGTCTTCCACAGCTGCGCGAGCGTGGACTCGACGAACGCGGTAGCGCCGCCGACCAGGGCGATGATCCACATCCAGAACACGGCGCCCGGGCCGCCGACGGAGATGGCCAGCGCAACGCCGGCGATGTTGCCGGTGCCCACGCGGGACGCTGCGGAGATAGTGAAGGCCTTGAACGCGGAGATGCCACCGTATTCCTCATCAAGGTCGCGGCCCTCGCGGTCCTTGCCCTTTGGTGTCTCGGTGACCGCCTTGAGCATTTCAGGCAGGAGTCGGATCTGCACAAAGATGGTGCGGAGGCCGAAGTAGATACCGGCTGCCAGGAGCAGCCAAGGAACGACGTTCCAGATGATGCCATTGAGCGAGTCGTTCACAAACGACGTTGCGGATTCCATGGCGGGAATCTTAATGGGTGATATGAGGAAACTCGCAACGACGATGTACGCTTCCCCACATTCGTGGGCGGGCAGTTAGCCGCGTTGGCACTGGGGGCAGTAGAAGCTGGAGCGCCCGCCCACCACCATCCGTTCGATGGGGGTCCCGCAACGGGCGCACGGTGCGCCCGCTTGCCCGTATGCGTTTAACGAGCGCGAGAAGTACCCCGAGGCGCCGTTGACGTTGACGTAGAGGGAATCGAAACTGGTGCCGCCCTGCTCGAGGGCGCGTGCCATCACGTCCCGCGCGTGGTCCAACAGCGCGATGGTGTCGCGTTGGCGCAGCGAGCGGGCGCTTTTCGACGGCCTCACGCCCGCCGCCCACATCGCCTCATCGGCATAAATCGACCCGATCCCGCTCACCACCTCTTGGTTGAGCAACACCGTCTTAATCGCCGAGCGTTTCGTGCGAATCAGGCGCGCCGTTGCGACCGCGTCAAAGTCGTCCTCGAACGGGTCCGGGGCAATGTGCGCGACTGGTTCGGGCACATCGCCGGAAAACGGGGCGTACTGCCACAGCCCGAAGGTGCGCTGGTCCACGAAGTCCAGCTCGAGCGGCTCCCCTGCCACTGCGCTATCGCGGCCGGAACCGCCAAGCAGGGCCCGAATGCGCAAGTGCGGGCTGTCAACGCTGCCCGGAGCGCCGACGAGCATCTGCCCGCTCATGCGGAGGTGGATGACAAGGGCGTCGGCGCAATCCAGCGTGAGCCACATGAACTTGCCGCGCCGCCCGGTGCCGGTAATGGTTGTTCCGGGCAGGACAGCTGCGAGGTCGTGGGTGTTCCCGCGGACCGCGCGGGGGTGCAGCACCTCGACCGCGGTGAACGTGCGGCCGACCACGTGGCGATCGAGCCCGCGGCGGACCACCTCCACCTCTGGCAGTTCGGGCACTTAGTGCTCCTTGGCGGTGCCCGCCACGGCCTCGGGGTGGTCGCGGAGGAACCGGACCGCGTTGCGCGCCGCTTCTTGCTCCGCCAGCTTCTTGCTCGGGCCGACACCGCGGCCGCGGGACTCCTCGCCGACGAAGACGTCGGAAGTAAAGGTCTTGTCGTGGTCGGGGCCCACCGAGGTGGCGCGGTACTCCGCCAACGGGGCCTTCAGCTCTGCGAGGCGCTCCTGCAGTTCGGTCTTCCAGTCCTTGTGCTTGCCGGAGACGGTGGCGTGCTGCAGCTTGTCGTCGAACAACCGGAGCACGACGTCCCGTGCCGCGGTGAAGCCGTGCTGCCGGTAGATCGCGCCAAACAGGGCCTCGGTCGTATCGGCCAAGATCGAGTCCTTCTTCCGGCCGCCCGTGGCCTCTTCGCCTTTGCCCAACAGGATGTGCGGGCCCAGGTCAATCTCGCGGGCGATGTCCGCCAGCCCGTAGCGCGACACGATGGCCGCACGCATCGGAGACAGATCGGACTCCGGCCGTGACGGATAGAGCTCGAACAGTTTCGTGGCCACCGACAGCCCCAGCACGGCGTCGCCGAGGAACTCAAGGCGCTCGTTGTTTGGGAGGTGACCGTGCTCGTTGGCAAAGGAGCGGTGCGTCAGGGCGAGGCGCAGGTAATCGTCGTCAAGCTGCACGCCGATGCGCTCGAGCAGCGGCGAGTGGTCCACTGCGGCGAAGGCTTGCGCAAGGGCTTCCTCGCCGGAGAGTTTGTGTTTGCGGGAACGGCTCACAGGAACTTCTCCAAACCGGCCCAACGCGGGTCGACCAGGTTGTTTTCCTCCCCTGACACGCCGTCCGGGTCGGGGACCTCGGTGTCGCCGTCGCACTCTGGCTCGCAAACCGGGTTGAACGGCAGGGTCAGGCCCGCCTCGTCCACAAACGCCTGCTCAAGGTCAACCGTTTCGTCCTCAATCCGGCGGATCTCATCGCCCGAGCCCTGGTCCTCCTCGGCCTCAGCATCGCCGACGATGAAGCCGTCTTCGCCTTCAAACACCTGCGAGATCTGCAGTGTCTTCGTGGGCGTCAGCGTCTTCAAGCAGCGGACGCACTCGCCCTTGAACTGAGCGGTCAGGCTGGCGTCCACAAGCACGCCCGAGCCGAGCGGGGTGATGGTCGCATCCACGTCCACTTCCTGGCCCTCCGGGAGGGCAATCATCTCCGGCCCCACCCTCGACGGGCTCGGGCCGGACAGGTGGACGGTGACTGGCATTCCGTCGCCGTGGAGTGCGTCGGCGACATCAACAATGAAAGGATTCTTTGCCATATTCGTAGCCATAACAGCCAGTATCCTACTCACGGTTTCCGCGGTCAGCTCGCTGGCTCCGGCCGCTGCGCGGGTAGCCGCGAGGCTCGTAATGGTCCGTCCTTACGTCTCCCCTGCTGTCACCGCGGTCGCGCGACGTACCGGCTGCACCGGCGCCACGGCGCAGCGCGGAACGGTCCGAGGACACAGTGCGCAGGACGGAGGACAACGACTCCTCGAACTCCGCCAGCTTGGAATCCACGTAGTCGTCGCACTCGCCGCGCAGTCGGGACGACTCGGAGTGCGCCTGCTCGACCAAGCGGTGCGCCTCCTCGTCGGCGCGGCGCATGACCTCGGACTCGGAGATGAGGTGCTCCTGCTGCGCAAGACCCTCGTCGATGGAGCGCTGGTACTGCTGCTTCCCGTCCTCAACGAGGCGCTCGGCCTCGGTGTGGGCGCTGTCGAGCGCGTAGTCCGCTTCCTCCTGAGCGCGCGAGGTGATGCTCTCCGCGTCCTGCTCGGCACGGGCGACCAGCGAGGTGGCCTGCGCCTGCGCGTCGCTCAACATGGATTCGGACTGGGACTGTGCGTCCCCGAGGATGTGGTCTGCCTCCGCCTTCGCGTCGCCCACGAGCTGGTCCGCGCGGTTTTCGGCACCAATAAGGATCTCGTCCTGCTTATCCAGGACGTCCTGCGCATCATCGATCTCCTTGGGGAGGGACTCCCGGATGTCGTCGAGAAGCGTGAGCATCTCGTTGCGCGGAACCATGCAGTTGGCGGTCATTGGCACGCCGTATGCACCCTCAACAGTCTTGACAAGCTCGTCCAGTGCTTCAAATACGCGATACATAGCTCAATAGCCTACTGGAATCCGCCCCGCGCGAAGCGAAGGCGGAACCAGTGTCCAACAACAACTACAACGACTGCGGCGGTTAGATGACGCCCTGCGCCAGCATCGCGTCTGCGACCTTCTTAAAGCCCGCGATGTTCGCGCCGATGACGTAGTCGCCAGCGTGGTCGTACTCCTCCGCGGTGTTCGCCGTGACGTTGAAGATGCCGGACATGATCTGGTGCAGGCGGCCGTCGGTGTAGTCGAAGGTCCAGGAGTCACGCGACGCGTTCTGCTGCATCTCCAGTGCCGAGGTCGCCACGCCACCGGCGTTGGCGGCCTTGCCCGGGCCGAAAGAGAGCTTCTTTGCGCGGAAGACCTCCACTGCCTCTGCGGTGGACGGCATGTTTGCGCCCTCCGCCACGTACTTCACGCCGTTGGAGATGAGCTTCTTCGCGTGCTCACCGTCCAGCTCGTTCTGGGTGGCGCACGGCAGGGCGACATCCGCCTTGAGGTCCCAGATGGAGCCGTCCTCGTGGTAGGTCGCGCCCTCCGTCTCCTTTGCGTAGTCACTGATGCGTGCGCGGCGAACCTCCTTGACGTCACGCAGCAGCTCAACGTCGACGCCGTTCGGGGTCTCGACCCAGCCGGAGGAGTCGGACATGCCGACGACCGTGGCGCCGAGCTCCTGCGCCTTCTGCGCTGCATAGATGGCCACGTTGCCGGAACCGGAGACGATGACCTTCGCGCCGTCGAGGGACTCGCCCTTTGCCTTCATCATCTCCTGCGTGAAGTACACGCAGCCGTAACCGGTTGCCTCGGTGCGGACGAGGGAGCCGCCCCAGGTCAGACCCTTCCCTGTCAGGACACCAGACTCGTGCTGGTTTGCCAGGCGGCGGTATTGGCCGAAGAGGAATCCGATCTCGCGGCCGCCCACGCCAATGTCGCCGGCGGGGACGTCGCGGTACTCGCCGATGTGGCGCCACAGCTCAGTCATAAAGGACTGGCAGAAGCGCATGACCTCGCCCTCGGACTTGCCCTTCGGGTCGAAGTCGGAGCCGCCCTTGCCGCCGCCGATGGGAAGGCCGGTCAGAGAGTTCTTGAAGATCTGCTCGAAGCCAAGGAACTTGATGATGCCCAGGTTCACGGACGGGTGGAAGCGCAGGCCGCCCTTGTAGGGGCCAAGCGCCGAGTTGAACTGGACGCGGAAGCCGCGGTTGACGCGGATCTCGTTATTGTCATCCATCCAGGGGACGCGGAAGATGATCTGGCGCTCCGGCTCGCACAGACGCTCAATGAGCCCGTAGTCCGCGTAGTGCGGGTCCTTGCCCAGGACGATCTTCAGGGAGTCGAGCACTTCGGCGACGGCCTGGTGGAATTCCGGCTCACCGGCGTTGCGCTGGAGCAGCTTGTCGTAGTAGCCAGCGACCTCTTGTTCGATCGAGCTCATGAGCTTTCCTTTCAATACCTGTTAGGCAGTAGGTTTCAGGATCGCGGTTCAGCCTACAGTAGGTTTCGGTCTCGCGATAGAAAACTGCCGAATTTTCATTCTTGGCAGCCAGCTACAATGCCCTCAACATCCCAGCACGCACGGAAAAAGGGGAAAATATGAGCTTGATCACAAATGACGTCGACGGTGTTGAAGCGCCCTCCGCGCGCATCGTTATTGCACCAGACTCGTTCAAGGGCACCGCCACTGCGGAACAAGCCGCACAGTGGCTCGGCGAGGGCGTCCGCAGCGTCATCCGCGACGCCGACATCACCCTCGCACCCATGGCCGATGGCGGCGAGGGCACCTCCTCCCTTTTTGCTGGTGAGCGCATCACTCTCCCCACCACGGACGCCGCCGGGTGTCTCACCGAGGCGACCTACACATACGACGCGGCCACCGAGACCGCCTACATCGACGTCGCTGCAGCCTCCGGCCTCCCCGCCGTCGCCGACCACCCAGTACCGCTCACCGGCGACACCTATGGCACCGGCGTGCTCATCGCGGATGCGGAAACGCGCGGCGCGAAGCGTATCGTCCTGGGCCTCGGCGGCACCGCCACGATCGACGGCGGCACCGGTATCCTCGTCGCGCTCGGTGCGAACCCCATCGACCAGGCCGGCTACCAGCTCAAGCCGGGCGGTGGCGCCCTCACGCAGCTCGCCGACCTGGACACCGCCAAAGTCAATGTCCCCGCCGGCGCGCTCGAGTGGCTGTTGCTTACCGACGTCACCTCGCCGGCCACCGGCCCCTCCGGTGCAGCCGCAGTGTTCGGCCCGCAGAAGGGCGCGTCTGCCGAGGACGTCGAGCTCCTCGACGCGGGCCTGACCCGCCTGTGCGAGGTGGCCGGGATCGACCCCGCCACGCCGGGGATGGGCGCCGCGGGCGGCCTGGGCATCGGCATCACGTGGCTCTCCACGCTGCTGCACGGCGACGCCAGCCACGTCCACATCACGCCCGGCGCGCGAGCCGTCGCCGACGCGAACGGCGTAGCGGACCTGATCGGAGCTGCCTCCCTTGTGATCACGGGAGAGGGCCGCTTCGACTCGCAGACCGCGAGCGGCAAGGTCGTCGGCGCGATCTGTGAGATGGCTCGCGAGGCAGGAGCAGGCTCCCCCACCGTCGCAGTGGCGGCGGGAAGCTTTGAGGGCGAGCCCGACGAGGGTGTGCTGGCTGTGCAGCTGGAGGATATTGCCGATACCCGCGAGCAGCTCGTCCGCGCGGGCGCGCAGATCGCGGTCGCGTACCTCAACGACGGCGCTACTGGCGCCGAGTAGCCGAGGCATCAGCGAGGGGGCGGCGAAGGGTCAGCGCAGGATCGTGACCATCCACGGGAAGAGCGCGGGCACCTCGAAGCGGTCCTGCTGCTCAAGCGCGACCGGGTCGCGCGGCAGGTCCGCCTTCGGGGTAAGGATGCGCGAGAGGCCCATGGCCAGGCGGTTGTAGCTGTCCACGCCCTCGGCGCTGATGAGGTACCGGTGCACCTCGGCCCCGTCGGCGGCGGGGTCGGTGCCGCGCTCTTCTTCGTAGGCGCGCGTGAAAACGGCGAGCACGGGGGCGTCGAGAAGCACTGGGCCCTGGGCCTCGAGCGAGGCGGCGCTGAGCTTGCCGCGACGAACGAGAATGTCCAGCGCGCGCTGGAACGCATCGCCGATTTCGCCAGCGTGGGCGGACGGGACAAGGACATCGAACTGGATGTGAGGCATGCGACAAGCCTAACCAAGGGGTTACGCTGGGTCGCATGAGCTTTCCGCTGCCCTTGCACCGCGACGCACTGTCCACCATGGCCGACGGGACGATCAAGCAGGTCAACCCGTTTTCCGGTACTCAAGTGTGGACCGTGCCGGGGCGCGGGAACCGGCCGCTATCCACACCCGCGGCCGACCCGAAGCCGCTCTCCGGGGACGACTTCACCCAAGCTTGCAACTTCTGCGAGGCGAAGCAACTGGCCACGCCACCGGAGAAGTCCCGGATGGTGCGCAACGGCGAGGAGTGGCGCATCCTGCGTAACCAAATGCCGCACGAGCTGGAGCAAACACGTGCCGAATTCAGGCGCGTACCCAACCTCTTCGAAATCGTCTCCTACCAGTACTGGAAGGAGAACTACGGCTACGAGATCACGGAGGCCCAGCGCTCGCGTATGGATGGCTACTTGGCCGACCACGAGGGCCGCGAGCACATCTACAACATTGTCCGCACGCGGCTGAAGGCCTCCGGGCACCAGGGCGAGCCGGACGAGGCGACCCTCATGTCATACGTGCCCGCGTATTTTGCGGGCGGGCATGACGTGATCATCGGGCGCAGGCACTACGTTGACGGCGCGGAGAATGACTCACAGCTCGCTGGCTCGGGCACGCTCACGCCGGAGGAACACTTCGGCTTCATCACCTTCACCATCGACGCGCTCGCGGACCTGCTCGACCAGAACCGCTACGCGCCCTACGTGGTGGTGTTTCAAAACTGGCTTGCCCCCGCGGGCGCGTCGTTCAATCACCTGCACAAGCAGCTGGTGGCTATCGACGAGCGCGGGGTCCAAGCCGAGCTGGAGATCAGCAAGTTGCGCCAGAACGTGAACATGTACAACGAGTGGGGCGCGAACTACGCCAGCTACCACAACCTCGTCATCGCGGAGAACGAGCACGCCATTGTGCTCGTCGGCATCGGGCACCGCTACCCCACCGTGAGCGTCTACTCCAAGTCCCCGACTTGCGAGCCGTGGAAGCAGACCCCGGACGAGGTCCGCGGCATGTCCAACCTGCTGCACGCGGTCCACGCAGCGACGGGACCGGAGGTGTCGACGAACGAGGAGTGGCACTACAAGCCGGTGGACCTGGACCTGCCTATGCCGTGGCGGATCAACATCAAGTGGCGTATCTCCACGCTCGCGGGGTTCGAGGGCGGTACGAAGATCTACGTCAACACGCTCTCCCCGTTTGATATTCGCGACCGTGTGGTGACCAACATGTACCGGCTGCGCGAGGAAGGCGCGATCGACCCGGGTATCCGGATTGCGACGGAGTGCGCACCGGCGCGCAACGCGCTGCGCTACAACCCCGCGGTTGGGTGAACGCGGGGCGCACGCGATCGCTCGAGCGCCGCGCAAGGTGGTAAACAGGTAAATACACCCAAACCATCGAGCGTGTGGGTTGACCACACGGAGGAGCAACCTTGAGCGACACGAGCAATATCGCGTCCATAATTGAATCCTACGAGATCGATCCGGCCTGGCAGCGCAGGCTCTACGAGCTGCTGCACGCCAACCCGGAACTCTCGCTGCAGGAGGAGGAAACGCACCAACGCCTCCTGTTGGAACTGAGCTTCCTTGACTGCGAGGTCATCGCGCCGATTGGCAAGTACGGCATCTGCGCTATCTTCCGTAACGGCGAAGGCAGCACGGTCTTGCACCGTGCGGACTTCGACGGCCTGCCCGTGACCGAGCAGACCGGCGTCCCCTACGCATCGCACAAGCGCGTCACCACAAAGGACGGCGAAGTAGTGGGGACCATGCACGCCTGCGGCCACGACATTCATACCGCCGCACTGATGGGCATGTGCCACTTCCTGGACAACACGCGCGACAAGTGGTCGGGCACGTTTATCGCCCTGTTCCAGCCTGGTGAGGAGATCGGCGCAGGCGCGGAAGCGATGGTGGACGATGGATTGGTGGACCGTATCCCCTTCCCCGAAGTCTGCTTCGGCCAGCACGTCATGCCCGGGCGCGCGGGGCAGGTCATGTCCAAGTCCGGCCCGCAGTTTGCTGCCTGCGACTCCATCCGCATCCGCATCCCCGGCCGCAGCGCGCACGGCTCGATGCCGCACAACTCCATCGACCCCACCTACACTGCCGCGATGATCATCTCCCGCATGCAGGCGCTGGTGGGCCGCGAGGTAGATCCGAACGACTTCGCCGTGGTCACCGTGGCCAGCATGCACGCGGGCACGACCAACAACATTATCCCGGGCCACGCGGAACTGGTGTTGAACTGCCGCTTCTACAGCGAGCGCACCAAGGCCCGCGTCTACGCCTCGATCGAGCGCGTCGTCCACGCCGAGGTGCTCGCCTCCGGCTCCACCGAGGCGCCGACGATCGAGTACTTCGCGCACGGCGAGCTGATGAGCAACGACGCGGTGGTGTACAACAAGGTCCGCGCCACGTTTAATGATGTCTTTGGCACTGACTCCGTCAACGCCGCGCGCAAGACGGTGTCCGAGGATTTCCCGGTGCTGCCGCAGGCCTTCGGCGTGCCGTACTTCTTCTGGCTCATCGGCTGCACCCCGCGCGAGCAGTGGGACAAGGCCGTCGCGGCGGACCGCGTGGAGCAGGACGTACCTGTCAACCACATGGCCACGTTCCTCCCCGAATACGAGCCCACGATCAAGGCGGCAACCAACGCCGGTTTGGCCGCGGTGCTGACCTATTTGGCCACTGACGCGCCCGCGAAGAGCCGGTAGGCTCGGGCAACGGAAACTCATTTTGCAAAATTCCTGGAAGGCAGAGCATGAACAACCCCGCACACGCCCCGTCGCTCGAAGCCGCGCTCGGCGGCCATGTCCGCGCGTTTTCCGGTAGCACGCCGGAAAACGCCACGAATAAGAAATTCTGGACCGGCTTGTCCTCCGCCGTGATGGAGCAGCTGGCGGACAACTGGGATGCCACCCGCTCCAAGTACGCCGCGGGCCGCCAGGCCGCGTACTTTTCCGCCGAGTTCCTGCAGGGCCGCGCACTGCTCAACAACCTGACCAACCTGGGTCTGGTCGACGAGGCACAGCGCGTTGCGCGTGAGAACGGCCACGAGCTGTCGGACGTGCTCGAGGCCGAGCACGACGCGGCGCTGGGCAACGGCGGCCTTGGCCGCCTCGCCGCCTGCTTCCTCGACTCTGCAGTCACCCAGGACTACCCGCTGACCGGCTACGGCCTGCTCTACCGTTACGGTCTGTTCCGCCAGGAGTTCGTCGACGGGTTCCAGAAGGAGCACCCGGACGCCTGGAAGGAGTCCTTCTACCCGTTCATCGTTCGACGCGGCTCGGAACAGCGCATCATCAAGTTCGATGACATGCACGTGCGCGCCATCCCGTTCGACATGCCGATCACCGGATACGGCACCGACAACGTGGGCACCCTGCGTCTGTGGGACGCGTCGCCGATGCATGAGTTTGACTACGACGCCTTCAACCACCAGCGCTTCACCGACGCGATCATGGAGCGCGAAGCGGTCCACGACATCACCCGCGTGCTCTACCCCAACGACTCCAGCTACGCGGGCAAGGTGCTGCGCGTGCGTCAGCAGTACTTCTTCGTCTCCGCGTCCCTGCAGGAGCTGGTAGACAACTACGTCGAGCACCACGGCGAGGACCTCAGCGACTTCCACAAGTACAACTCCATCCAGCTCAATGACACCCACCCGGTCCTGGGCATCCCCGAGCTGATGCGCTTGCTTATGGACGAGCACGGCATGGGCTGGGAGGACGCGTGGGAGGTCACCTCCAACACCTTCGCCTACACCAACCACACCGTGCTGCAGGAAGCGCTGGAGACCTGGGAAGAGTCCATCTTCAAGCAGCTGTTCTGGCGCATCTGGGAAATCGTGCAGGAAATTGACCGTCGTTACCGCATCGACATGGAACAGCGCGGCATCGGCCCGGAGGAAGCGCACCACTACTCCCCCGTGCACGACGGCTCCATCCACATGGCGTGGATCGCCTGCTACGCGTCGTACTCCGTCAACGGCGTGGCCGCGCTGCACACCGAAATTCTCAAGCGTGACACGCTCGCCTACTGGTACGGCATGAACCCGGAACAGTTCAACAACAAGACCAACGGTGTGACCCCGCGCCGCTGGCTGCGCATGTGCAACCCGCGCCTGTCCGCGCTGCTGGACCGCCTTGCGGGCAGCGACGCCTGGGTGACCGACCTGTCCAAGCTGCAGGAACTGCGCCGCTACGCCGACGACCCGGCCGTGCTCAAGGAGCTGCGCGAGATCAAGGCCGACAACAAGCGCGACTTCGCCGAGTGGATCGCGGAGCGCCAGGGCGCCGAGATCGACCCGGACTCCGTCTTTGATACCCAGATCAAGCGCCTCCACGAGTACAAGCGCCAGCTGATGAACGCGCTGTACATCCTGGACCTGTACTTCCGCATCACGCAGGACGGCGAGCGTGACATCCCGAAGCGCACCTTCATCTTCGGCGCCAAGGCAGCTCCGGGCTACACCATGGCCAAGGGCATCATCAAGCTCATCAACACCATTGCCGAGCTGGTGAACAATGACCCGGAGGCCTCGAAGTACATCACGGTCGTGTTCGTGGAGAACTACAACGTCTCCCCCGCCGAGCACATCATCCCGGCGACCGACGTGTCCGAGCAGATTTCCACGGCCGGCAAGGAGGCCTCGGGCACCTCGAACATGAAGTTCATGATGAATGGCGCGCTGACCCTGGGCACCATGGACGGCGCCAACGTGGAGATTGCCGAGGCAGTGGGCGAGGAGAACGCCTACATCTTCGGCGCCCGCGAGGAGCAGCTTCCCGAGCTGAAGCGCAACTACGACCCGAAGCAGGTCGCTGCCGACACTCCGGAGTTGATGCGCGTGCTCGATGCGCTTGTCGACGGCACCCTGGACGACAACGGCAGCGGAGCCTTCCACGACATTCGCACCTCCCTGCTCGACGGCTTCGGCTTCGACGACCCGGACGTCTACTACACGCTCGGCGACTTCGCGGACTACCGCGACACCCGCGACCGCATGGCCGCCGAGTACTACGCAAACCCGGATCACTGGGCGAAGATGTGCTGGATCAACATCTGCGCGTCCGGCCGCTTCTCCTCCGACCGCACCATCCGCGACTACGCGGAGGATGTCTGGAAGATCGAGCCGCGCCCGGTCAACGCGGAGCACAACGCGTCCACCGCAAACTAGGAGGCGCACACCCCAGCGGTAAGATCATCCGCACCATGATCTTGCTGCTGGACAACCGCGATTCCTACACCTATAACCTCGCCCACCTCGTGGCGAAGGTGACCGGCAGCGAACCCCTGGTGGTCCGCTGCGACGCCCCAGAGGCACCGGAACTCCCCGCGCGCATCCGCGCCGGGGAGTTCTCCCATATCATCATCTCCCCCGGCCCCGGCACCCCGGAGAGCGACGAGGATTTCGGGGCCTCCCGGCGCGCCATCGAGGCCGCAGCGGAGGCCAAACTTCCGCTGCTCGGGGTGTGCCTCGGACACCAGGGACTCGGGCTCCTCGCCGGTGCGCCGATCCACCGCGCCGCACCTCAGCACGGCATGCTGTCCACCCTCACCCATTCCGGCAAGGGCATCTTCGCGGGCCTCCCGCAGGGCATGCACGTGGTGCGCTACCACTCGCTGTGCGTCGTTGATCCCGCAGCCAGCAACCCGCGTTTGGAAGTCCACGCCCGCGCTGAGGACGGCACGGTCCAAGCGCTCAAGGTCGCGGGCCTGAATCACTGGGGTGTGCAATTCCACCCCGAGTCGATCCTCACCGAGCACGGCGAGGCGCTCATGCGTAACTTCCTCGGCCTGCCCGGTCCGTGGCGCGTGGCGCGCACACGGCTCGAGGGCGCGCTCGACACCGAGGCGCTCTTCCGCGCGCTGCGCTCCACCCTGCCCGCGACGGAGGCGTTTTGGCTCGACTCCGCTACCGGCGACGGCACCACCATCATGGGCACTTCGGCCGGGAGTCTCGCTGCGGTGTTTGACGGTGCGGGGAGCGTCGATAAGCTTTCTGCCCAGCTGCAACGCGGGGCAGTCGGGCCCATCCCTGGCGGGCTCGTGGGCTACTGCGCCTACGCGCGCACACCCGGCGCGGGCTGGTGGCTGCGCCCGCACGCGTTTGTGGTCTACCACCACGATGGCGCCGTGGTGGAGTGCTGCGTGCTCGTCGACGAGCACGAGACACCCGAGACCGAACGCTTGATGCAGCAGCTTATCCACGCCGTCCGCACCGCCCAAGCGACCGCTACCCCGCGCCCGCACGAGGCGTGGCCAATCGATCTTGGGACCGGTGCGTGGCGGATGGACAAAGACACGTACCTCGGGCGCATCGGGGACATCAAGGAGGCGCTCGCACGCGGCGACTCTTACGAGGTCTGCCTCACCGACACGTGGGAAACCACAATCACCGGGAGCGGTCTCGACGCGTACTGCCGGCTGCGCCGCGCCAACCCCGCGCCGTACGCTGCGTATCTGGACACGGGCACGGAGGAGATCCTCTGTTCCTCGCCCGAGCGGTTCCTCCGCCTCCGCGGGGGCATCGTGTCCTCCAAGCCGATCAAAGGCACGATCGCACGCGAGGAAGACCCGGCGTTCCTGCGGCAGGACGCGAAGACACGGGCGGAAAACCTCATGATCGTGGACCTGCTGCGCAACGACCTGTCCCGGGTGTGCGAGCCCGGGTCGGTCGAGGTACCCAGCCTGATGGCCGTGGAGACGTACGCGACGGTCCACCAGTTGGTCTCTACGGTGACGGGGTGGCTGCGCCCCGGCGTCACCGCGGCGGAGCTATTGCGGGCCACGTTCCCCGGGGGCTCGATGACGGGCGCGCCGAAGGAGCGCACCCTAGAGATCATCGACAGCCTGGAGGCCGGCGAGCGCGGCATCTATTCCGGCACGATCGGGTACTTTGCGTTCGACGGGACGGCGGACCTGAACATTGTGATCCGCACCGCGGTCAAACGTGGCGAGCAGCTCACTGTGGGCGCCGGAGGGGCAATCGTCTGGGATTCTGATCCCGTGGCAGAGTGGGATGAAAAGCAGTTGAAGGCCGATGCAGTAGTGGAGGCGTTGCAGTGTCCGAAAAGTTCGCGGAGTTCCCGTTAACGGAATACGTCTGGGAGGACGGTTTCCGCCCTCGCCGCTGGCAACCCGGCTCCTACGTGGACAGGTACACCGTCGCTGATTCGTGGCGCCATTCTCGTGGCCGTACGAACCGCCTTGACCTCCACCTCGACCGATTCGAGGAGACCGCGGGACCGCTCCCGGAAGGGTTCGTGGAGGAGATGGTCGCCATGGCCTCCGAGGGCGAGCTGTTCCCCCGCATCGCCTTGTACAAGGGTGAACTCATTTTGCAGCTCCGGTTCGCGCCGCTGCCCCGCGACACCACGAGTCTCACCTACGCAGCCGCGCCGGACCCGCGGAAGCACCCGCTAGTGAAGGGCCCCGACTTCATCCCGCTTCGCTTGCACCGGCGCGAGTACATGGATACACAAACCGATGACATCGCTATCACCGACAGCTCCGGCGCGATGGTTGAAGCGTCAAACGGCGCACTCGTCGCGTGGGACGGTGAAACGCTTGTCACCCCAGAGGGTGTCTACCTCCCCAGCATCACGCTGCGGCAGGTGACGGAGCGCGCCCGCTGGTTGGGCGTTCCCGTGCGGAGGGAGGCGCTCACCGTGGAGTCGTGCCGCGACCGCCCGCTGTGGTACCTCAATTCACTCCACGGGATTAGCCCGGTGAGCGAGATCCGGACAGCGCAGGGCACGATCATCCCGCCCGCGCACGCGGCGACTGAGCAATGGCGGGAGTGGTGGTGGTCCGGCTTTACGCCCGCGACCGCAGTGCTTCACCGGTAGGCGTATCCAGGCCTGCGAGCTGAGCGGGCGTTGCATCCGCGACGATTTGGCCGCCCTCGGCACCTGCGCCCGGCCCCATCTCCACGATGCGGTCCGCCTGGGCCATCATCGCCAGATCGTGCTCGACCACCACGACGGTCTGCCCGGCGTCAACCAGCTTGTGCAGCTCCGCGTTGAGCAGTGCGATGTCGGCCGGGTGCAGGCCGGTAGTCGGCTCGTCCAGGATGTAAACCGTGTGGCCGCGGCGCGAATTGCGGGAGCGCTGCAGCTCGGTGGCGAGCTTAATGCGCTGGGCCTCGCCGCCGGAGAGCTCCGGCGCGCCCTGCCCCAGCCGCAGGTAGCCAAGGCCGACGGCCTGGAGCGTTTCCACCGCGCGCAGGATCTTCGGCTCGTCGGCGAAGACCGTGGCGGCGTCGTCGACAGTCAGCTCCAGCACCTCTGCGATCGTGCGGCCCTCCCACTGGACCTCGAGCGTCTCGTCGTTGTAGCGGGCACCGCCGCAGTCCGGGCAGGTGGTGTACGAACCCGGCAGGAACACGAGCTCCACCTCGATCTTGCCCGCGCCGCCGCAGGTTGGGCACTGGCCTTGCTTCACGTTGTAGGAGAAGCGGGAGACGGTCCACTTGCGGCGCTTCGCCTCGTCGGTGGAGGCGTAGAGCTTGCGCACGTTGTCAAAGAGGCCGGTGTAGGTGGCCAGCGTGGAGCGCGGCGTGCGTCCGATCGGCTTCTGCGTAATCTGCACGACGCGGCTCACGCGCTCGAGGCCTTCCGCATTGCCGACGGACCAACCACGCTCCTCGGCAGGGCTGTCCTCGTCGGTCACCATCGTCGCGTTGCGGCGCAGCAGCCCCGCGAGCACGGTGCTGATCAGCGTGGATTTGCCGGATCCGGAGACGCCAGCCACCGCGGTGAACTGGCCAAGGTGCAAGGTGAAGTCCAACGCGTCGATGCTGCGGGCGCGAACACCGGAGAGCACGAGGTCGCCGGCAGGCTCGGTCGGCTCCACCTTCAGCTCAAGTGTCCTATTGCGCAGGGCGCGCGCGGTGGGGGTGTCAGCGTCGTAGTCCGCAACCGGGCCAGAGTAGACCACGTCGCCGCCGCGCTGTCCGGCGAGCGGGCCGACGTCTACAAGCCAATCGGCCTGCGCAACCAGGTCCATGTCGTGCTCGACCAGGAGGACGGAGTTGCCAGCGTCGATGAAGCGACGGCAGATGTCCAACACCGCTCCCCGCTCGGCCGGGTGGAGGCCGGCGGACGGCTCGTCGAGCACGTACGCCACGCCGAACAGGCCGGAGCGCAGTTGCGCCGCCAGGCGGATACGCTGCAGCTCGCCGCCGGAAAGCGTCTGCGCCGGTCGGTCCAAGCTGAGGTGCCCCAGCCCGAGCTCCAGGGCGGAGGTCAGCGAGGGCAGAATCTGCTTGAGCAGGAGCGCCTCTGCGGAGCTGGGGTCCTCCGGATGCTGCTGCGCCAACAGCTCGTGGGCGCGGTCGAGCGGGAGGGCGCCGAGCTCGTCGATAGGCAACCCTGCGTAGGTGACCTCGAGGGCGCGCTGGTTCAGTCGGCGGCCGTCGCAGGTTTCGCAAGTCCGCGACTCCATGAAGGACAGGGTGCGCTTGCGCAGCGAGTCGGACTGCGTCTCCGCGAGCGTCTTGCGCAGGTAGCTCGCCACCGAGCGCCAGGTGCCCTCGTAGTTGCGCTGGATCTGGTCCTTGCCGCGCAGGGGTTTGACGGTGACCACCGGGCGCTCGTCCGTAAACAGGATCCACTCGCGGTCCTCCTGTGGCAGGTCCTCCCACGGTGAGTCCAGGTCGTAGCCGAGTGCCTGGAGGATGTCGTGGAAGTTCTTGCCTGCCCACGCGCCGGGCCACGCCTTGATCGCGCCGTCCTCAATGGACAGCGACGGGTCGGGGACCATCGTTGCCTCCGTCGGCTCGTGGACCACGCCCGTGCCGTGACAGGTGGGGCACATGCCTTCCGGCGTATTCGGGGAGAAAGAGTCGGAGTACAGGCCGTGCGGGTTGTCGCCCGCGCGGGAGTATAGGAGGCGGATGCTGTTGGACAGCGCGGAGATCGTGCCCACGGTCGAGCGCGTGCCGCCGGAGGTGGTGGACTGCTGCAGTGCGACGGTGGGCGGCAGGCCCTCGACCTGGCTCACTTGGGGGTCCACGGCGGAGCCGATGAGGCGGCGCGCGAAGGGTGCGACTGACTCGAGGTAGCGGCGCTGGCCCTCGCCGTGGATGGTGCCGAATGCGAGCGAGGACTTGCCCGACCCGGACACGCCCGTGACCGCCACGAGCTTTCCCCGAGGCATGTCGACGTCGACATTGTTGAGGTTGTGCAGGTGGGCGTCGCGGACAGAGATACTAGACATGCTGCCACCATACGTCCGTCCCTGGAAACGCGACATCGCCCCCGGCTGAGCACATGTTTCAGTGCGTCAGCCGGGGGCGATGCGGCAGCAGTTCGCGCGGAAGTCTTAGCGCGGGCTGCGGGTATCCTCGCCCAGCTGGTGGACGTGGATGGTGTTGGTGTTGCCGGAGATTCCCGGCGGGGTACCAGCGACAACCACCATGGTGTCGCCTTCGTCGTAGCGGTCCATGCCCAGCAGGATCTCGTCGACGACCTCGATCATCTCGTCCGTGGAGTGGACGTCGCGGCAGAGGAAGGTCTCCGCGCCCCAGGACACGGCGAGCTGCGAGCGCACCTGCGGGTGCGGCGTGAACACCAGAATGGGCAGGTCCGGGCGCAGGCGGGCCACGCGGCGGGCGGTGTCGCCGGAGGTGGTGAAGGTGACAATCGCGCGGGCGTGCAGGTTCTGAGCAATGTCCTTGGCCGAGTACGCCACCACGCCGCGCTTGGTGCGCGGGACGTGCTGGAGCTTCGGCACCTCGCCGGTGCCTTCTGCGGAGCGGACGATGCGGCTCATGGTGCGGACCACGTTGTGCGGGTCGACGCCGACGGAGGTCTCGCCGGAGAGCATGACCGCATCCGCGCCGTCCAGCACGGCGTTTGCAACGTCGGAAGCCTCTGCACGGGTCGGGCGGGAGTTCTCAATCATGGAGTCCAGCATCTGGGTTGCTACGATGACCGGCTTCGCGTTCTCGCGGGCGATCTGGACCACGCGCTTCTGCACGGCCGGGACCTCCTCGAGCGGGATCTCCACGCCGAGGTCGCCACGGGCAACCATGACGGCGTCGAATGCGAGGATGATCGACTCGATGGCGTCAACCGCTTCCGGCTTCTCCAGCTTCGCAATCACCGGGACGCGGCGGCCGACCTCGTCCATGATCTCGTGGACCAGGTCGACGTCCGCCGGGGAGCGGACGAAGGACAGGGCGATCATGTCCACGCCCATGTTCAGGGCGAACCGCAGGTCGGCCTTGTCCTTCTCGCTCAGGGCCGGCACGGAGATGTTCATGCCGGGCAGCGACACACCCTTGTTGTTGGACACCGGGCCGCCCTCGGTCACGCGGCACACGACGTCGTTGCCGTCGACCTCGACGCACACCAGGCCGACCTTGCCATCGTCGACAAGCAGGCGATCGCCCGGCTGCGCGTCGTTGGCCAGGCCCTTGTAGGTGGTAGAGACGCGGTCGTGCGTACCCTGCACATCATCGATCGTGATGCGGACGGTCTCGCCGGTCTCCCAGTAGGTCTTTTCGTCCTTGAAGCGGCCCAGGCGGATCTTCGGGCCCTGCAGGTCGGCCAGGATGCCGACGGCGTGACCGGTCTCGTCGGTCGCCTCGCGGACCCAGTCGTAGTTCTTCTGGTGATCAGGGTAATCACCGTGCGAGAAGTTCAGGCGGGCGACGTCCATGCCGTCCTTGACCAGCCCGAGGATGCCCTCCTTGGAAGCCACAGCCGGACCCAGCGTACAAACGATCTTTGTTCTTCTATCCACGATCTCCAACCTATCTGGATGTTGACGAACTCTTCAGGGCGACGACCCCGCCTCAGCCTTCATGACCGGGGCGATTGCCGGGCCCTGCTTCCGGTTTCCAACGGTACTCCTTTTCGTCTTCCGATGACCGTTCGGGCACAATCGGACATTCTGCCGTATCTTCCTGCGCTTCCCCGCCGACCGAGCCAGACCCCCTAGTCGACTGCACCTGAGCTGCGTTTTCACGTCCCTTGGGCAAGCGCAGGAACAAGATAACCGCGATCAAAAACACAATTGCAGAAACCCAGGTGTTGACTCTCTGCCCGAAAATCATGGTCGCCTCGTCGCTACGCATGAGCTCCACAAAGAAGCGACCGAACGTGTACCCCGCCACGTAGAGCCAGAACACGCGGCCGTGCCCGAGGCGGAACCGGCGGTCCGCCCACAGCAGCAGCGCGCAGACGAGCAGGTTCCAGACCAGCTCGTAGAGGAACGTCGGGTGCACACTGGTCAAGACCTCGCCGGTCGAATGCCCGGTCAGTGGCGCGAACTTCCCGGACTCGTCGACCCGGTAGTAGATGTCCAGCGCCCACGGCACATCCGTTTCCGCGCCGTAGAGCTCCTGGTTGAACCAGTTCCCCAGTCGTCCGATGCCCTGTGCGAGCACAACACCGGGCGCGAGGGCGTCGGCAAGCGGTGCAAACGGCACCTTGCGGTACCGCATGAGGGCCCACACCGCGAGCGTGCCAAGCGCGACCGCACCCCAAATGCCCAGGCCACCGGCGGTAATGTTGAGCGCCTGCAGAGGGTCCTTGCCGGGGCCGAAGTATTTCTCATGGTCCGTGATGACGTGGTAGAGACGGCCGCCGACGATACCCGCCGGGATCGCCACGATGGCCGCGTCCCATACCACATCCGGGTCGCCGCCGCGCGCCTTGTAGCGCCGCACGCCGAGCCACATCGCCGCGAAGATGCCGGTGATGATGCACAGGGCGTAGGCGCGGATCGGCACCGGCCCGAGGTGCCACACACCTTGCGGCGGCGACGGAATATTTGCCAAATAAAAGGTTTCCACGACACACAGTGTGCCTGAGAGTGCCCCGAATCTCGAACAGGGCCTCGTGCTTATCGACGCTACCTCCGCGACGGGCAGGCCGGGTGCTGCCCAGCTGCCGCAAGCTTCCTGGTTGCCGCCAAGATGTCTCCCCCGTTCATGATCGCCTCGGCGGCCAGCACCGCGTCCGCCCCGCACGCGGCAGCCGCCATCAAGTCCTTCGCGGTCGCGACGCCGCCAAGGCTGATCTTGATCACCTCGCTGGGCAGACCCGGCGCGATTTCCGCAAACGCGTCGCGGTTGAGCGAGTTCGTCTCAAACGACCACGAGTTCACCGCGATGACGCTCGCCCCGGCCTGAAGCGCGCGGTCCGCCTCCTCTGGGGTGCGCACCTCCGCCATGACCACCATGCCGAGCGACTCCGCGCGATCCAGCAGCGCGGTGAGCCTCGCCTGCTCCAGGATCTCCACCTGGAGGGGAAGCACGTCCGCGCCGTAGCAGCGCGCCTCGTGGATCTGGTAGGGGTCAACGATCACGTCCCTGCACACCATGGGCAGCTCCACCGCTTCCCTGGCGGCCGCCATGTCCGCCAGGGAACCGTCGAAACGCAGGCGCTCCGTCTGGCACGCGATGAGGTGCGCCCCGCCCTGCTCGATGGCGTGCGCCACCTCCTCGATGGACTGGTAGGTGGCGGCGGTCGGTCCGAACACCGGAGAGTTGCGCTTAATCTCCGCAACCACCCCGCACCCGTGGCGCAGCAGCGCGGCTTTGGCGTCCCGAGTTGGCGCCATTGCGCGGGAGCGGGCCTTAATGTCCTGGAAGGAAACGACAGATTCGCGCTTGGCAACGTCGCGCAGGACGCTGGCGACAACGGTGTTGACCTTGTCGGGCGCGTCAGCCGTGTGCGGTGCCAACATGACTACCTCCAGGAGTCTTGACTGTTGTCCATAGAATAGACGGGTTGGCCGCTGCGCACGAAATCTCCCCTGGTTACTGGTCCCGTCGGCGCACGGAGTGCTCCGGGCGCTCCGGGTGCTCCGGGTGCTCCGGCTGGCCCAACTGCTCAGTCGGATCGATGTCTGCGTCCAGCGCGTCCCACAGGACGCGACCCGAGTCCGGACGTGCTTCGAGGTCCTCATGGATCTTCTCGCGGCGCACCGTCTCCTGCTCGTACTTGTTCAGCTTCGCAGAGTCCTGTCCCGGCTTGGCCGCCAGCAGCACGCCGCCGACCACCGCAACGAGGCAACCGAGCAGCGCGCCGATCGGCCCGAGCGGTGCCACCGTCGTGGCAGTAATGTCGGCCCATTCCGCAATCACAGCTCCTGATGACTGGGATTGTTGCGCGGTCTGCGCGGTGTCGGACCCCACGCTGAGCAGCGTGTGCACCCGCTCGGGGTCGATCGTGCCGAGCAGCGTCGTCGCCGGCGAAATCGCGCCGCCGACGCCCGCGAGCGCGCCAACGATGCCCACCGCGCGCCGACCCCAGCGCCGCAGGGCAACGCCTGCGATCATGCCGACGATGAGCAGCAACGCGACCGCCGTCGTCTCCGTGGACCACTCCGCCCCGCGGATGGCCACGCTGCCTCCGCCGGAGAGGTCGTCCTGGTAGTCCACCTGGATCCATTCCATGCGTGCGAAGGCCCACAGCGCGGCGCCGCCCACGCCGAGCGCGATCGCGCCCGCGCGGGACCAGCCCTTCGACGGTTGGCTCATGTTGTGCTCCTTAGTAGTCGTGCGCGTCAGAGTAGCTGGTCCGCGTCAAAGCAAGTGCGATCGCCCGTGTGGCAGGCCCCACCGGTCTGTTCCACCGTGACAAGGAGGGTGTCGCCGTCGCAGTCCAGACGCACCCCCGTCACGCGCTGCACGTTCCCGCTGGTCAGTCCCTTAATCCAGTAGTCTTGGCGGGAGCGCGAGTAGTAGGTCCCGCGCCGCGTGGCCAGCGTGTAGGCCAGCGCGTGGTCATCCATCCACGCCATCATAAGCACCTCGCGGGTGTCCGCCGCCTGCACCACTGCCGGAACGAGCCCCGCATCGTTGCGCTTCAAGCGCTGCGCGATCTCCGGATCGAGCGCATAGTCGGCGGGATTATCGCTGTGCTGGGTGTCCACTTACCGGACCTCCTTGCCGGCATCCCGCAGCGCGTCCTTCACCGCGGCGATGGAGACCTCGCCAAAGTGGAAGATCGATGCGGCAAGCACCGCGTCGGCACCTGCATCGACCGCGGGCGGGAAGTGCTCCGCTTTACCGGCGCCGCCGGAGGCGATCACCGGGATCGTCACGGACTCTCGCACCGCGCGCAGCAGGTCCAGGTCGAACCCCTCCTTCGTGCCGTCACCGTCCATGGAGTTCAAGAGGATTTCACCCACGCCCAGGTCCTGGCCGGTGCGGGCCCACTCCACGGCGTCGATACCTGCTGAGCGCGTGCCGCCGTGGGTGGTGACCTCGAACCCGGACGGCTGTTCCGCGCCGCCTTCGGGGACGCGCCGCGCATCGACGGACAGCACGATGCACTGGGCGCCGAACTCCTCGCTGAGTTCACGCAGCAGCGACGGGTTCGCGATGGCTGCGGTATTCACGCTCACCTTGTCCGCTCCCGCGCGGAGGAGCTCGCGGACGTCGTCAGCAGAGCGCACTCCCCCGCCGACGGTGAGGGGAATGAACACCTGCTCCGCGGTGCGGCGCACGACATCCAACATGGTGCCGCGGCCCTCCTTCGACGCGGAGACGTCGAGGAACGTCAGCTCGTCGGCGCCTGCCTCCCCGTACTTCTTGGCCAGTTCGACCGGATCGCCGGCGTCGCGGAGGTTGGCAAAGTTGACCCCCTTGACCACCCGACCCTCGTCCACGTCGAGGCACGGGATCACACGAATTGCAACGGGCATGGGCGGGCACGTCCTTTCGGGCAGGGCTACAGGGCTACAGGGCTATCTATACAATGGACTTCATCGTACTCAGGGTCCGAGCGTGCGCCTCTGGGGTGCCGAGCAGGGCGCCGACGGAGTGCATGTGCCAGGGCTTGCCTACGGCGTCGGTCACGCGCGCCCCGGCGCAGCGCGCTAGGCACACGCCCGCCGCGTTGTCCCAGATGTGCGGCGAGAAGCTCACGGCCGCCTGGTAGATGCCCTGCGCCACGAACGCCAGGTCCACCCCCACGGAGCCGGAAATGCGGGGGCGCAGCTCCGTCTCCGCGAGCGCCCCGACAAGTCCCAGGCGCATCCGGGCGGGGAACCGCTGCCGGTCGTCCGAGCCGACGGAGCCCACGCCGACCTGCCACGCGGAGGCCGTCCGGCTGTTCACCGGTGGCAACGCATCCCCGTTGAGCATGACCGGGCCGCCCGCGACGGCGCTCAGCTGCATGTCCATCAGCGGGATGTCCGTCAGCGCGAGGACCGGCTCGCCGCGCACCACCAGCGAGACCAGAATCGCGCAGTTGGGGTTGCCGGACGAGTAGTTCGACGTGCCGTCGATGGGGTCCACGACCCAGCACGCGTGCTCGTTGAGCTCCCCGCCCTGCTCCTCCCCAAAGACGGGCACGCCGGTTTCCGACTCGAGGCGGCGCCGCAGGAGCGCCTCGATGGCCAGGTCCGCTTCGGTGGCGAAGTCCCCCTTCCCCTTATCCAACGCCGGCACCGCCCCGAGGTGCGCGGTGAAGAGCTCGCGAGCTTGCGCTACCACGTCGCGCGCGGCGTCCATGCACCCGGGAAGGTCGACGCCTGTCCCCGCCGCATCGGTGTTGGAATTGGGCTGGTGCAACTCGCTCACGTGCGGTGCCCCTTCTCCTTCGTCTCGCAATTAGTCCTGGGCCGCGGGCGTGGCGTGTGCCACCGCGTCGAGCGCTTCGGTCAGCGTGAACTTCTGCTCGTAGAGCGCCTTGCCAATGATGGCCGAGTCGATGCCTTCCTCCGCGTAGCTGGCCAGCTCCCGCACGTGGTCGAGTGTGGCGATCCCACCGGAGGCGGTCACCGCAGCGTCGCTTGCCGCCGAGACCTCCCGCAGCAGTTCGATGTTCGGACCGGTCAGGGTGCCGTCCTTGCTGACGTCGGTAAGCACAACGCGCGCGCACCCCGCCGCATCGAAGTACTCCAGGACCTCCCAGAGATCGCCCCCGTCCGAGGTCCAGCCGTTGCCCTTCGTGCGCCACTCGCCGGCTTCCTCGCGCACCGCCAGATCCACCGCGATCTTGTCACCAAAACGGGCGATGACATCGGCCGCCCACTGCGGGTTCTCCAGCGCTGCAGTACCGATGTTCACGCGACGCGCACCGGTGGCCAGGGCGCGCTCAAGCGAAGCGTCGTCCCGAATCCCCCCGGTCAGCTCCACCTGCACATCAAGCTTGCCGACGATGTCCGCCATCATCTCGTGATTCGACCCCCGCCCAAAGGCAGCGTCCAGGTCAACGAAGTGGAGCCACTGCGCCCCCTGCTCCTGCCAGCGAAGGGCAGCCTCCAACGGGTCGCCGTAGCTCTTCTCCGTCCCGGCCTCGCCCTGCTCGAGGCGGACGGCCTGGCCATCAACAACGTCTACGGCGGGCAGCAGTGTGAAATCCATGCACACATGGTAGCAGCGCCGCCACGCGTTTAGCGCAGCGTGTTCACCCAGTTCTCCAGCAGCGCCAGACCCGCGTCTCCGGACTTCTCCGGGTGGAACTGCGTGGCCCACAGCGGGCCGTTCTCCACCGCAGCGACGAACCGGCAGTCGCCGTGCGTTGCCCAGGTGAGCTTGGGGTACGCGATGTAGTCGTCGGCGGACAGCGCGAAGTCGCGCACCCCGTAGGAGTGCACGAAGTAAAAGCGCGTCTGCGGGTCCAGACCGGCGAACATCTCACTGTTGTCCGCGATCTCGACGGTGTTCCAGCCCATATGCGGCAGCACCGAAGCCTCGAGCTTCTCAACCACCCCGGGCCACTCGCCGAGCCCCTTGGTGTCCACGCCGTGCTCCACGCCGCGGTCAAACAGCACCTGCAGGCCGACGCAGATCCCCAACACCGGGCGCGACCCGGCGAGGCGCTGGCCAATGACGCGACCGCCGTTGACGCGGTTGATGCCGCGCATGCACGCGTCGAACGCGCCCACCCCAGGAACAAGCAGGCCGTCAGCCTCCACGGCCACGTGCGGGTCTTGTGTGACGGTCACCTGCGCGCCGACATGCTCGAGGGCGCGCTGCGCGGAGCGGATATTGCCCGCTCCGTAATCAAGCAGGGCGACGCTGGGGGCACTGCTCGGCGTTGTCGCGTGGTCCGGGCGCTCAGGGGTGGCGTTCATGGTGGCTCATCTTACCGGTCGCGGCGGCGGTGGCGGCGCGGTGCCTGCACCGACTGGAGCCGGGCGGCGAGGTTGTTCACCTCAACCACGCGGTTGCGGCCCAGCTGGCGGTCCAGCAACGTCACCACCAGGCCGATCATGATGACCGCCGCGGAAATACCGAACATGGGCGAAAACGCCATCGTGGTCAGCAGCATGCCGTAGAAGGTTGAGCCGAGCCCGGTGCCGCCGTCGTAGGCCACGTTCCAAATCGCCGCGGCTTCTGAGGTCTTGGACCGGGGCAGCCGGTAGAACATCATGGTCAGCGCCTCGTTCTGCACGGCACCGAAGCCGAGTCCGTACAGCAGTGCCGCGAGCACCATCCACCACACAGACAGCTGGAACACCAGGATCGCGGCGATGAGGAAGACGCCGAGGGCGGCGGTGATCTGGAAACGAATCATCACGGTACCCGGGTACCCCACGCGGTCCATGACGCGGCCCGCGTAGTAGCGCGAGAGCATGGAGGCGAAGTTCATGAACCCCAGCATGAGCCCGCCCAGGGTTGCGCCGGCGACGGGGTCGAGCTCGCGCATCGACGCCGGCAGGAAGTTCGTAATCGCACCGTATGCGGTGGTGACGAACATGAGCGCGAGCGCAGGGACGAGCACCAACCGCCAGATCGGCACGTAAATGTGGTCCGTCTCTGACGTTTCTTTCTCCGGCGGCGGGATGGGCGGGATGCCCTGGCAGGCCACGAGCGCGAGCAGGCCGACGCCGCCCGCGATCAGGTAGACAGCGTCGTACCCGATGCGCTGGACCAGGGCCATGCCAGTGGGCAGCGCGATCATCTGTGCCAGGCCAATCATGATGCCCACCACGCCGGTCGCGCGGCCCAGCAGGCTGATGGGTACCAGCTCCGCGACGATCGCCGCCTCCGCCACCGTCAGCGCACCGAATCCCACGCCGCGAATCGCGGAAATGGTGAGCACCTCGGGCGCCCCCATCCCGAGGAGGTACCCCACCGCGGGGAAGCCCAGGAGGAACGCGGAAACCGACATCACAGTGGTGTAGCCAAACTTTCGTAGCAGCCGCGGAGTAAATACCTGTGTGGTGACGGTAAAGAGCATGAACACACCGGTCGTGGTGCCGGCGAGTGTCTCGCCCCCGCCAGCGTCAAGGACGGCAGTGGGAACGACGGGCAGGAGCAGGGCCCACGCGCCGAACGCGCACGCCATGGCCACGAAGACCGCTTTAAGACCGCGTGCCTGCCACACACTTGTTAGGGAATTGATCTCTTCCGTAGTCACAGGACGACGGGAAAAGAAGGACACCTCACACCACCTTTGCCATGTTGAACAGCGCGAACACGAATGCCAGCGCAGCGAGTAGAGCTAATACAATTGTGACGGCCTTTGAGCCGTGTTGATACGCCGACCACACTCCCCCGGCGAGCAGCCCGGCAAGCAGGAAAAGGACGACAACCCACATTCCGGCAGCGACGTTAAACACCTACAGCGCCCCCTTCGTCGACGGTACCCCCGAGATACTGGGGTCGCGTTCCACCGCCTGGCGCAGGCTGCGGGCCACCGCCTTGTACTCCGCCTCCGTGATGTGGTGCGGGTCGCGCCCGTAGCGCACATTGAGGTGGAGCGTGAGGCGCGCGTTGTACGCCAGCGTCTCGAAGAAGTGGCGGTTGATCACGGTGGCGTAGTGCCCGCCGATGACCTGCCAGTCCATGTGCTCGGGCTCGCCGTGCATGACAAAGTAGGGCCGCCCGGAAAGGTCGACGACACCTTCCACCAAGGTCTCGTCCATGGGCAGCAGCATCGAGCC
Source organism: Corynebacterium gottingense (assembly GCF_002285125.1). NCBI lineage: Bacteria > Bacillati > Actinomycetota > Actinomycetes > Mycobacteriales > Corynebacteriaceae > Corynebacterium > Corynebacterium gottingense. The sequence continues at coordinate 405,166 of NZ_NSGN01000001.1, forward strand.
GAACCGGCGGATGCCGCGCTTGTTGCCGATGGCGTCGATAAGCGCCCAGCCCAGCGTGATGGCGGTGTCCTCGACGGTGTGGTGGGCGTCGATGTGCGTATCGCCCTGGGCACGCACGGAGAGGTCGAACGCACCGTGGGTGCCAAACGCGGTGAGCATGTGGTCAAAAAACGGCAGGCCGGTGTCAACCTCGACCTGGCCCGTGCCGTCAAGGTTGATCTGCACCGTAATGTCGGACTCGCTGGTCGTGCGGGTCGCGGTGCCGATGCGCTGCGCGGCTGGCGCCGGAGACTCAGCCATGGGAAACCTCCTTCGCTGCGGTGAGAAATGCGTCGTTTTCGTGCGGTAGGCCGATGGTCGCGCGGAGGTGGCCGGCCACCCCGACGTCGCGAATCAGCACGCCGCGATCGAGGAACTCCTGCCACACGGCGGGCGCGTTGGCAAACGGCCCGAAGAAGACGAAGTTCGACTCGCTCGGCACGACATCGTAGCCCATCTCCTCCAGCCCCGCCTGGACTCGGTCGCGCTCCTGCGCGAGCTTCTCCACGGTTTCCAGGGTCTGCCCCGCGTACCGAAGCGCCACGCGCGCGGCCGCCTGCGCAAGCACCGAGAGGTGGTACGGCAGCCGCACGAGCATCACTGCCTGGATAAACGCCGGCGCCGCCACGAAGTAGCCGAGCCGCCCTCCCGCAAAATCGAAGGCCTTGGACATGGTCCGCGACACCACGAGCTTCTCCGGGTACCGCTCCAGCAGGGTCACCGCCGAAGCGCTCGGCGAGAATTCGGCGTACGCCTCGTCCACGATCACGATGCCCGGCGCGGCTTGGATGAGCCGCTCGATGTCGTCCAGGGTCGTTACGTCGCCAGTCGGGTTGTTCGGCGTGGTGATAAAGATGACGTCGGGCGCATGCTTATCGACGCCCACCAGCGCCGCCTGAAGATCAATCCTGAAGTCCTCCCCGCGCGGGACCGCGATGAACTCCGTTTGCGTGCCCGCAGACAGAATCGGGTGCATGGAGTAGCTGGGGATAAACCCCATCGCGCTGCGGCCGGGGCCGGCGAAGGCCTGCAGCAGCTGCTGGAGGATTTCGTTCGAGCCGTTGGCCGCCCAGACGTTGTCGCGGGTGACGCGGACGCCGGTTTGGCCGCTGATGTAGGCGGCGAGGTCGTCGCGAAGCGCGAGCGCGTCGCGGTCCGGGTAGCGGTTGAGGGCGCCGGCGACGGCGGCAACTTCCTGCACGAGGGCGTCGATAAGCTCCTGCGATGGCGGGTACGGGTTCTCATTGGTATTCAGCGCGACCGGGACCTTGAGCTGCGGCGCGCCGTACGCGGACTTGCCGCGCAGTTCCTCCCGCAGCGGCAGCCCGGCGAGCTCGGTGGACGCGGCGAGTGTGCCGTCCTGAAACTGCATGGTTAGCGGCCTCCTTCGAGTCGTGCGCGGATGGATTCGCCGTGGGCGGGCAGCTGCTCCTCGGCGGCCAGGGTGATGATCGCCTGGCCGATCTCCGCCAGCGCGGCCTGGTCGTACTCGATGAGGTTGACCGGCTTGAGAAAGGTGTGGGTGGACAGGCCCGCGGAGAAGCGCGCGGTGCCGGACGTGGGCAGGACGTGGTTGGAGCCGGCAGCGTAGTCGCCAAGCGGCACCGGCGAGTACGGGCCGACGAAAATCGCGCCCGCATTGATTACACGCTCCGCAATCTCCCTCGCGTTGGCGGTGTGGACCTCGAGGTGCTCCGGGGCGTAGGCGTCGGCCACGGCGACCGCGGCGTCCATGTCGCTCACCAGCACGATGCCGGATTGCGCCCCGCCCAGCGCGCTGCGGGCACGCTCGGCATTGAGCGTGGACGTGGAGTGCTGCTCCACCAGCTCGTCGACGCGGCGCGCGAACGCTTCCGAGTCAGTGATGAGGACGCTGGCCGCCTGCTCGTCGTGTTCCGCCTGGGAAATAAGGTCCAGCGCGACGTACTCGGCGTTGGCGTGCTCGTCCGCGATCACCGCGATCTCGCTGGGGCCCGCCTCCGCGTCGATGCCGACCACGCCGTTGACCAGGCGTTTGGCGGCAGCGACGAAGATGTTGCCGGGTCCGGTGACCATGTCCACCGGCTCGAGCTCGGCTGCGTCGTCGCCGTACGCCATGAGCGCCACGGCCTGTGCGCCACCGACCGCCCAGACCTCGGTGATGCCGAGCAAGGAGCAGGCGGCGAGCGTGGTCGGGTGCGGCCAGCCGCCGAACTCCTCCTGGGGTGGTGTGCACACCACCATGGAGGTGGCACCCGCTTCCTGCGCCGGAATGACGTTCATGAGCACGCTCGACGGGTAGACCGCCTTGCCCCCGGGGACGTAGAGGCCCACGCGGTTGATGGGAACGAATTTTTCGGTGACGTGCGCCGACGCCGCCAGGCGCGTCGTGTGCGCCGCTGGCTTCTGCTCCGCGTGGACGCGGCGGATGCGCTGGATGGCCAGCTCAAGCGCGTCACGAACTGCGGGGTCAAGGTCGGCGACGGCCCGCTCAATGACCTCGGCGGGCACGCGCACCGACGCGGGGCGGATCCGGTCGAACTGTTCGCCGTATTCCAGGGCTTTCGCAGCCCCGCCGGTGCGCACGGCCTCCACCATCGGCGCCACGGTGGGCAGGACCGCGTTCACGTCCGTCCCGCCGCGCGGTAGTGCGCGACGGAGCTCGGATGTCGTCGGCGTGGTGTCCCGGAGGTCGGTGACGTGCAGCATGGAAACTCCCAACATCGCTCGCGTTGCTTTGAGGTACGGGGCGCGGCCTTTGCGTGGCTGTGCCCCAGGACGTTTCCAGTGTAGGGGTCGGTACCGCTGCGCGCGGCAAGTTCGTCAGTCAGTTGGCGGCTCGTCCCGCTCCACCACGAGGGACATCGCATTGAAGGCCCAGTAGATCAGGGAGGAGACAAACGGGCCGACCAACCATGCAGCGCCGAGTTTGGCGGGAGGCACCATCTCGACCTGCTGGCCGTCGGCCAGGTTCGCGTGGTCCAGCGGGTGCAGCGCCGCGGCGAGCACGTCGCCGGTAACGGCCACCGTCAGGACCGCGGAGACCGCGCAGGCGATGAGCCAACATAGCGAGCCGAGGCCTCCACGGGTGCGTCGAGTAGCGAACTGGCGCAACGCGACGACGGCCAGGACGACGCCGATGGCCAGAGTGATCAGGCTGAACCAGCCGGTCGCGGCGAACTCCGCGTTTTCCGGACTGGCCACCTGGTCGATGGCGAGCCTCCCGTCATCCGCCGTGCCCACGTACGCCGGGCGCAGCCAGCCCCACACGAGGCCGCCGCCAATACCAAGCAGCAGCGCGCACACTACAAGGCCCGCGTCCGCCCCGATCCGGGCTGGGAACCTCGGGATGCGGGGCCGCGACGCGGGCTGGGATTCTTCGAATGCAGTACTCAACGAAGACGCTGACTAGTTGCAGAGCTTCCAGCGGCCATCCTCGCGCTCGAAGAGCTGGGTCTGGGTATCCTCGCCGGAATCATTCTTGGCCGTCACGGACGCGGAGGCGCGGTCGCCGTCAACGCGCACGTCAGCCAGGGAAATCTCGGACTTCGGCAGGTCCATGGTCATGCCGGCATCTTCCTGCATTCGCGCCGCTTCCTCGACGGAGTCCAGGGTCATGCCCTGGCGCTCAAGCTCCTCCATCGCAGGGTCGCGCACGGCCTTGCAGGAGTTATCCAGGATCGTGCGGGTCCAGGTAGCGAGCGACTCCGGGTTGGAGACGGCCTCGACGACCTTGGTCATCTCATCGATGTCGCCCTGCGACGCATCCTGGCCACCAGCGATCGGCTCGTGGGTGACCTGCTCGTACTCACCGTCCGCAAACGGGTTAGCAATGGTGGGCACATCGCCGTTCTCGCCCTGGTTGTCGGAGCCGGAATCCTTCTCGCCGGAGTCCTTGGCGTCCTTGTCCGAGGTCTTCTTCGCGGCACCCCCGCCCTTGGAGTCCTGAGCCTCCTGGCCGTCCTTCTGGTCCTTGTCGTCCCCGGACTTCTTTTCCGATTCCTTCGCGGCGCCGTCGACGGACTCGGTGTTGTCGGCCCCGTTGTCCCCGGCGGCCTCTGCTGCCGTGGACAGACCGCCGCCTTTGGTTTCCTCCCCTGAGCCACACGCAGACAGTGTCAAGGTCAGGGCGATTGCCGTGACACCTGCTGCAGCAGCTTTCGTCGTCTTGGTGGAAAACCTCACGAATTACCTCTCTTCATCTCCCGGGAAGTCGGACCGCCCGGGTTCGTATCACTCTTGGACGCGCGAACGCACGCTCGAGATACTTGTAAGTTGTCTCGACCATCCTAACAACACCCAGCTGGGGCCATCGTCGAGTTGAGGTGACAACATTCTGGGCGCTTCCTGTGAGCAATCGGGGCAATGAACCTCCCGTGCCCTGACTGCACCACAGTTACGATGGAGCATTATGCAGTTGACCCGGGACACCATTACCGCATCCGCGCTGCGCATTTTGGCAGAATACGGGCTGGCGGACGTCTCAATGCGCCGCGTGGCCACCTCACTCGGCGTTGCCCCGGGGGCATTGTATTGGCACATCGAGAACAAACAGGAGCTCATCTCCTGCCTTGCCGCGGAGATTGTGCGACCAGTTGCAGCCGACGCCGCGGGGGAGGCGACCGCGCCGGAACAGCTCGCGCGCGCCCTCCGGGAGGCCGTCCTGGGCATCCGCGATGGCGCCGAGGTCGTGCTCGCGGCAATGAGCCAGCCGGGAGCGCGCATCCGCGGGGAGCTTTCCACCGTCTTTGAGGAGGCAGTGCGGGAAGTCGCGAACGAGGGCGCTCCGGCAAGTGTCCTTCGCTCAGCGGCGGCGGGCCTGGTCACCATGACGCTTGGCGCGGCGACGATGTACCAATCAGGCGCGCAGCTGGCGGAAGCCACCGGGGAGCGGCCGGTGGTGGGCGCTGAGGAAGCGACGCGCGAGCACGAGGAAGGCATCGCGCTCCTCATGGCGGGGCTACGCGCGGGAGGCACGGCGGGCGAGGCGGGCGCGTAGCCGGGACCGGGCGCGCAAATTTGGCTAGGATCGGGCGACATGACTGAACCTTCTGCACCTTCTGATGCACCCACCACCTCCGAGGCACCGATCGTGTGGCCAGGATCCGCATACCCGCTTGGCTCCACCTACGACGGAGCCGGCACGAACTTCGCGCTGTTCTCCGGTGTCGCCGATGCCGTCGAGCTGTGCCTGATCGACGACGACGGAGCCGAAACGCGCGTCCCCCTGGAAGAGATGGACAACCACATCTGGCACGGCTACCTCCCCGGCATCGCCCCCGGCCAGCGCTATGGCTACCGCGTCCACGGGCCGTGGGACCCGGCTGACGGCAAGCGCTGCGACCCGAGCAAGCTGCTCATCGACCCCTACGCGCGCGCATTCGACGGCTCCTTTGACACCCACTCCGCGCTGTTTTCCTACGACCCGGACGCTGAGGAACCCGGCACCGGCCGCAATGAGGAAGACTCCTTGGGTCACACCATGCTTTCGGTCGTGATCAACCCGTTCTTCGATTGGGGCGACGACCGCAGCCCGCGCATCCCCGACGAGGAAACGGTGATTTACGAGTGCCACGTCAAGGGCATGACGCAGTCGCACCCGGACATCCCGGAAAACCTGCGCGGCACCTACGCCGGTATGGCACACCCCGCAATGGTGGAATACCTCAAGGACCTCGGCGTCACCTCCGTCGAGCTGCTGCCGATCCACCAGTTCTTCCAGGACGACCGCCTGAAGGAAATGGGGCTGCGCAACTACTGGGGCTACAACACCTTCGGCTTCTTCGCCCCGGAGCACGACTACGCCTCCACCTCCAACCCCGGCGACGCCGTGGCCGAGTTCAAGCACCTGGTGCGCGCCTACCACGAGGCGGGCATGGAGATCATCCTGGACGTGGTGTACAACCACACCGCGGAGGGCAACCACATGGGCCCGACGATTGCGTTCCGCGGCATTGATAATGAGGCGTACTACCGCCTGGTGGACGATGACAAGTACCACTACATGGACTACACGGGGACGGGCAACTCCTTTAACGTGCGCGACCCGCACTCGCTGCAGCTGATTATGGACAGCCTCCGCTACTGGGTCACTGAGATGCACGTCGACGGTTTCCGCTTCGACCTCGCCTCCACCCTTGCCCGCGAGTTCTCCGATGTGGACCGCCTGGCCACCTTCTTCGACCTCGTGCAGCAGGACCCGGTTGTCAGCCAGGTCAAGCTCATCGCGGAGCCGTGGGACGTCGGCGAGGGCGGCTACCAGGTGGGCAACTTCCCGTCGCTGTGGAGCGAGTGGAACGGCAAGTACCGCGACACCATGCGTGACTTCTGGCGCGGCGAGGGCTCCACCCTGGGCGAGTTCGCGTCCCGCCTCACCGGCTCCTCGGACCTGTACCAACACAACGATCGCCGCCCGACCGCGTCGATCAACTTCATCACCGCGCACGACGGCTTCACGCTCAATGACCTGGTGAGCTACAACGAGAAGCACAACGACGCGAACGGCGAGGACAACCGCGACGGCGAGAGCCACAACCGCTCCTGGAACTGTGGCGTGGAGGGCCCGACGGACGATCCGGAGGTGCGCCAGCTCCGCGCCCAGCAGCGCCGCAACTTCCTCACCACGCTCCTGTTGTCCCAGGGCACGCCCATGATCGCCCACGGCGACGAGTTTGCGCGCACCCAAGGCGGCAACAACAACGTCTACTGCCAGGACAACGAGATCGCCTGGATGAACTGGGACCGCCTGGACGAGGCGAACGAGCTCCACGACTTCACCAAACGCCTCATTGCCATCCGCAAGGCCCACCCCGTCTTCCGCCGCCGTCGCTTCCTCTCCGGTGGTGCGTTGGGTGAGGACGTGCTGGACCGCGAGATCGCCTGGCTCGTCCCGGACGGGCAGCAAATGGAGCAGAAGGACTGGGACTTCGCCTTTGGCAAGGCGCTGATGGTCTACCTCAACGGCGACGCGATCTCCGAACCCGATTCGCGCGGCCGCCGCATCACGGACGATTCCTTCGTGCTCATGTTCAACGCCCACTACGAGGACATCGAGTTCCGCATCCCGCCGCAGAAGTTCGGCGCGAAGTGGGAGGTGCTCATCGACACGACCGAGCCCCTGGGCTACCCCGTCGGCTTCGATCCCGCCGACGCTGAGGGCACCCTGACCGTGCCTGCCCGCTCCACCATGGTGCTCAAGCAGATCGAGCCGCCGGTGATGCCGGAGGACTAAGGGGCAGGTGCTTATCGACGTCCCACCGCCCCGGTAGACTAGTGCGAACCCGCATTTGCCTGTGATTGGAGAGTAGTTCACGTGATTTCCGCCCACGGCGCCCTGGTAACGGTGACCAACTCGAAGGTGGTGTGGCGCCCCTCGCCCCTCGCCGCCGCCCTCACGGGCGAGTCCGACGAGCACAGTGTGGACGTCGCGGACATCACCGAGGTGACCACCGAGCCCGGGGACGGGTGGCAAGAAGGCCGCCTCACCATCACGCTCGGGGCCGGGGACACCAAGGTGGTGCGCTTCGCGCCCGGCGAGGCGTCGCAAGTAGAAGCGCTCGCGTCGCTGGTGGCTGCGGCGCGCCGGGGCGAAGCCCCGGACGTCGATAGTGCGGAGGCTTCTGGCGCGATCCCCGGCTTCGATTTTGTGGGGTTCGACGTGGAGACCGCCAACCCCAACTGGGGCTCCATCTGCCAGATTGGGCTGGTCAAGTTTGTGGACGGCGAAGAGGTCGACCGCGTGTCGTGGCTGTGCCAGCCCCCGGAGAGCTGCAACCAGTTCGAGCCGGGCAACGTGGCCATCCACGGCATTACCGCCGAGGATGTGGCTGACGCGCCCGGCGTGGCTGATCGCATCGACGCGATGATTGACTTCGTCGGCGAGCTGCCGTTGGTCGCGCACAACGCGCAGTTTGACGCATCGGCGCTGCACAGCGCGTGCGTGGCTACGGGGCACCCGGTTCCGCCCATGCTGTTCGCGTGCACGCTCGCGCAGTCGCGCGCGGAGCGCCTTGACGTGCGCAACCACCGTCTGCCCACGCTTTCGGAGTATTTCGGTGTGGGCCTGGACAACCACCACGACGCGTGCGCCGACGCGGCCGCGTGCGCCGGCATCATGCTCGGCCTGGCGCGCCGGGCGCACCACACAGGCTCCCTGGCCAGCTTCGTGCACAGCAGCGGCTTTGTGCTGGGCACCATCGAGCAGGCGAAGGTCTCGCCGGTGACGCGGGACCGCTCCGGGACGCGGAGCGCCGCACAGGCGGAGCTGCTCGCCGCTGGCGGCGTGCAGGCCGTCGTGGAGGCTGCCGCCGCGCCGCGCGGCAGTAACCAGGCCGGGCCGAAGCGCGGTGGGCAATCCGGCTCGGGCAAGGGGGCGGGGGTCTCGAGCGGCGGGCAGCGCGGCCCGGCTCCCTGGCAGTCTGTGGCCACGCCCGACAAGGTCCCCGAGCCGAGCCTGGACGCCAGCCCGGATTCGCCGCTGTACGGCCAGCACGTCACGCTTACCGGCGAATTCGAGCCCTTTGACAAGGGCACGCTCTGGAACGGCATCGCCGAGCACGGCGGCCAGGTGGGCAAGAACGTGACCAAGAAGACGACGATCCTGGTGGTCGGCGCCTGGAACAGCGTCACCTCGAAGGAAAAGCGCGCCAAGGAACTGCAGGAAAAGGGCCAGGAGATCCAGATCTGGCAGGCGGATCGCCTGCTTTCGGTGCTCGAGCTTGACGACGAACCACCGTTCTGACCTGCCAACTCCCCCCTCCGTCAAAAAAATTTCAATTTCTTCGGCAACGCATGGAACCGGAGCGGCACTTTTTGCGTCTAATAGTGCATGACGCATTTTTCTGACACCCTGGCTCCCCGCGCCCCGGAGCTGCCCGCCTTGCTCATCCCCCGCCTCGCCCGGCGCGACGAGCGTTATTCCACCGGCCCGTACGCGTGGCTCACGCCCGGGCTGAGCTCGTCAACTGCGTACGTCGGCCTGTCGCCCGGCCTGGCGTGCGTGTTTGACACCCCGGCAACGGCCGCGCTCACGCACCAGCAAGTGGGCATGTTGGGCTTTTCGGAGCACCAAGCGTGGAAGCACGCTGCCGCGCGCCTGCTCCGCTTCGCCGAGGAGCGCGGCCCGGAGGAGGCGTTTTGGGTCCGGGACCCGTCCATCGCGCTCGGTGGTGCCCCGGGCTCGCTCCCGCGCGGCGTTGAGGTCCAAGCACTTGGGTGGACGGCCGCGGGGTGGGTGACGCACCCGACAACCTTCGACGTACTGCACTCGCACTTCACGGAAGTGCTGCGCCCGGAGCACGAATTGCTGTACTACGTTGCTGATGACAACAAGTTGTTCGTCTTCGACGCACCACCGAGGGACGTCGCCGGTGTCGTCGGTTGGGAGCGCCTGATGCGGTACTCGCTCGGCTTCCCGCTCCTGCTATGCCGTCCGCGCAAGGTACGCCGCTTTTACTAGCCACCTCGCTATGGTGAATGGGGTGTCCCTGTGTCCCCGTTTATTCCAGCTCAAGGAGCAGCACGACCATGCGTCGACCCATCACTTCCACGTACCGCCTCCAGCTGCGCGGCCCGGGGGCCGACCCGGCGGGCCGGGCGTTCGGGTTTGCTGAGGCGCAGGCGCAGATCCCCTACCTGCGCGACCTAGGGGTATCGCACCTCTATCTCTCCCCCATCTTCACCGCCATGCCGGAGTCCAATCACGGCTACGACGTCATCGATCCGACCGAGGTTAACCCGGAGCTGGGTGGCATCGAGGGCCTGCGCGAGCTCGCCCGGGCAGCACACGACGCCGGACTCGGCATCGTGCTGGACATCGTGCCAAACCACGTGGGCGTGGAGGTCCCGCATCGCAACCGCTGGTGGTGGGACGTGCTCAAGCTTGGCGCGGACTCCGAGTTTGCCACCTACTTTGATATTGATTGGCACGAGGACAACGGCGCCGGCGGTAAGCTCGGGCTCCCGGTGCTTGGCAAGGAGGGCGACGAGGAGCAGCTCCGCCTCACTCACCTGGCCGAGGATGAATTCCCCGCAGGCACTGCCCCGGGCGGGGAGGATGTCCTGGCCTACTACGACAACTACTTTCCCCTCGCGCCGGGGTCGTACGGCGGTCTCGACGACGACCCGCTCGAGGTCTACCAGCGCCAGCCGTACAAGCTGATGTACTGGCGCGACGGCGTAATCTCGTACCGCCGCTTCTTCTCCGTCGATGGGCTCGTAGGGGTGCGCCAGGAAGATCCACTCGTCTTCGAGCACACGCACCGGCTCCTTCGCCAGTTGATCGCAGAAGAGCTTATCGACGGCGTACGTGTCGACCACCCCGACGGGTTGACCAACCCCTTCGCGTACCTCTCCCGCCTGCGGGACCTCATCGGGCACGACCGGTGGCTCGTGGTGGAAAAGATCCTTGGCGTCAACGAGCCGCTCGACCCGCGCCTGCACGTCGACGGCACCACCGGGTACGACGCGCTGCGGGAACTCGACGGCATCTTTCTCAACCGCTCGGCCGAGGACACGTTAAGCATGCTCGCCCTGCAGCAATCCGGCTCGACCTGGGACGAGGAGGCCATCGCGGCGAGCGAGCAGCAGCTCAAGCACGACGTCGCCTCCTCCGAGCTGGGCGCCGAGGTACGCAGGCTCGTTCGCGCCATCCGCCGCGACAACTTCTCCGCGGTGACCGCGGAAGTCTCGGATGAGCAATTGGCGTCGACAGTGATCGAGCTGGTCGCAGCGATGCCCGTCTACCGCGCCGACTACCGGTCGCTCTCGCGCATCACCTCCAGCGTCATCTCGGACATGTCCAAGCGCTTCCCCTCCCGCCGCAACGCGCTCGACCTCATCGCGGCTGCCTTCCTCGCGTCCGGCGAGGCGAAGAACCGCTTCGCCCAAGTCTGCGGCGCCGTCATGGCCAAAGGCGTCGAGGACACGCTGTTCTACCGCGCGAGCAGGCTCGTGGCGCTGCAGGAAGTGGGCGGCGCGCCGGGGCGCTTCGGCGTCGGGGCGGCGGAGTTCCACTTGCTGCAGGACGAGCGCGCCGGCCTGTGGCCGCACGCGATGACGTCACTGTCCACGCACGACACAAAACGCAGCGAGGACACCCGTGCGCGGATCATCGAGCTCACCGAGGTGCCGACCGACTTTGCCGAGCTGGTGCGGCAGGTTGTTGCGCTGGTGCCGCCGCCGGACAGCGCGACCGGTCACTTCCTCCTGCAGAACATCATCGGCGTCTGGCCGGAGGACGGAGCGGTGACGGACGCACTGCGGGAGCGCCTGCACGGCTACGCCACGAAGGCGGTGCGCGAGGCGGCGCTCCACACCACGTGGGTGGACCCGGATGCGCGCTACGAACAGCGGGTACTGGACTGGGTGGACGCTGTCCTGTACGGACCGGCCGCCGCGCGGGTGAGCGCGTTCGTCCGGCAGCTCCACATTGGGGCGGTCCAGGTGTCGCTGGGCCGCAAGCTGCTCCAGCTGGTCGGGCCGGGCATTCCGGATACGTACCAGGGGCAGGAGTTCGTAGAACTTGCGCTCGTGGACCCGGACAACAGGGCCTTCGTGGACTACACGGCCCGGGCGCAAACGCTCGCACAGTACGACGCCGCCCGCAGCGGTGAGTCATTCGACGTGGCTCGGTTCCTGTACGGCGAGGTTCCGCCGACCCCCGAGGCGCTGGCGGAGCGCGGCAACCACGCGAAGCAGGCGGTCACGGCGGAGACGCTGCGGCTGCGCCACGAGCGGCCGGAGGTATTTTCGGAGGGCTCGTACCGGGCCGTGTTCGCGCTGGGTCCCGCGCAGCACCACCTCGTCGGCATGGCGCGAGGTATGCAGGGCGAGGACGCGCAGGTGATTGGGCTCGCCACCCGGGAGCCGCTCAAGCTGGCCAGGACCGGCGGCTGGGGCGAAACGACGGTGGACCTGCCGGAGGGTACGTGGGTCGAGCGCCTGAGCAGGCGGGAGTTTCGCGGGACTGTGCAGGTCGCCGACGTGTTCTCCGCGCTGCCGGTGGCGCTGTTCGTGCGGGCGGGGGCGTGAAGATGGGACTGTGAGGGCGTCGATAAGCACGCAGCGGGGTATGCTGTAGCTCCTGATGAGCAACGAGCAGGAGAAGCGCGCCCGGGCGGGCAAGGGGGCGCGGAAGGCTGAGGCGAGGGTTCCCGACGCGACCATCGCCCGGCTCGGCTCTACCTATTTCAACTGGCTCAATGCGCACGAGGACCCGGCGACGGCGTTCCGCCACGCGCTACACGAGCTGATGCGCGATGCCGCCGTGAACTTCGACCGGGTGGACGTGCGGATCAAGACGTGGCCCTCGCTGAAGGAAAAGGCGCGCAAGATGCGCGACGGCGAACCCGTCTACCCGGAACCGTGGACGGACATTAAGGACATCATCGGGGCGCGCATTACGGTGCTGCACTCCACTGAGATCCCCGCTGTGCAGACGCTGCTTGCGGAGGAGTTTGAGGTCCTGCGCAGCGTGGATAAGGCGGAGGAGACGCGCGTGGCCGGCGGATTCGGCTACGGCTCGCACCACCTGGTGCTGCGGGTGCAGGAGAGGTCCGAGGGGCTCGAGGAGTATGTGGGGACGGCCTTCGAGGTGCAGATCCGCACGGTGCTCCAGCACGCTTGGGCCGAGTTCGAGCACGACGTGCGCTACAAGCGGGCCGTTGAGGACGTCGACCCGCAGGTGGACCGTGCGTTCACGCTCGCGGCCGGGCTCATCGAGTTGGCCGATCAGCAGTTTGACCAGATCGCCGGGATCACGGATGTGAAACCTGCGGAGGGGGCGGACGTGGAGGCGCAGATCGCGCCGGAGACCCTGCCCGGCATCCTCACGGTGCTGCTCGGTTCGCGCTACCCACTCTCGCGGGCGGCGGACTACCGGTTCCTCAACGAGCTGCTGCGCGCGCACGGCCTCGAGCGGGTCTCGCAGGTCGCGGAGCTGCTCAACCCGGCGGACCTTGAGGCGGTAACCAACGGCCTGCGCTACTCATTCGTGCCCGGGCAAGTCAGGCTTGTCGACGACCTCCTGCTCAACCGCTACGGCACCGACCACATCGAGCGCACCTGGGACGCCGGCAACCGGCCAAAGGTGCGCCGGGCGCGGCTGACCAAGCGTCTGGCGCAGCTCCGGGCGGCGAACTAACGGCGCCGACCCAGCAGGCGGTCGGTCTCGCGCCGCTCCTTCTTCGTCGGGCGCCCCGCTCCCCGCTCGCGCTTGGGCATCGTGGCGAAAATGTCCATCGGGGGCGGTGGCGGCGAGTGGTCGAGGTAGCACTGTTTGGCCACGGGCGCCCCGACGCGCTTGCGCACGGTTGCCGTGACCTCCAGGTCGCGGTAGCGGTGGTCCTTCCACACGCGCACCGCGTCGCCGGGCACGACCTGCGCGGCGGGTTTTACCGATTGCTCGTTCAGTTTGACGTGCCCGGCGCGCACGGCCTCCGCGGCCTGGGTGCGGGTCTTGAAGATGCGGACGGCCCACAGCCAGGCGTCGATCCGCACTGCCTTTCCGTCGGGCCTTCCGTCGGGTTGGGTCATTCGCCCGCGCCTTTAGTACTCGTCTTTATGGTTCACGATCTTCTGCACCTTCATCCAGTTGGCCACGCCGCCAACGACGGCGACGACAAAACCGAGGATGAGCAGCGACCATGAGCCCGCGATGAGGCCGAGGGCGACACCGCCGACCACTCCGCCGCCGGCCCAGAGGACGGCGTTCCGGCTGTACTTGCGCACAGCTTCCTTGCGGCGCGCGATGGGGTTATTGAGGCGAGGCTTCATCGTCATGCTGCACAGTCTATCGCGGGATCACGCGCAGCCGGCGTTTGCCGCGGATCAGTCGGTCGTTTCGACCCACCGGTGCCCGGCTTCCTTCGACTCGACGGTGCCTTGGGTGGACGCTGCCAGGTGGGCGTCGACAAGCTCACGCTCCCCCGGGGCGAACCCGAGCGTGTACGTGGCCAGTGCCCCGTAGGCAATGTCCACGACCTCGATGCCCGCGTTGCGCAGTTCCGACTCGATCCGGCCGGCCTCGGCGTGCGGCAGGTTGACGGTGATGAGCTCGCGGAGGTTGCGGGTGGCGCGCGGCAGGTTCTCGAGCGCGCCGGTCACCGCGTGCGTGTACGCGCTGACGAGCCCGCCGGTGCCCAGCTTGGTGCCGCCGAAGTAGCGGATGACCACTGCGCATACGTTGACCAAGCCTGAGCCTTTGAGCACTTCGAGCATGGGTGTGCCCGCGGTGCCGGACGGCTCGCCGTCGTCGGACGAGCGCTCGATGGGCTGCGCGCCGTCAACGTGGACGATGAACGCCGAGCAGTGGTGGCGCGCATCCGGGAACGCCTCGCGCGCTGCGTGGATGAATTCGCGTGCTTCATCCTCCGATTCGACGCGACCCACCCAGGTAATGAACCGGGAACGTTTGATTTCAAGTTCGTGGGTGGTCGGCGCGCCCGCGGCGGGCAGCTCGTAGGTGGTCAGCATAGGGGTGGAGTCTACCGGGGGACGACGTCATTGCGGTGCTCGAGTCGCCTCCTTAGGCTGGGGAACATGAGTGAATCACACAGCACAAACACTGCCTACAATGCTGCGTCCCACACCGCCCCGGGCCAGTTTGAGGTATGGGCCCCGAAGGGCCAGAAGGTGCGCGTGACCGTCGACGGCGAGGAACACGACATGCAGCCCGACGCGGAGCGCGCAGGCTGGTGGGTGCTCGACCCCGCCACCGCCGCCCCGCAGCCGGGTCAGCACTACACCTTCTCGCTCTTCGACGGCACCCAGTGGTCCATCCCCATGCCGGATCCGCGCACGCGCCTCCAGCCCGAGGGTGTGCACGGCCCGTCCGAGGTCGTGAGCACCGACTTCGCGTGGAACGATGACAACTGGTCCGGCATCCCCACCAAGGACATGGTGATTTACGAGCTCCACGTGGGCACCTTCTCCCCCTCCGGCACCTTCGCCGGCGTGATTGAGAAGCTGGACTACCTCGCCGAGCTGGGCGTCAACACCATCGAACTCATGCCGCTGCAGCCCTTCGCCGGAACCCGAAACTGGGGCTACGACGGCGTCGACTGGTTTGCCATCCATGAGACGTACGGCGGCCCGCAGGGGCTCAAGGAGCTTATCGACGCCGCGCATACCCGCGGCATCGCCGTCCTCCTCGACGTCGTGTACAACCACTTCGGCCCGGAGGGCAACTACAACGACGAGTTCGGTCCGTACCTGACGGACGGGCTCACCGCCTGGGGCGAGGTCATCAACATCTCCGGCCCCGGCTCCGACGAGGTGCGCGCCTACATCCTGGATGCGGTGCGCCAGTGGCTCGGCGAGTTCCACGCTGACGGGCTGCGCCTGGACGCGGTGCAGACCTACGACGACCGCCTCGCCTTCTCCATCATGGAAGAAATCGCCCGCATCGGCGACGACCTCGCCGCGGACACTGGCGTGCCTCGCACCGTGATCGGCGAGTCCGACCAGAACGACCCGCGCCTGATCAGCGCCCCCGAGCGCGGCGGCTACGGGCTCGAGGGGCACTGGCTCGACGACCTCCACCACGGGATCCACTCTCTGCTGACCGGTGAGACCCAGGGCTACTACATGGACTACGGCTCCATGGAGATCCTCGCGGATACGCTGCGAAACGGCTACCGGTTCCGCAACTCCTTCTCGAAGTACCGCGCCCGCACGCACGGCCGCGAGCTGGACCTCTCCCACGTCGCTCCGTGGCACCTGGTGTCCTACACCACCAACCACGACCAGACCGGCAACCGCGCTGCGGGCGACCGCCCGAGCCAAAACCTCACCCCGACCCAGCAGGTGCTCAAGGCTGCGGTGCTGCTGCACTCCCCGTTTACCCCGATGCTGTTCATGGGCGAAGAGTTCAGCGCGGACACCCCGTTCCCCTTCTTCGTCTCCCACTCCAATGAGCAGATTTTGGAGGGCACCCGCCAGGGTCGCCTCCACGAGTTCTCCCGCCAGGGCTGGGACCACGACGAAGTGCCGGACCCGGGCAACGAGGAGACCTACACGTCCGCGAAGCTGAACTGGACCTTTACCGACGAGCAGCAGCAGGTCCACGACGCCTACAAGCGCCTGATCCAGCTGCGCCGCGAGCACGGCTGCAACCGCGAGGACCTGCGCACGCTGCAGGTGGACAACGGCGAGAAGTGGCTGACCATGGCGGACGGTAGCGATGACGGAACGGTCGTGCTGGCTGCGAACTTCAGCGACGAGCCGGCGACCGTGCCGGTCGGCGGTACGCTGCTGTACTCGTTCACCGACCCGCAGGTCGGTGCCGACGAGACGGTGCTAGCCCCCTGGGGCATCGCCTACATCCAGCGCTAGGCGTGATCCGCACGGCCCGCTCGGCCCGCTCGGCCCACTGGGCTAGCTGGAGACGATGAACTCGTACTCCGGCGTGCCGGGCGTGAGCTGGCGGCACTCGATGACGGAGTCATCCATGCGCTTCAGCAGCGGCTCCAGGTCGCTCGCGCGGGTGAGCTCCAGACCGACCAGCGCCGCGCCGGTCTCGCGGTTGTTCTTCTTCAGGTACTCGAACAGGACGATGTCATCGTCCGGGCCGAGGATGTCGGTGAGGAAGGTACGCAGCTGCCCCGGCTCCTGCGGGAAGTTCACCAGGAAGTAGTGCTTGAGCCCGCGGTGCACCAGGGAGCGCTCCATGACCTCCGCGTAACGCAGCACGTCGTTGTTGCCGCCGGAGATGACGCATACGACGGTGGACCCCGGCTGGACCTTCATCCCGGCAAGTCCCGCGACAGACAGCGCGCCTGCGGGCTCGGCGATGATGCCCTCGTTTTGATACAGCGCGAGCATCTCGGTGCACACCGCGCCCTCGTCTGCGCGCAGGAGGTGCGTACGCCCTTGGTTGTGTTCGATCACCTCAAACGGGAACGCGCCGATGCGCTTGACCGCCGCGCCGTCGACGAACGGGTCAATGTCGGTCAGCGTCACCGGGCCCCGTGCTCGAGGGCAGCGGCGAGCGACGCCGCGCCGCGCGGTTCCACCCCCACCACGGCCGTGCGCGGCGACATGTCTGCCACGTACGACACGATCCCGCCGAGCAGGCCGCCGCCGCCGACGGGCACCATGATGGTGTCCAGTTCCCGGCCAAGTCCCGTCAGCTGAGCGAGGATCTCGGCGGCAACCGTGCCCTGCCCGATGACGGTATCGCGGGCGTCGAAAGGCTCGATGATTGTTGCCCCGCGCTCGCGGGCGTCGGCACGAGCCGCCTCCGCCGCCTCGTCGAACGTATTGCCCGTTACGACGAGCTCGACGTTGTCGCCGCCGTGGACCATGATCCGGTCGCGCTTCTGCTTCGGCGTGGGCTTGGGCACGAAGATCTTGCCCTGGATCCCTAGCGCACGGCAGGCGTACGCGACGCCCTGCGCATGATTGCCTGCCGACGCCGCGACCACCCCCGCTGCGCGCTGCTCAGCGGACAGGCGAGAGATGTTGTAGTAAGCGCCGCGAATCTTGTAGGAGCGCACGTCCTGCAAATCCTCACGCTTGAGGTACACATCTGCGCCGTACTGCTGCGACAGCCGCGGGCAGTACTGCAGCGGGGTCGGCTCAATCACCGAGGAAATTTTCGCCTGAGCAGCTTGAATGTCGGCAGCGTGGACCGGTTGGTAGTTGCTCGTTGACTGTTCATTGTGCTCGGTGGCTGGATTCATGGTGGACAAGTCTATCCGTGAACAGGTATTCGCGCGGGCCTTCGCCGCCAGTTTTCATTCACCCGCACGGTTCACCAGGTGTTCATCACGCGTTCTCCTTGGAACTACCTGCCCACTTTAGGATGGCCACCCAACCGCAGACCACGCTTTTGACAGGCGAACCCAAAGCCGGTCCGAAGCCAGCTCCAAGAAAGGCCTACGCATGTTCCCTTCGCTCCGCCGTCCCCGCTCCCGCGCTTTGCTCGCGTTGCCCGCTACTGCCGCGCTCTCCGCATCGCTGATTGCTGTTGCCCCGGCGGGTGCGGTGGTCGTCGATAAGCCTGTGTACGACCAGGCCAAGGATGCTTCCGCGACAATCTCCCCGATCGGCTCGTACGATGCTGGCGTCTTCGACGAGTCCGGCGCGGAGATCGTGGCCTACCACAAGGCCTCGAAGCGCGTGCTCACCGTGAATGCGAACTCGGGCAAGATCGACGTGCTCGACATCGCCGACCCGACGGCGCCCACCAAGGTGGGCGAAGTTCACGGCGGCGACGACACCACGATCAACTCCGTCGCCGTGCGCGAGGACGGCCTGGCGGTCGCGACCGTGGAGCCGGACGAGGACAAGACGAAGCCCGGCGAAGTCATCTTCTTCGACGCCGGCGCGGACACGCCGGGCGAAGTGCTCGGCCGAGTGGGCGTGGGCTCCCTGCCGGACATGGTGACCCTGACCCCCAACGGCCGCTACGCCCTGGTGGCAAACGAAGGCGAGCCGGCCGAAGACTACTCGGTTGACCCGGAGGGTTCCATCTCCCTCATCCGCCTCGAGCACGACGTTGCCGCACCAACGCAGGACAAGGTCCGTACCGCCGACTTTTCGGCGTTCGAGGGCACGTTGGCGGACAAGGGCGTGCGCATCTTTGGCCAGGTCGGCGCCTCTCAGACTGAGGCGCAGAACCTGGAGCCGGAGTACATCGCCGTCGACGGCAACAAGGCGTACGTGACCCTGCAGGAGAACAACGCGATCGCTGTCGTGGACATCACCTCCGGCAAGGTCGAGGACATCTGGCCGCTCGGTGTTACCGACCGCCGCGAGGTGCCTTTCGACGCCTCCGACAAGGACGGCACGACCAACATCTCCAAGTGGCCGGTGAAGTCCCTCCTGCAGCCGGACTCCATCGCTGCCTACAACGTCGGCGGCGAAACCTACCTGGTCCTGGCCAACGAGGGCGACTCGCGCGACTGGGACGGCTACTCCGAAGAGGCGCGCCTGAAGAAGTTTGGCAAGAAGGACGTCGCTCCGATCTGCGAGGGCTACGCCGGTCTCTCCGCGGACCAGCTCGAGGAGCTGCAGTCCGACGAGCAGCTGGGCCGCCTGAACATGACTACCTCCATGGGTCTCAACGAGGAGAAGGGCTGTTACGACGACCTGTACAACCTGGGCGGGCGCAGCTTCTCCATCTTCACCGCGGATGGCAAGCGTGTCTTCGACTCCGGCTCGCAGTTCGAGGAAATCACCTCCCGCATCCTGCCCGAGTACTTCAACTCGAACCACACCGAAACCTCCTTTGACACCCGCTCCGACGACAAGGGCCCGGAGCCGGAGGGCGTCACCGTCGGCGAGGTCAACGGCCGCACCTACGCGTTCATCGGCTTTGAGCGCCTCGGCGGCGTGATGGTTTACAACATCACCGACCCGAGCGCTCCGAAGTACCAGGCCTACGTGAACAACCGCGACTTCTCGATCAACATGGAAGCGCTTGCCGACGAGGGCGAGGAGCAGCTTCACGACGGCCTGTCCAAGGTCGGCGACCTCGGCGCCGAGGGACTTACATTCATCCCGGCCGCGGACTCCCCGAACGGCGAAGCACTCCTGGCCGTGGGCAACGAGGTCTCCGGCACCACCACGCTCTTCCAGGTGGAATCCCTGCTGGACAAGGCGGAGGAGCCGGAGGAGACGCCGGGTGAGGAGCCTGGCGAGACGCCGGAAAAGAAGCCGGAAGAAAAACCGGACTCCCCGGATCAGCAGACTGGTGACGAACAGGAGGGCTCCTCCACCGCGGGCAAGGTTGTCGCTGCGGTCACAGGCGTGCTCGCCGCTCTGGTGGCACTCGTTGCCGGAGGCGTTTCCCTGGGCCTGATCCAGAACCCGGTTGACCAGCTGCTCGGCCAGATTCCGGGCGCACCCAAGCTTCCCTTCTAGTGGGATTTCGCGGACGTTTGCCCGCGACCCAGTAGTTTTGCGAAGCAAACCCAGCTAAGCTGGAGCTCGTTTTGAACAAATGGATGGTGTGGCACCCTGCACTATCCTTTTCGTAAGAAACCTGCTACTTTCTCTAACGACATCGCTGTAACCGAGCTGTAATCTTTCAGCCCGGTTTCGGCGCAGGACCAAAACTCTCACGAGGAGCTAGAAACTAATGAAGCGTATTTCCACCGCTGCCGTCGCAGCTGCAACCGCACTGGCCATCACGGCAGGACCGGCACTGGCTGAGGACGCGACCACCACCCAGACCGCTACGGTTACCACTACCCCGACCGAGGAGCCCACCACCGCGGCTACCGAGACCTCCGAG
Source organism: Corynebacterium gottingense (assembly GCF_002285125.1). Lineage (NCBI taxonomy): Bacteria > Bacillati > Actinomycetota > Actinomycetes > Mycobacteriales > Corynebacteriaceae > Corynebacterium > Corynebacterium gottingense. The sequence goes on from NZ_NSGN01000001.1 coordinate 425,423, forward strand.
CCGACCGCCGAGGCTCCCGCAGGCACCGAGGGCACTGAGACCACTCAGCCGACCACCCCGAACAAGCCGGCTCCGCAGCCGAACAACGGCAAGTCCTCCGGCTCCTCCAACGGCCACATCGTCGGCTTCGTGTCCGGCACCCTGGCGGCAGTCCTGACCACCACCCTGATCGTTGCTTCCGACCCGACCGGCGCAAACAAGATCATCGACATGGTCAACGCGCAGTTCCACCTCGGCATCCCACACCTGAACATTCCGAAGGTATTCTAAGACGCGGCACTTCGGCGGGGCTTTCACTCGAAGGCCCCGCCGATTTTTTCTCTCTATTCCCACTGGAAGGACACAAAGTGAAGGCGACCTACCCCGTTGCTGCTGCCACCGTCGTTGCACTCGCCGTAGCAGGTCTGAGCCCCGTTTCTGCGAAGAGCACTGACCCAAGCACGACCGAAACTTCCGCGACAACCGGTACGGCTCCGGCCGGCACGACTGCCACGCCCAGCCCGTCTGCAACCGCGACTCCGAGCCCCTCTGCGTCAGCAACCGGATCCGCCACACCGTCGCCCTCCCAAGACGGTCCTACGCCGGTGACGGTGACGGTGACTGCACCGGCTGTGACCGCAACCCCCACCCCGTTCCGCGCAACGGGTCCGAGCTCGGAGTGGATTAACAAGGGCGCTCTTGATGAGCGCGGCAAGGAGATCTTTACCTACATCAACTTCGCCATCACGATGCTTGCCGGCCTGCTCCAAGCACTTTCCCTGGTCATGGCGTCGAACCCGCGGATGCAGGAGCAACTGAAGGCAATGCTCGCCCAGGCAGGTATCAAGTCCTAGGAGCTGGACGGCCACGCGGTTTTTTGGGGGGCGCTCCGGTTGTCGGCGTGGTGGTTGCGGGCGTGGTGGTTCTGAGCGCGGCGGGTCGGTGCCCAACGGAGCTAGCTCCATTTGCAGCTGACAGCGCCGCGCGACCAGGCAATTCACCACCCCGCCACCGCCAAACAGAGCTAGCTCCATCTACAACCAACTGCGCCGCGCGACCAGGCAATTCACCACCCCGCCACCGCCAAACGGAGCTAGCTCCATCTACAACCAACTGCCCCGCGCGACCAGGCAATTCACCACCCCGCCACCGCCAAACAGAGCTAGCTCCATCCACAACCGACCAACCGGTCCCGGCCGGCGGAGCACAGCTACCCCAAAATCCCCATTCCCATCGTGGCCTTGAGGTCCCCCATGAGGCTTGCTGAGCGCTCCACGCGAAGGTGATCGCCCAGGACCATCATCTGGCTGTGGTCCCCGTTCACGAGGTTGAGGAACACGTCGGAATCGCCGGGGTTGTTCAGCAGCACGTCTTTGAGTCGCGCGATATTCTCCACCGTGCACTGGTCGGTACGCAACGTCAGACGCAGCGGCAGGCCGGCGCCGTGGCCGGGCCCAAGCTCGGGAACCTTGACGTCGTCGCCGAAGAGGCTCATGCGCTCGTCGCGAATGGTCACGCGGGCCTTGACCAGGATGATGTTGTCCTCAACGATTTGGGGCGCAACGAGGGAGTACACCTTGTTGAACAGGAGAACGTCGACCTGAGCGCCGTGATGGTCCTCAATGGTCACAATCGCCCACGGGGAACCGTCCTTCTTGGAGAAGCGGCGGTCCACACTAGAGATGAGGCCGCCGAGCGTGACCTCCGTGCCGTGGCGCAGCTCGCCCGACAAGACCGTGGTCAGCTCGGTGTCGGTCTGCGCAGCAATCGCCTCCTCGAACCCGTCGAGCGGGTGGCCAGAGACGTACAGGCCGAGCATCTCGCGTTCCAGCGCGAGCTTGTGCTTTTTGTCCCACTCGTCGTCCGGAATGTCCATGGTGAACACGGCCGAACCACTCTCCTGCCCGTCGTCTCCGCCGAAGCCGGCGAATAGGTCGAACTGACCCTTGTCCGCCGCCTTCTTCGTGGTCAGCACGGAGTCGACCATGTCCTCCTGCACGAGCATGAGTCCCTTGCGAGGGTGCTCGAGCGAGTCGAACGCGCCGGATTTGATTAGCGATTCCGTGATTCGCTTGTTGCAGGCCAACAGATCGATCTTGTCCAGGTAGTCGGAGAAGCTCGTGAAGTGGCCCTTCGTGCGGCGGGTTTCCTTGATTGACTCCACCACCTCGGCACCGACGTTGCGCACCGCGGCGAGGCCGTAGCGGATGTCCTCGCCAACAGCCATGAAGTTCTCTTCCGACTCATTAATATCCGGCTGCAACACCGAAATGCCAAGGTGACGGCAGTCCGACAGGTAGATCGCGGACTTGTCTTTCTTGTCGCCAACCGACGTCAGCAGCGCCGCCATGTACTCAGCGGTGTAATTCGCCTTCATATAGGCCGTCCAGTACGACACCAGCGCATAGCCAGCGGCGTGCGACTTGTTAAACGCGTAGGAAGCGAACGGCTCGATCGTGCCCCACAGCGCGTCCATAGCTGCCTTGGAGTACCCGTTCTCTTGCATGCCGCCCCAGAACTTGTCGTACTGCTGGGCCAGCACCTCGGGTTTCTTCTTACCCATCGCTTTACGGAAGCCGTCTGCCTCGCCGGCCGTGTAATTTGCCACCTTTTGCGAGATACGCATGATCTGCTCCTGGTACACGATGAGGCCATAGGTCTCGTCGAGAATCTCGCGCAGCGGCTCGTCCAGCTCCGGGTGGATCGGAGTGATGGGTTTACGCCCGTTCTTACGGTCCGCGTAGTCCCAGTGCGCGTTCACACCCATCGGACCCGGGCGGTAGAGCGCCAGCGACGCCACGATGTCCTTGAAGCCGGTCGGCTTCATGCGTTTGAGCAGCTCCTGCATGCCGCCGGAGTCCAGCTGGAACACGCCGAGGGTCTCGCCGCGGGAGAGCAGCTCGTACACGGCTGTGTCGTCTGTATCCAGCGTTTCCAGGTCGAGCGTTTCGCCGCGGTTCTTCTTCACGTTCTCCAGTGCGTCGCCAAGCACCGTAAGGTTGCGCAGGCCCAGGAAGTCCATCTTCAGCAGGCCGATGGCCTCGCAAGCCGGGTAGTCCCAGCCGGTGATGATCGCGCCGTCCGCCGGGCGCTTCCACATCGGGATGTGGTCCATGAGCGGCACGGACGCCATGATCACCGCGCAGGCGTGCACGCCGGCTTGGCGCACGACGCCCTCGAGGCCGCGGGCCGTCTCGTAGATTTTGGCCACATCCGGGTCCGTCTCGATCAGGGAGCGCACCTCGGCTGCCTCGGTGTAGCGGGCGTGCTCCGGATCCGTGATGCCGACGAGCGGGATGTCTTTCGCCATGATCGCGGGGGGCAGGGCCGCGTTGATGCGGTCTGCCATCTGGAAGCCGGGCTGGCCGAAGTTCACCTTCGCCGAGTCCTTGATCGCCTGCTTCGTCTTCACGGTGCCGAACGTGATCACCTGGGCAATCTTGTCCTCACCCCAGCGCTCGGCGGCGTAGGTGATCATCTCGCCGCGGCGGCGGTCGTCAAAGTCAATATCAATATCGGGCGCGGACGGACGCTCCGGGTTGAGGAATCGCTCGAAGAGCAGGCCGTGTTCCATCGGGTCGATGTTGGTGATGGTCAGCGCGTAGGCCACAAGTGCACCAGCCGCCGAGCCACGGCCCGGCCCGACGCGGATGCCCACCTCACGCGCGTGCTTAATCAGCTCCGCGACGATGAGGAAGTAGGACGGGTAGCCCTTCATGTCGATGACGTCGATCTCGTATTCCGCGCGCTTGAGGTACTCCTCTGGGACCTCGCTGCCGTCGAAACGCGCCTCGAGCCCGCGCTGAACCTCCTTGCGCAGCCAGCTCGTCGGCGTCTCGCCTTCCGGCACGTCCGCGATTGGCATGCGATCGTGCGGGTGGTCCTCCCAAAGCTCGCCGTAATCGCCGACGCGCTCGGCAATCCACAGCGTGTTGTCGCAGCCGTCCGGCACGGTGGAGTCCCAAATCTCGCGCATCTGCTCCGCGGACTTGATGTAGTAGCCCGTGCCGTCGAACTTGAAGCGATCCGGGTCCATCATCGTCTTACCGGTCTGCACGCACAGCATCGCCTCGTGCGCGGGCGCCTGGGATTCCAGGACGTAGTGGCAGTCGTTGGTCACCAGCGGGGGCAGGTCCAGTGCTTTGCCGATGCGCAGCAGGTCATCGCGGACACGGCGCTCGATGTGGAGCCCGTGGTCCATAAGCTCAAGGAAGAAGTTGTCCCGCCCGTAAATGTCCTGCCACATCGCGGCAGCCTCCAGGGCCTCGTCGTATTGGCCCAGGCGCAGGCGCGTCTGCACGTCGCCGGAAGGGCAGCCAGTGGTGGCGATAATGCCGTCCGCGTGCTCGGCGATGAGCTCGGCGTCCATGCGGGGCCACTTGCCCAGCTGTCCCTCGTAGGAGGCGAGGGAAGATAGCTTGAACAGGTTGTGCAGTCCCGTGGCGTTTTCCGCCAACATGGTCTGGTGGAGGTAGGCGCCGGACGCGGAGACGTCGTCGCGCTTCTGATCCGGGGTGCCCCACAGCTGGCGCTTCTTGTTAAAGCGAGACGCCGGGGCCATGTAGGCCTCGATGCCGATGATCGGCTTCACGCCAGCGTCGACCATGCGTCGGTAGAAGGCGTTGGAGCCGAACATATTGCCGTGGTCCGTCATGCCCACAGCAGGCATGCCCTGGCGCACCACTTCATCGGCCAGCAGGTCCACCTTGGCCATGCCGTCCAGCATGGAAAACTCGGTGTGGTTGTGGAGGTGGACGAAGGAGGAGTTTTTGGCCATGCGGGTCATCTTAACCCTACTCAAGAAACGGCAAAACCCCCGTGATTACGGGGGTGTGATTCGCCGCTACGGCGGCGCTTACTCGTAACGGAGCGCCTCAATAGGCTGCATCTTTGCCGCCTTCGACGCCGGGTAGGCGCCGAAGAACACGCCGGTAGCAAGTGAGAACAACAGCGAAAGCAACACTGCACCGACCGGGGGCCACACGAATGCGTCGAACGCCGCGGTGGCGATCATGCCGATTGCCCCGCCGAGGATAACGCCGATGACGCCGCCGACCAGGCAGACCAGCATCGCCTCGACGATGAACTGCGTGCGGATGTCGCCGTGGGTCGCGCCGAGCGCCTTGCGCACGCCGATCTCGCGGGTGCGCTCCGTGACCGTAATCAGCATGATGTTCATCACGCCGATGCCGCCGACCAGCAGGGAGATGCCGCCGATTGCGGAAAGCACGGAGGACATGATGCGGAACACGCTGGTCAATTCCTGCAGCGACGAGGACAGGTCGATGACCTCGGCCTGGTAGGTTTCATTACCGCGGTACTGGCGGTCCAGGTAGTCCTGCAGATCCTTCTGGAACGTGGCCGCCTCCTCCTCGCCGGAGCTGCGCACCGAGATGGACGTGAACCAATCCCCGTTCAGCCCGATTCGGTCGGCCGCGGTGACGGGAATGTACGCCTCGGCGTAGGACTGCATCCCGCCGAACGCTCCGCCGCCGCCGGCGGCGCCATCCGTCTTGTCGCCGAGCACGCCGATGATGGTGAAGACGGCCGGTTGGCCTTCTTGCACCAGATCGATGCGTTCGCCCAAGGCGGAGGCGGGGTCACCGTCAAACATGGCGTCGACAAGCTCTGGGCTCACCACGGCCACCGGGCGCTGGCCCTGCATGTCCTTGTCGGAGATGCCGCGGCCGAACTCGACCTCGCCGCCGCGCATGTCAATGGAATCCATGAGCGCCGGGTTGATCGTAGTGCTCACTGGGTCCTTGTCGCCGTTTTCAATCTCGCCCATGCCGGAGAGGTCGACGTCGATGCCGGTGATGCGGTCGCCGAACGCGTCGCGCATATCCTGCAGGTCCTGCAGCGTCAGCGAGTCTCGCTCGTCCGTCGGCTGCGCCTGCGACATGGCCGCAAACGGGTCGTCGGACTGTTCCTCTTCGTCGGGGCGCTCGTGCACCACGACCGGGTGCGTCGTCGTGCCCACGCCCTGCAGGCCGGACATGACCTGGTTCTCTAGGCCGCGTCCGAGGGTCATGATGATCACCACGGCCATGATGCCGATGATGATGCCCAGCAGCGTCAGCAGCGAGCGCAGTTTGTTCTTGTTCAGGCTGGAGACGGCCAGCCGGAGCGATTCTTGGATATTCACGGTGTGTCGTCTCCTTCCTTACATTCCCAGCCCGGCGGGCGTGCGCACGTTGGCAACGCGCCCATCCATCATTTCCACGACGCGCTCTGTTTCTTCCGCGAGCTCCGGGTTGTGCGTAATAAACACCACTGACTTGCCCAGGTCCTTGTGCAGCTTGTGGAACAGGTCCATCACCATGCGGCCGGTCTTTGAATCGAGTGCGCCGGTTGGCTCGTCGGCAAGCAGGAGGTCCGGGTCGTTGGCCAGGCTGCGTGCAATAGCCACGCGCTGCTTCTGGCCACCGGACAGCTCGTTCGGGTTGTGGTGAATGCGGTCACCCATCCCCATCATCTCCAGCAGCTCCGCGGCGCGCTCCTCGCGCTCCTTCCGTTCCACGCCCGCATACATCATGGGCATGGCCACGTTTTGCAGCGCGTCGATGCGGCCGATGAGGTTGAAGTTTTGGAAGATGAAGCCGATGTTCTTGCTGCGGTACGACGCGAGCTCCTTGTCCTCCTTGGCGTAGACCGGCTCGCCGTTGAACGCGTACGCGCCCTTGGACGGCCGGTCCAGCATGCCAATCAGGTTCATCAGCGTCGACTTACCGCAGCCGGATGGACCAACGATGGACACGAACTCGCTCGGTTTTGCGTGAAAGTCAATGCCGTGCAGCACGGTCAGCTCGCTCGGCTCACCCTCGTTGTACGTCTTCACCACCCCGCGCATGTCAATGAGTAGGCCCGAGTTTGCCATCGGGTTCGCAGGAGCAGGACGCTTATCGACGCCCCCACGTTCCCCACCAACGATCACCGAGCTCCCGCCCCGCTGTTCCCTGGGCTGCGCTTTCGGCGGCTCCTTCGTGGTGGAGACGGCCGGCTGTTCGCCGGTGGCCTCCTCCGCGCCGAAGAAAAACGGGTCGTCGTCCTCTCCGGCCCCGGCCGGTTGGCCGGGCGCTGCTTGCGCAGTGTCGAGTGCGTTGTCGTCGTCTCTGCGGGCGTGTTTTCCTTTTCGGGAGAACTTCTTCAACGGCGCGCTCCCCTACTTTTCCTCGCCGCCCTCGGCGGCGTCCTTCTGCTCAGACTTCGGCGCTTCAGAGGACTTTGTCCCGTCCTTGTCATTCGCACTGTCATTCGCGCTGTCCTTGGCGCCGTCTTTGGCATCGCGTACCTGCTGCGGGTCGAACTTCGGATCGGAGATGTCCACGGTCTCGCCGATCTTGTCGGAGTACTCGTCCGGCCAGTTGATGACGATGTCGCCCGGCTTGAGGTCGCCCCCGGTGATGGCAATGTCCACGTCGTTGGTGGCGCCCGTCTTCACGCTGCGCTCCTCCACCTTGCCGGACTTCGCGTCGTCGCCATCGGTGGCGAGCACCAGGACCTTCTTGTCATTATCGTCGCCGTACACGGCGTCGACAGGCACGTTGAGGGCGTCCGGGGACTCTTCGGTGATGATCTCCGCGCGCACCGTACCGCCGAGCAGGAGCCCCTTCTTGTCGCCGGTGACCTCGATCTCCACGGGGAAGGTCACGCTGCTGGACTGGTCGTTGGCTCCGCCGGCCGCGTTCACGCCTCCGGCCATGCCACCTGCCATGCCGCTGCTCATGCTGCCCGACGCGCTCGGGTCAGCGGCCGGGGCGATGCGCTTTACGCGCCCCTTGAATTTCTTGTCGCCGGTTGCGGTCGACGTAAACTCGACGCGGTTGCCCTGCGCGATGTTCGGCACGTCGGCCTCGCGAACCTCGGACTTGATGATCAGGCTGGAATCATCTGCCAAGCTGAGCAGCTTGCCCTGCGGGATGTCGCCTTCCTGCACGTCCACCGCGGTCACGATGCCGGCGAGCGGCGAGTACAGCGTCGCCTCCTGCAGCTGGTACTCCAGCGTGCCGTCGCTCTCAGAGATGCCGGCGCTTTCCGCCTGTCGACGCGCACTGTCTACCTGCCCCTGCAGCTGCTCCCGCTCCTGCTGCGCCTGGGTCTGCGCGGCCGCGAGCGCCGCCTGGGCATCCTGCAGCGCTGCATACGCTTCATCGACGCTCATCGGCGCACTCGCCGCGGCGTCGGCCCCAGCCGCGCCTGCAGCACCCGCGCCCTGGGCGCCGGCAATGCTGGCGAGGTCCTCCGGGGAGACCGCACCGGCGCCTGCCGCGCCGTCTGCGCCGGCAGCGCCCGGTACGGCCACCGCGCCCGCGCCAGGTGCAGCTGGCGCAACGGGGGCTGCGGGTGCTGCCGGTGCAGCGGGTGCCGGAGCCTCCGGGGCGCCGCCGCTCGAGCTACCCGGCAGGTGCGAGGAGAGGTTGCCCGCCATCTGGGAAAATACGTCGGCCACTCGGGTTGCAGAACGACCGCCGTTTGCGGCGAGCGCCGCGTTGTATGCAGCCTGCGCCTGATCCACCTGAGCCTGTGCCTGGCGGATGGCCTGGTTCGTGCCGTCGTTAATGGACTGGTCGTGGGCGTTGAGCTGGGATTCTGCCTGCTGCAGCGCCTGGGTGGCGTCGGCCTGAGCGTTCGCCTGCTGGCGCTCCTGCGCGGCAAGCTGCCGGTCCAGCTGCTCGGTGTCCATAGAGACCAAGAACTGGTCCTTTTGCACGCGGTCACCGGGCTGGACGGCGATCTTTTGCACCTCGGACTGCACCGACGTGGTGATGTTCATTGCCCGAACCGGAGCAATGCTGCCGTTGACCACAACGCTGTCGGAGACGTCTTCCGCCGACGCCACGGTGTAGTCGCCCGGCTGCAAGCCGTCCGCGTCCTTGCTGTTGTCTCCTCCACCGAAGCCGCAGGCAGATGCAAACAGCGACACGGTGGTGATTACCGCGACGGAGCGCAGCTTCAGCGACCGGCGGCGGTTGGTGGTGGCGTGCGGGGTGGCAATTCCGGATTCGGAAACCAAAACTTCTCCTCACAAACGGGCGCGCCAACGGCGTCTTCGGCAAAGCCAACTGAAGAGTCCGGGCGCTTAGGCGTGCAACTTCGTTGAACTATACACGGGCCCGGACCACTTCGGGCCAGCGCATTCCCCCGCTTGGGGCCCGAACGACGAGCCTGGATTCTGCCTACGAACCCGCTGAATACACACCCGGGTTCCGCACAGCGATTGCGCCCCACACCGCGTCGGCGGGCAATACCTCGACTGAGCGCACGTGCGACGATTCCGCTAGGCGCGACAGCGTTGCAACGTCCGCGGTCACCACCGCGCCAGCGAGGAGCACAGAAGCCTGCGCCCAGTCCGGCCCAGCGCCTGACTCGCGCTGAACGGCCCGGCGCGCCTCGCGCTCGCACACTTCGCCCCTTCCTGCGCTCGTCTCCCCGACTGGCTCCGGGGTGTCCTTCGGCGGCAGGCCCTCCGGCACGATCGCGTTGACGCGCGGCACGTCTCGGTACGCAGCTGCCGCCGCGTCGCAGGACTGCGGCGCGTCGAACGCGACCAGGGCGAGGTGGGAGTCGCCCGGCGCGCTCTTCCTCCGCGCGGAGTCAAGCGTCGCCGCGGCGCGTTGCAAGTACTCCTCCGCTGACTCTCCCGGATCGGGGCCGAGCGCGTCGCCTTGCAGCGTCGGCGTGGCGGGCGCGTGAGACATCCCGACGGCGTACAACGCGACGATGAGCAGCGCACACGCCCCGAACACGGCGGCTGCTGCGGCAAGCGGATGGCGCATGCTAGCCCGCCCTCAGCACATCCAGCGCGTGTTGGAGGTCGGCTGGGTACGAGGACTCGACCGTCATGTACTCACCGGTGCGCGGGTGCGTGAACCCGAGCGATTTGGCGTGCAGCCATTGGCGGATCAGCCCGAGGCGCTTGGACAGGTTAGGGTCAGAGCCGTACATGGGGTCGCCCACGCACGGGTGGCCCAGCGCGGACATGTGCACGCGGATTTGGTGGGTGCGCCCCGTCTCCAGGTGCACCTCGAGCAGACTTGCACGGCGGAAGGCCTCGATGACGGAGTAGTGCGTCACGCTCGGTCGGCCGTCGTCAGTCACGGCGAACTTCCAGCCCGACGACGGGTGCCGGCCAATGGGCGCGTCGACGGTGCCCACGATGGGGTCCGGCAAGCCCTGGACGACGGCGTGGTAGGTCTTGTCCACCGTACGTTCCTTGAAGGCACGCTTGAGCACCGAGTAGCCCTGGACGCTCGCGGCGACCACCATCACCCCGGAGGTGCCAACATCCAGGCGCTGCACGATGCCCTTGCGCTCCGGGGGACCCGCGTCCGGCAGCGTGAAGCCCATGGCCTGCAGGCCGCCGAGGACGGTGGGGCCGTCCCACCCCAGGGTCGGGTGCGCGGCAACGCCGACTGGCTTGTCCACCGCGATGACGTCGGCGTCGTGGTAGAGGATCTCCAGGCCCTCGACGTGCTCCGCCACCGGTTCCGGCGCTCGCTTGGGTTCCGGGAGGGTGGCCTCGATGAGGGCGCCTGGGATGACGCGGTCGGATTTTTGGGGCGGTGTGGCGTCGATAAGCACCTGCTCCTGCGCGATCATCTCGGCGGCAACGCTGCGGGAGATGCCGAAGAGTTTGGCCAGCGCGGCGTCAACGCGCATGCCGGCCAGGCCTTCGGGGACGGGGAGGCTGCGGAAGTCACCCGGCATGCGGCGCCTCCTTGTGGTCAGAGGTCAACACCGCCAACGCGAACAGGGCGGTGCCGACGGTGATGCAGGCGTCCGCGAGGTTGAAGACCGCGAACGAGCCCACGGAGATGTAGTCCACGACGTGGCCGAACCAGAAGCCGGGGTCACGGAACAGGCGGTCAATGAGGTTGCCCAGGGCACCGCCCGCGATCATGGCCAGACCGATGGCCTCGAAACGCGAGGTCAAGCGCGGGGCGTAGAGCAGCGCACCGACGACGAAGGCGAGCTGGATCGTGGTGAACAGCCAGGTCGAGTTCTGGCCCATGGAGAAGGCCGCGCCCGGGTTGAACAGCAGGTAGAACCGGAACCAGTCACCAATCAGCGGGACCTGATCCCCCGGCTCGAGCCACGAGACCATCAGCTGTTTGATGGCCTGATCCGCCACCGCGATGACCAGCATGACGGCGGCGACGAGCGGCAGGTACCTCCCCCGGCGCGGGCCGCGAGGCGCGGACGCCGGGTCCTGCGTATTGGTGTGACTGTTGTTGTGTTGCATCGCCTGTCAACTGTAGCGGGTCCGGCTCCGCGCGGGCGCACTGTCGCCCGGTCTGGGCACGCAGCCGTGGTTGCTTCCGGGTCGTCGCGGTGCGGTAGTTTCAAAGTGTGATGTTTCTGCCTCCCCGAGCGCGCTCGGCGCGTCCTGCTCGCCCAGCTCACCGACCCCGTTTCGCCGCCGCCTGCCTGGTGCTCAGCGCAACGCTGCTCCCGCTGACTGCTTGCGGCACCGCGGACGAGGACCCGCTCGAGGGGATTCCGGCGTTTGCCATGGACACCCCGGCCGTGGAGGTCGTTGCCGCGGGCGAGTCGCCGCAGCAGCTCTCCTACCGGCTGAGTGGCGAAGGCGACGAAGGCGACTCCGCCTGGGACACCACCGTCGCGGTGTCCTCCGGCATCAGCCAGGACGTGCTGCCCGCGGACCAGGCGCACGAGGACCCCGGCCTGCCGAACGTGAGCAGCGTCGACGTCTCCACCACCACCCTCCCGCTCGCAGTCACGGCGGGCAGCGCCCCGGAGCCGGGCGAGGACGAGTCCCCGGCGGACGCTGCGGTAGAGTTCACCGTGGGCAAAGGCAAGCACTCCGACCTGCCGCTGAGCCAGGAGGTCGCGTCCGCGGAGGGGTTCCTCATGCGCTGGCGGGCGCAGTCGACCGGCGCCATCTCCACGCTGAAGCTTATGGCGCCGAACGAGTCCCAGGAGCGGGGACGCCAAGCGGTGGAGCAGTCGCTGCTGGCCATGGCGTCGATGAACGTGGTGCTGCCGGACGAACCGGTCGGCGTGGGCGGCTCGTGGACCGTGCGCAACCGCGTCACCGGGACCTCGAACATGCTGCGCACCGCAACCTATACGGTGACCCGGCTCGAGGGCGATGCCGTCGACCTTGACGTCCACGTGGAGGAACGCCCCACCCAGCAGTCGCTGCAGATTGACAACTCTGTCGCCGGGGACCTGGACGGGCAGACGCTTGACGTGGAGAGCACGTCAACGACCTCACAGGGCAGTATTACGCTGGACTTGAAGCACCCGCTGCCCACGTCCGGGCAGGTCGCGTCCACCACCCGCCTGGTCTACTCGGGCGAGGACGCCGCCTACCGCGTGGTGCAGGACGTCACGGAGGCCGTGACCTACGGGTCCGACGACGCGTAGCGCTCACCCCAGAGTTTTCAAGGAGTTTCCCATGGTCGCACCGCTGCACATCGGCCTCGATGGCATTTCATTTACTTACCCCGGCGGCAAGCGAGTGCTCACCGACATCTCCTTCGCCGTCCCCTCCGGCTCCGTCACGGGGCTGATCGGCGAGAACGGCGCCGGCAAATCCACCCTGCTCGGCGTCATCTCCGGCGAGCTCACCGCCGATACCGGCCAACTCATCACCCCGCCGACCACCGGCTTCATCGCCCAGGAAACGTCCCTGCCGTTCACCGAGCCTGCAAGCAAGCTTATCGACGCCGCCGTGGCCGAACTCCGCGACGTCGAAGCCGACATCACCCGCCTCGGGGAGGCCATGGCCACGGAGCAGGACGACGCCGCGTCCGCCGCACTCGCCGCCGACTTTGACCGTGCGCTCGCGCGCGCGGAGCAGTCCGGCGTGTGGGAATTGGATGCGCGCATCGCCACCGTGCTCGCCGGCCTTGGCCTGGCCAACGTGCCCCTTTCCACCCCGCTCGGCGAGATGAGCGGCGGGCAGCGGCGCCGCTTCGCGCTCGCCGCCCTCCTGCTACGCCCGGTCGAGGCCATGGTGCTCGACGAGCCAACGAACCACCTCGACGACGAGGCCGTGGACTTCCTCATCGGCGAGCTCGAGGCGTTTAAGGGCCCCGTGCTGGTGGCCTCCCACAACCGCTACTTCCTCGACCGCGCCTGCGACGGGATCGTCGACCTGGATCCCGGCCTCGGCGCGGAAGGCGGGTTCGGCGAGGAGACCCGCCAGGGCGCCCGCTTTTCCGGCGCGTTTTCGGACTACCTCAAGGCGCGCGAGGACCGCCGGCGACGCTGGGAGACCGACTACGCCGCCCAGGAGCACGAGCGCGCACGCCTGGAGAAGGCCGCCGAGCAGGGCGAGGACGACGTCTTCCACTCCCACGAGAACAAGACGGAGACGCGCAGTGCGGCGAAGTTCTACGCCGATAAGGCAGCGAAGACGGTGGGCAACCGGCGCCGCTCAGCGCATCTGCGCCTGGAAGCCTTGGAGCGTGAGGCGATCCCTGCACCTCCCGCGCGCCTGGAGTTTCGCGGGGTGCCGGAGCACACGGCGACGTCGATAGGCGTGCCCGCCGTGGTGACCCGTGGCCTCGCGGTGCCGGATCGCCTCGCCCCGCTGGACCTGAAGCTGCAGCCCGGCCAGCAGCTGCTGGTGGAGGGGCCGAACGGGTCGGGCAAATCGACGCTGCTGAAGATTCTGGACGGCACGCTCACCGAGTATTCCGGCGAGTGCCTCATCCCGGAGGAGTACAGCGTGGGCCGCCTTGAGCAGGACGACTCGTGGCGCGACCTGACGGTTACCGCGGCCGAGGCGTTTGCCATCCGTACCGGTGGCGGCTCCCCGGACCTCGTGGAGATGGGACTGATGACCGAGGCGCAGGCCGCTACGAAGCTGGAGGACCTCTCGCTGGGCCAGCGCCGCAGGGTTTCCCTCGGCGTGATCCTTTCCACTCCGCCGGACCTGCTGCTGTTGGACGAGCCCACCAACCACCTCTCGCTCGCCCTGGCGGAAGAGCTCGAGCACGCCTTGCTGGGCTTCGCGGGCACCGTGATCATCACCAGCCACGACCGGTGGGTGCGCCGCCAGTGGCGCGAGCGGATCCGCACAAACGACGAACGCGCCAGGATCCTCACCCTGTCCACGATGTGGACCGGCGAGGTCTGGCGCGACGAGGTGGACTAGCGGGCTACAGGGCCGGGGCCTCCTGGTAATCGCCCTCCGGCGCCTGCTCAGCCGGGGCATCCGCAGCCGGGGCATCCGCGGCCGGCGCGTCGGCGGGGGCCTGGTCCCCGGGCACGGTCGGCGCGGCGCCGGCGGTGCACATTGGCGGCACCTGCTCCGGCGGCAGCGTATTCGTCACCAGGGTGCAGGCCCACTCCTGGGACAGCTTCCACTGCCCGTCCTCGAAGACGAACTCCACGTCCTCCGCCTGCTGCGCGGACTGCTGCTCCGGCTGGGTGAAGTTCACGGTAGCCAGGACCGTGTTCGGCCCGTAGCCCGGCAGGATGGGGTCCACGACCTGGAAGTTTGCCCCGGACTGCTGTTGGGACTGCGCCATGACATCGAAAAGCTCGGGCACGGTGTCGCCGCCCTGGACGGTGTTGACGCGCTCGCCGATCGGCAGGGCGGAGTCGGTCGCGCGGGTCAGCACGGCGTTGAGCTCCTCGGCGGTCGGCAGCTCGGCCACCGGGGCGGCCTGCTGGGCGGAGGTCTGCTCGTTGCTGGCGGACCCGCTGGTGTCCGCGCCGGACTCGCCATCATCGGAGCAGGCGGCGAGGCCCGCAGTCAGCCCGAGTGCGGCAACGGCGACGATGAGTTTGTGTGCGTTCACTGATTCTCCTTGCGGCAGCATTTGCTTCGTAGGTTCTCGTTTGCACTTTATTCCACTCAGCGTATCGCCCCGGTATCACCACACCAACAACAACATCTGGCACGCTAGAACTCATGGAACACTTCGTCCTCGTCATCTCCACCGGCGGCACCATCGCCTCCACCACCGACGCCACCGGCGCGCGCGTCCCCACCCTGACCTGCGAGGAGCTCGTCTCCCGCAGCGGCACCACCGAGCCAGTGCGCACCTACGACGCCGCGAGCCTGGATTCCTCCTCAGTCACCCTCGCCGAGGTCGATATCTTAAAGTCGCTCGTGCGCAAAGCGCTTGACGACGCCTCCGTCACCGGAATCGTCATCACCCACGGCACCGACTCCATGGCCGATACCGCGCTCGCGCTCGACCTCGTCCACGACGACCCCCGCCCCGTCGTGCTCACCGGCGCGCAGCGCCCCGCCGACGCCGACGCGCCCGACGGGCCCGAGAACCTGCGCCGCGCGATCGACACCGCCGCCGACCCGCTGCGCCGCGGCCAGGGCGTGCTCGTCCACTTCGGCGGCGACACCCTACCGGCCCGTGGCCTGTACAAGGCCCACACCGGCGAGCTGCGCGCTTTCGCGCTCGCCGCCGACCGGCCGCTGCCCCGGCCCGCTGCCGCTCCCCTGGCCCAACTGGACGGGTGCAACATCCCCGTCATCGCGGCGTGGCCCGGCGCGGACGACGCGCTCGTAGACGCCGTCGCCGCCTCCCGCCCGGACGGCATCGTCGTCGCCGCACTGGGTGCGGGCAACGTCTCCGAGCAGATGGGCACCGGCCTTGCCCGCGCCCTGGACGCCGGGATCCCGGTGGTCATTTCCACCTCCGTACCGCGCGGCGAGGTGGCGTTTGCCTACGGCGGCGCCGGCGGCGGCAGCACGCTCGGCGCGAAGGGCGCGCTGCCGGCGGGCTTCCTGCGCCCGGGCCAGGCACGCATGGCGCTCGCGACGGCGCTGGCCGCGGGCGTCGACCCGGCGCCGCTGCTCGGCGCGCGCTAGCTAGCCGTCGCGTTCCTCGGCGTCGCGCTCCTCCTCGAACCAGTCGTCCCAGTCCAGCGAGTCGAGCGGGTCCGCGGTCTGCAGCTGTTCGTCCGTCTCGCGCAGGCTCTTGATGCGCCCCGGCCCCGTCGAGCGGGTTTCAAAGCGGACGGTCACCCACCCCTTGCCCGCGCCCTGCACCCATCCGTGGCCGTACTCTGGGTGGAACACGTCCTGCGTGGCCTGCCAGATTCCCTGCTGGTGCCCGGCCTGCGTGTCCACCTCGATCTGCTCCTGAGTCACGTGGTCGCTCACCCCGGTCTCGTAGTCCGTGTCCGCCGAGGCGGGCTTCACAATCGCCTGGTCGAGCTCCGGGAAGAGCACGTCCTGGAGCGAGTGCTCGAGGCCCGAGTAGGAGACGCCGACGAGCCGTATCGGCCCGACCTCGTCCGGGTAGCGCACCAGCTTGAAGGCCGTGGCGAGCAAGGTGCCAGCGTCATCGGTGGCGTACGGAAGCGTGGCTGAGCGCGACTCGATGCGGAAATCCGCCATGCGCAGCTTGACCGTGACGGTGCGCGCCCCGCGACCGGCGCGGACCAGGCGTCGGTGCGAGCCCGCTGCCGCCCGCTCGAGCGCAGCGTCCACCTCCGCCTGCGTGGTGAGGTCCTGCGGGTAGGTGTGCTCCGACGAAATCTGCTTGGATTTCGCCCGCTGCGCGACCGGCCGGTCATCGATGCCGCGCGCCAGCGTCCACAGCTGCTTCGCCACGACGCCGCCGAGTGAGATGTCCACTTCCTTCTCGCTCAACGCGGCGAAGTCTCCAATCGTCTCGATGCCGGCCGCCGCGAGTTTCCCCTCCGTGACCGGGCCGACGCCCCACAGCTGGCTCACCGGGAGCGGGTGCAAGATGTCCAACTGCTCGTCGTGCGGGATGACAAAAACGCCGTCCGGTTTGGCCAAGCCGGAACCGATCTTGGCGTACTGCTTCCCGCTGCCGGCCCCGATGGAGCTGGGCAAACCGGTCTCTTGCTTGATCGCGTCGCGCAGGTCGTTGGCCCAAGCGCGGACGTGGTCCGGCGTGGCGTCGACAAGCTCCTCTGGCTCTAAGAACGCCTCGTCGATGGAGAGCTGCTCCATCACGTCCACGCGCCGGCGGATGATGTCAAAGACGCGTCGCGACGCCGCGCTATAGACCGGGCGACGCGGCGTGACCAGCACCGCCTGCGGGCCGATGAGGCGGGCGGCACGGTGGGTGGGCATGGCCGAGCGCGCGCCGAACTTGCGCGCCTCGTAGCTGGCGCCTGCGACCACGCCGCGCCCAGTGACCCCGGCGACCAGGACCGGGCGGCCTTTGAGGGTGGGCCGGGTGAGCTGCTCGCAGGACGCGAAGAAGGCGTCCATGTCGATGTGCAGCACCCAGCGAGTCATGCCCCAAGTCTGCCAATCATCGCTCACAAGTTCCAACTAGCAGGTTGGGGGCCACGGCGGTACGGGCAGGCGAGGGCAGGCGAGGGCTACGCGTTCCTGCGCACCTGCGCCGTCACGCCGTCGATCACCTCGTGCACCGTCTGCTCGCCGGACAGCGCGTCGGTGGTGACGGAGAAGTCGGTGGCCAGGGTCTCGCCGGCGATGTGCTCGGCGTGGCGCTTGGCCCACCCCTCCTTCTCCGCCGGCACAGAGAGCACCACGGCGATGCGGTCGGAGACCTCGAAGCCCTCGCGCTTACGTGCGTCCTGCAGACCGCGGATCACATCGGCGGCCCAGCCCTCAGCCTCCAGTTCCTCGGTGACCTCGGTGTCCAGGACGACCAGGCCGGCGACGCCGTCGTTGGCGTCCACGCGCGCGGTGCTCTCCGGGTTCTCGGCCACGAGTCGCTCCGTGTAGAGCTCCGGCGTAAGCACGATGTCGCCGTCGACCACCACGTCGTCGCCGCGGCGCTCGTAGTTGCCCGCCTTCACATTCTTGATGGCACGCTGCACGTCCTTGCCCAGCTTCGGGCCAGCGACCTTCGCGTTCACGACGACCTCGAAGGAACCCGCCGAATCTACGTCCTCGGTCAGCTCGACGGACTTGACGTTGACCTCGTCGCGGATGACCGGGGCGAAGTCGGCCAGGTCATTCGCGTTCGGCAGCGCCACGGTGAGCTTGGGCAGCGGCAGGCGGTTGCGCAGCTTGCGGGACTTGCGCACCGAGGAAGCCGCGGAGCACACCGCACGGGTCGCGTCCATCGTGGCCACGAGTGCGTCGTCAGACGGGATGGTGTCCGCCTGCGGGTAGTCCGTGAGGTGCACGGAGCGCCCACCGGTCAGGCCACGCCAAATGACCTCGGAGATGTACGGCAGCAGCGGCGCCGTGACGCGGGTGAGGATCTCCAGCACCGTGTACAGGGTGTTGAAGGCCTCCGGGTGCGCATCCTGCCCTTCCCAGAAGCGGTCGCGGGAGCGGCGCACGTACCAGTTGGTCAGGGTGTCGGCGAAGCGGCGCACCTCGTCGCAGGCGTCGGCGATGCGGGTGTCTGCAAGTGCGGCGTCGACGACCGCGACCATGTCGTGCGTCTTGGCCAGAATGTAGCGGTCGAGCACGTCGGTGGAGTCCAGCGACCAGGTCGCCTCGTGCGAGCTGTAGAGCTGCAGGAACGAGTACGCGTTCCAGATCGGCAGGAGCGCCTGGCGCACGCCATCGCGGATGCCCTGCTCGGTGACGATGAGGTTGCCGCCGCGCAGGATGGCGCTGGACATGAGGAACCAGCGCATCGCGTCAGAGCCGTCGCGGTCAAAGACCTCGTTGACGTCCGGGTAGTTGCCCTTGGACTTGGACATCTTCAGGCCGTCGTCGCCGAGCACGATGCCGTGGGCGACAACCTTCTTAAACGCCGGGCGGTCGAACAGCGCGGTAGACATCACGTGCTGGAGGTAGAACCAACCGCGAGTCTGACCGGAGTACTCCACGATGAAGTCGGCCGGCTGGCGGGTTTCAAACTCCTCCACGTTTTCAAACGGATAGTGGTACTGGGCGAACGGCATCGAGCCGGACTCGAACCAGCAGTCCAGCACGTCCGGCACGCGGCGCATCATGGACTTGCCCGTCGGATCGTCCGGGTTGGGGCGCACCAGCTCGTCGATGTGCGGGCGGTGCAGCGATTCGGGGCGCCGGCCGAAGTCGCGCTCGAGCTCGTCGAGGGAGCCGTACACGTCGACGCGCGGGTACTCCGGGTTGTCCGACACCCACGCCGGCACCGGGGAGCCCCAGTAGCGGGTACGCGAGATGTTCCAGTCGCGCGCGCCCTCCAGCCACTTGCCAAACTGGCCGTCGCGGATGTGCGACGGGATCCAGTCAATCTGCTGGTTCAGCTCAACCATGCGGTCGCGGAACTCGGTGACCTTGACAAACCATGCCGGCAGCGCCATGTAGATGAGCGGTTCGCCGGAGCGCCACGAGTGCGGGTAGGAGTGGACGATGGTCTGGTCGCGCACCACGCGGTCGGCGGCCTTGAGCTCGCGGATGATGTCGCGGTTCGCGTCAAACACCAGCTTGCCCTCGTACTCGGGGACGAGGCTGGTGAACTTGCCGTCGGCGTCGACCGGTATGACCAGGTCGATGTCGTACTTTTCGGTGGTGAGCATATCGTCCTCACCAAAGGCGGGCGCCTGGTGGACCACACCGGTACCGTCCTCGGTGGTGACGTAGTCCGCCAGCAGGATCATGAACGCGTTCTTCGTGTCCTTGAAGTAGTCGAAGACCGGCTCGTACTCCAGACCCTCCAGCTGCGCGCCACGGAAGGTGGCAACGACCTCCGGGTCCGTGCCCAGCTCCTTGGCGTAGGCGCCCATGAGGTCGGTGGCCAACAGCAGCTTCGCTCCGGCAAAGCCCTCGACACCGTCCTCGGCAACGCGGACCAGCGAGTACTCCACCTCCGGGTGGACCGCCAGGGCCAGGTTGGACGGGAGGGTCCACGGGGTGGTGGTCCAGGCGATCGCGGCGGCGTCGTGAAGCTCTGGGTGCTCCTCCCACGTGGTTGCGGCGGCGAAGCCCTCACGGCCACCGGTGAACGGCATGGTCACCGTCACCGTGGGGTCCTGGCGCTCGCGGTAGGAATCGTCCAGGCGAGTCTCCTGGTTGGACAGCGGCGTGTGCTCCGCCCACGAGTACGGCAGGACGCGGAAGCCCTGGTAGATCAAGCCCTTGTCGTAGAGCTCCTTGAACGCCCACATGACAGACTCCATGAACTCCGGGTCCATCGTCTTGTAGCCGTTTTCAAAGTCCACCCAGCGCGCCTGGCGCGTGACGTAGTTTTCCCACTCGTCCGCGTAGTGCATGACGGACTTTGCGCAGTACTCGTTGAAGCGCTCGAGGCCCATGTCCTCGATCTCCGCTTTGTCCTTGATGCCCAGCTGCTTCTCCGCCTCCAGCTCGGCGGGCAGGCCGTGGCAGTCCCAGCCGAACACGCGCGGCACGTGGTAGCCGGACATCGTGCGGTAGCGCGGGACGATGTCCTTGACGTAGCCGGTGAGCAGGTGGCCGTAGTGCGGCAGGCCGTTGGCAAACGGCGGGCCGTCGTTGAACACGTACTCTTCGGCGTCTTCACGGTTCTTCAGCGAGGCCTGAAAGGTCCCGTCGCTGTTCCAGTAGTCCAGCACGATCCGTTCCATGTCCGGGAACCGGCTGCTGCCACCAGTCATGTCTACCTTGGGGTAGACGCCACCTACCTCGGTCATCATTCCTCCACGCACGTTGCGGTTCTCGTGCAGGGACGCGGAAAGTCGCGCGGTACCACCCTGCTTGAAGCCAACCGCAGGGCCGGCTCCCGCTTCATTTGTGGTGAAGGAAGTGACGTCTCCCCTTGTTCACGTCCGGTTCTACTTGCCGCGGCCCTGGAGCCGCGGGGTTCTTCCGAAAACGCTCCCCGGTGATGGCCGGATCAGCACGTGCGCTGTTGAAGTGCCTCGCCAGTATAACGCACTCCTGGCCGGTGCGGTGCGGAGCATGCTTATCGACGCCAACGCCCCGCCCACGAACCTCATCCCAGGTCCGCGCGCGGGGCGTTGAGAGCGCGTGCTGTGCTACTTCGCGCCGGCGTCGCCGCTCGGTGCGGAGGTGCCGCGGGTCTCCAGCTCTTCAAGCTGGGACTGCAGCAGGGTCTTCAGGCGAGTGCGGTACTCGCGCTCGAAGGTGCGGAGCTCGGCAATACGGTTCTCCAGCGCGTTCTGCTGCTGCTTGACCGTGTTCATGATCTCCGTGTGCTTGCGCTCTGCATCGGCCTGCAGCTTGTGCGCCTGCTCCTCGGCCTGACGGATCTGCGCCTCGGCACGGGAGTTTGCGTCGCTGGTGGTCTCCTGCGCCTTCTTCTCGGCGTCCGCCACGAGCTGCTTCGCGCGGGTCTCCGCGGTCGTGGTGGCTTCGTCCGCGCGCTTCTTCGCGTCCTCGAGCTGTGCGTGGGAGCGGGACTCCGCATCGGCCAGCTGCTTCTTCGCCTTGGTGTCTGCGTCCGCAAGCTGGCGCGCGGCGGCACCGCGGGCCTCATCCAGCATGGAGCGGGCCTCAGCCTGCGCGTCGCTGGTCAGACGGTCCGCCATCTCCTGTGCCAGGCCAAGGACCTTGGCGGCCTGGACGTGGGTATCGGCGGAGGCAGCCTCAGCAGATGCCCCGGCAGCCGCAGCTGCGGCAGGCGCGGCGATGGAGGAGCCCTGCGTGGTGCTCTTGGCTGCGGACTCTGCGGAGCGCTTCGCCTCAGCAACACGCTTGTCGGCGTCCTGCTTTGCGGCCTCGGCCTGCTTGCGGGCCTTTTCTACCTCGCTCTTCGCCGTGCGGGCCTCGGCCTCTGCCTTGTCCGTGGCGGTCTTCGCGTCACGCAGCTTCTTCTCGTACTCAGCGCGGAGCTCCTGCTCGACCTGCTTGCGCACAGCCGCCTCGTCGACTGCAGAGGACTGCGACGCGGACGCGGCGGCAGCGCCGCCGCCAGCGACAACCTCGTCCACGCGGGCGCGCAGATCATCGTTCTCGTCCTGCAGTTGGGCGAGCGTGTCCTCAACGAGGTCCAGGAACTGGTCGACCTCATCCTCGTTGTAGCCCCGCTTGCCAATCGGAGGCTTACTGAAAGCGACATTGTGCACGTCTGCTGGAGTCAGCGGCATGGGCGTTCCCTTCGAAGTCAGTGACGTACCCGGTTACCCGGGCACAGGATTTCCTCCCACGTTACGGGAAAGCAATCCGTGTTTCTAATAAATTGTAACGCTTTTACCCGACGATTCTAGCCGATACGGAGAGCTCCGCCACGTCGAGTCAATCTATTTATACACGTGAACACGCGGTCTGTGTCGAGTGAAGCGCAAAAAGCGGGGGAAATTCGCACTTATTCAAGGATCTCGACCTCCGGTTGAGCTGCAGGTTTCTGCTCTCAGACGAACGGAGTAATGAGGGTGGCGCGAATTACCATCTGCACCACGACGAGGACGACAAACAGCACGATCACGCTGAGGTCAAAACCGATGCCGTTGGACATCCGCAACGGCGGGATCATCCTCCGCAGTGCCTTCACCGGGGGGTCCGTCACCACAAAGATCGCCTCCCCAGCGACCATGAACCAGTGGGGCGGGTCAAAGTGCCGTGAAAAGCTTTCCACCATTTCAATGATGACGCGGAGGATCACCACGAACGAATAGAGGCCAACGAGGGCGTACAGTATTGCTCCGAAAATTGCCACATGCGCCACCATACCTATAGCAAAACGCGCGGGGTGCAACCGCTACCCCGCGCGTATCACGTCTTCCTGGCTAGACCAGGTGCGCTCGACGCTGCAAGTCCTGCTCATCGACGTCGACCCCATCGGGCACGATGGCGAAGACGCGACGGTCGACGTCAAGACGCGACGTCAAGTTGTGCATCGTGCCCCGCAGCGCCATGCACAGGCCGGAGGAGAAGTCGATGAACGCCTTCGCCTGCACCTTGCTCAGGCTGGTCAGGTCCATGATCACAATGTTGCCATCGCGGAAGGGCTCGCCAACCTGCTTCGCGTCCTGGTACGAGTGCAGCATCGGGATCACGACCTGGGCGTCACGACGCACGCGCGGCTCGGCGTAATCGCGGTCGGCTGCGGAGGAGTAACGGTGCGCTCGCGATGGCTCAACATCGCGGACGTCCCGGACCTCATGCGCAGCGTGGGCGGACTGAGCCCGGCGGTCACCGCGATCGTCGCGCATGTCCGTGCCAACACGGTCATCACGGTCATCACGGTCGTATGCGTCGTCATAGTAGGCGTCGTCCTCGCCGTAGGGGCCGAGGCCGAGGAATTCCTTCGCGCTGTCAAAAAAAGACATTGATCGTGCTCCTTGATTGCGGTGCTTGAAGTGCCCCTTGTACTGCCCAATGCTGCTCAGATCGAGGCCAAACCGGGACGAAGACCGGACAAATACCGGGCGTGTTATTTGTAAGGTTCGCGCTTAGCCTACGGGTCGCGGACCAACCACAGCTGTTCCGACACGCACCACGTCTGAGCCGTGCGCAATAGCGAGCTCGAAGTCGCCGGACATCCCGGCCGACATCCGCAGCGTGCGCCCCAGCTTGGCCGACCACTCGTCCGTCAGCTGGCGGACGAGCGCGAACACTTCGCCTGGTTCGGCGTCCAGCGGCGGCACGACCATGAAACCGTCAAAGACGAGGTGTTCCGCGTCCTCGACGGCCCCGACAACGTCCGAGACCGTCTCCTCCGCAGCGACGCCGCCGAATGACGCGCCATCCAGCGCGACGCCGCCGCGGCTGGTGTCGCCGTCGGCGGACACCTGCACCAAGCAGCGCAGCACGTCTCCGGCGCCGTCCCGGCGGTCGCCGCGCTCGATCGCGAGCGCCATCCCGCGGTCCAGCCCCCGGGCGAGCTTGACCGAGTCCACCGAGTGGACCTCGGACGCCCATCGGGCCACGGCGTTAGCCTTCTTGGATTGGATTTGGCCGATCATGACTATCCCACAGTCCACGCCGTCGGTGGCGAGCGTTTCCGCCTTCGCGCGCGCCTCCTGCTCACGGTTCTCCCCCACCAGGCGGACCCCGGCGGCGGCGAGCGCTTCGACTGTTCCAGCACCGTGGAACTTGGTCACCGGCAGGAGCGCCACGCTTCCCGGCTCGCGGTTGGCTGCGCGTTCCGCAGCGCGGATCCGCTCTCGCACCGCCTCGAGGTTCTCGCGCAGCTGCGCCGCGCTGAGGTCGCCGTGCTGTTGCTCGGCATGTTGCCCGGCGAGTTGCTCAGTCATTTATTTCGCCCCCGTCAGCCAAATCACGCCGGCCTGACGCCCCGTCGTGCCCTCGCGGCGGTGAGAGAAGAAGGACTCGTCCGTAATGGTGTCGCGCGGGTCGGCGTCGATGTGCGTCACGCCCAGCGAGAGCAGTTGGCGCACGATACCGGCACGGATGTCCAGGCCCGCCGTCCCCTTGCTCGTGGCGCAACGGGCGCCCGGCAGGTGCGCTTCCACGTCGTCCGCCATCTCCGCGGGGACCTCGTAGGACTCGCCCGCCGCGGCCGGTCCCAAAAGAGCTTGGATATTGGCCGGCTTCGCCCCCAGCTCCACCATCTGCTGCACGGTGCGTGCCACGATGCCATTGCGCGCGCCCAACCGGCCCGCGTGGACGGCGGCGATGACGCCGGCGTCGTGGTCCGAAAGCAGCACCGGAGTACAGTCCGCGACCAGCACGCACAACGCCAGTCCGGTCTGGGTGGTGACGAGAGCGTCGGTCGCTTCGACGGGGTCGGCCTGGGGGCCGTCGACCACGGTGACGGAGTTGGTGTGGAGCTGTTCCATCCACACGAAGTGCTCTTCGGGGAGGTCGAGGATGGTGGCGAGGCGGCGTCGATTAGCATGCACCTGCGCTTCGTCGTCCCCGACGTGGAGCGCGAGGTTGAAGCTGTCGTACGGGGACGCAGAAGCCCCGCCGGCACGGGAGGTAAACACCATGCGGACGGGGCGGGTTGTCAGGTTTTCCATGCCAACCAGGCTACCCGGCTCACGCGGCCGGGCGAGCGCTGGTGGTTAGCGCAGGAAATCGGGGACGTCGAGATCGAAATCGTCGTCGCCGCGGTTGTCGCGATCGTCGCGACGGGCCTCGCCGCGGTCGCTGTAGCTACGGTCGGAGCTGGTGAACAGGCCGCCTCGCTGCGAATCGTAGCTGTGGCGCGGCTGGCGGTCCTCGTAGGCACGCTGGCTGGGCGCGGGCTGGTTGGTCTCCACCGCGCGGTCGTCGAATAGCGAGCCGCGGGACGGGGCCGGGGTGGCCGAGGACGCGCCGTCGATCTGTGCCGTGCTGGAACCGGACTGTGCCTGGGCGGTCTGGATCTGCGGCTCGCCCTGGCGGGCGGCCTCGGCACGCACGTTGGCCTTCTCATCAAAGCCGGTGGCGATGATGGTCACGCGGACCTCGTCGCCCAGATTGTCGTCGATGATCGTGCCGAAGATGATGTTCGCGTCCTCGTCGGCCTTGCCCTCGACGATGGAAGCCGCGTTGTTCACCTCCATCAGGCCGAGGTCCGAGCCGCCGGCGACGGAGATCAGCACGCCCTTAGCGCCCTCCATGGTGGCCTCGAGCAGCGGGGAGTTGATGGCCTGCTCGGTCGCGGTCATCACGCGGTTGTCGCCGCGCGCGGAGCCGACGCCCATGAGCGCCGAGCCGGCGTCGGCCATGACGGAGCGCACGTCGGCGAAGTCGACGTTGATCATGCCCGGAATGGTGATCAGGTTGGTAATACCCTGCACACCGTTGTAGAGCACCTCATCGGCGGCGCGGAACGCGTCCATCATGGACAGCTCCGCCTCGCCCAGCTGCAGCAGGCGATCGTTCGGGATGACGATGACGGTGTCGCAGACCTCCTTGAGCGCCTCGATGCCCTCGAGTGCCTGGCGGGTGCGGCGCTTGCCCTCAAAGGTGAACGGGCGGGTGACCACGCCGATGGTCAGGGCGCCCATCTTCTTGGCAATGCCGGCGACGACCGGGGCCGCACCGGTGCCGGTGCCGCCGCCCTCGCCGGCGGTCACGAACACCATGTCGGAGCCCTTCAGCGACTCCTCGATCTCCTGCTTGTGGTCCTCCGCGGAAGTACGGCCAACCTCCGGGTTCGCGCCCGCGCCGAGGCCACGTGTGGCTTCGCGGCCGATGTCCAGCTTCGTATCGGCATCCGTAAACAGCAGCGCCTGCGAGTCGGTGTTAATGGCGACGAATTCGACGCCCTTCAGGCCTTCTTCGATCATGCGGTTGACGGCGTTGACGCCACCGCCGCCGACACCGACAACGCGGATCATGGCGAGGTAGTTCGCGGGAGAGGTCATGGTGTGGTGACTCGCCTTTCAAACAGTGAGGAGTGGTTGCTTTCTAACGCGTTCCATCATGAATGACACAACGGAGATTTTTGTTTTCTCCTCCGGCGTGTCACGACCCTCAACCTCTACTTTAGAGTTTTGACCTGGGGTTTTACCGCGACGTGACGAGTTCCGGGTTCGAGATATTGAACTCCGTGCCCTCCAGCTGCAGCACGGTCTCAAGCGCGAGCGCCTTATTCATGTTGTCCTCCGCAGCACCCCACGTCACTTGCCGCCCGCCGGCTACGTGCAGCACGTACTCGTACGGCCCGCGCGCCTCCAGAGACTCGACCTCGCCACGGGCTTTATCGCTTATCGACGCCGCGATCTCCACCGCGTGCCGCTTCCCCTCCTCATCACCGATTCCGGGCCCAACCAGCTCCATCGCGCCCGCCGGGGGCTCGGCGACAATGAAGTCCTTGCCTTCGTCGTCGATCAAGTGCGCGCCGTCATCCTCGGTGACAAACGCGACCGGCTTGTGCTCGTCCACCACGACGTCGATGGCGCTCGGCCAGTCGCGCTTGACAGTCACGGAGCTCACCCACGGGTTCCCGGCGACGCGCTGCGCGGCACCCTGCACGTCCACCCGGCCCATCGGCGTCTCCGGCTCGATCCCGGTGAGGTCCTGGACCTCGCCGGTGCTGAGGTTCTGGGTGCCGTCCACGTTGATCCCGTGGACCGGCATCATCGGGGTAAACGGCATGATCGCGCCCACGACGCCGATGACCACAACGGCGAGGGCCACGGAGCCGACGGCGCGACGACGCCTCCGCATGCGCTTGGCGCGCGACGCCGCGTCGTCGACCGGTGCCGGAGTCTCCTCGGCTGCCGCTTCGGCGCGCGGCGCAGCGGTCGTCTCTTGGGCACGCGCGTGTACGTGGCTGGATGTCTCACCCGGCTCGGGCTCCGGTTCGGGCTCCGGCTCGGTCTCGTCCCACTCCTCCGGGTCGAGCTCACCCTCGTCCGCGGGGTCGACGTCGGAGGCGTCCTCCGGGGTCTGCGGCTCCTCGCGCGAGTCGTCTAATTCTTGCGAGTCTTGCGGATCTTGGGTGTCTTGGATGTCTTGAGTGTCTTGGGGCTCCTCCGGGTCCGGGGTGCCGGAACTGCCGATCGCGGTGGACATTTAGGCCTCCGCGCCCGGCGTCGCGTTGCCCGAGAGCTCGCGGAGGATCTCCGGCGCGAGCAGCGTCACACTGCCGGCTCCCATCGTCAGCACGAGGTCGCCCGGCTTCGTCAGGGACGCCACCGTCCGCGGCGCCGCGGAGAAGTCGGGCTCCAGGCGGACCTCGGTCCCGTCCGCGATACGGTCGGTGATGATCCGCGAGGTCACACCCTCCACGGGGGTTTCGCGGGCGCCGTAGATGTCGAGGACGACGCAGGCGTCGGCAAGCGAAAGGGCCTGGGCGAACTCCTCGGCGAAGGCTTCGGTGCGGGAGTAGAGGTGCGGCTGGAAGCAGACGATGACGCGCGCGCCGTTGCCCTCGGTGGTCACCTTGTCGCGCGCGGCGGTGAGCACCGCGTTGACCTCGGTCGGGTGGTGGGCGTAGTCGTCGTAGACGCGCACGCCGTCGAAGTCGCCGCCCTCGACCTGGCCGCGGAATTCGAAGCGGCGGCGCACGCCGGAAAAGTCGGTGAGCCCCTCCCCCAGCTTCTCCGGGTCGGCGCCGGCAAGCACGCCTGCGAGCAGCGCGGCCGCGGAGTTGAGCACCATGTGGCGGCCCGGGACACTGAGCTGATAGCGCACCGTGGCGGTGTGTTCGGGCACGTTCAGCTCCACAGTCGTCGTGACGTAGGAGCCTTCCACCGTTTCCTCGGTGATCACGGCGCCGGCGGGGACGTCGGGGTGGGCCGCGACGGCCTCCGCGGTGCCGTAGCCGAGCACGTTCACGCCTCGGGCGGCGGCGTGCTCACCGCACTCGGCTGCGTGCGGGTCGTCCAGGCAGACCACGAGGTGGCCGCCGGGCTGGACGCGGTCGGCGAAGTCGTCGAAGACCTGGAAGTACGCCTCGTCGGTTTTGAAGAAGTCGAGGTGGTCGGGCTCGATGTTGGTAATCACCGCGACGTTCGGCTTGTAGCGAAGCAGCGACGCGTCCGACTCGTCCGCCTCGGCTACGAACACGTCGCCGGCTCCGTGGTGGGCGTTCGTGCCGGCGCGGTTGAGCTGACCACCAATGGCAAAGGAGGGGTCCACCCCGGCCGCCTGCAGCGCCACCACCGCCATGGACGTGGTGGACGTCTTGCCGTGCGTCCCGGCGAGGAGCACCTGGGTGTAGCCCTCCATGAGCTCGCCCAGCAGATCGGAGCGGCGGATCACCGGGATTCTCTCCTCGGCAGCACGCACCAGCTCCGGGTTGTCCTTGGGGATCGCAGCGAAGCTGGTCACCACGACGGTCGGGAGCTCACCGGAAAGCTCGAGGTTTTCGCGCGCGTGGCCAATGGCCACCTCCGCGCCCTGCAAGCGCAGCGCGCGGACCGGGCGCGACTCCTTCACGTCCGAACCGGTGACCACGGAGCCGCGGTCGAGCAGGATGTGGGCCACGCCGGACATGCCGGCGCCGCCGATGCCGATGAGGTGGACGCGGGAGAGGTCGATTGTGGTCTCGGCCGGGTCGGAAGCGCCCGGGGTAGTCGTCGGCGTCATTGGGGTCTCCTTCTAATCGGGTGAATCGGCGGGGGCTACTGGTGAGCGCTGCGGGCGGCGGCCTTGGTGATGCGCCGCGCGAGTTCCTCGGCCACGTTGCCAGCGCCCGAGGTTTCGAGGGCGCTGCGCATCTCTTGGTAACGGTCCGGGCTGCTCAGGATTCCCAGGACTTCTTCGGCGAGGGCGTCGGGGGTGAGCGACGCGTCGTCGATACGCACTGCGGCCCCGGTGGCAACAAGGTGCGCGGAGTTGAGCCCCTGCTCGCCGTTGCCGTGCGGCAGCGGGATGTAGATCGCGGGCAGTCCTGCGGCGGAGTTCTCTGCCACGGTCATGGCGCCGGAGCGGCAGACCACGAGGTCCGCGACAGCGTACGCGGCCTCCATATCGTCGATGTACGGCACGGCCGTGTAGCCGTTCATGGTCACGGGAGCGTCGTTCTTGCGGCCGTACGCGTGCAGGACCTGGAACCCCGCGCCGGTGATCCGCTCCACCGCGCCGGCAAGCGCGCGGTTAATGTTCACCGCGCCCTGGGACCCGCCGGTGACCAGGACCGTCTTCGTGTTGGGGTCCAGGTCCCACATCTTGTATCCGCGCTCGGCCTTCGCCCCGTCCGGGTCGTCGCCCACGCCCGGGCGCACGGGGATCCCGACGACGTCGCCGGCCATGCCCGAGTTCGGCACGGCGTTGAGTCCAATGCCGCCGAGTCGCACGCCGAGCTTGTTCGCCATACCAGCAAGCGCGTTGGTCTCCAGGACAAAGAACGGCAGGCGCAGCTGGCGCGCGGCCAGGTACGCGGGGCCGGCGACGTATCCGCCGGTGCCGAAGACCACGTCCGCGCCGCTCTCCTTCATGATGTCCGCGGTTTGACGCACCGCGCGGCGCAGCTTCAGCGGGATGCCTGCCCACTTCAGCGGCTGTTTGCGGGGCATCGGCACCGGGTCAATGAGCTCGAGCTCGAATCCTCGCGCGGGCACAATGGTCGTCTCCAACCCTTTCTCCGTGCCCAGAGCGACGACGCGCGCGCCATATGTGTCGCGCAGGACCTCGCCGACCGCGAGCGCGGGCTCGATGTGGCCCGCGGTGCCGCCTCCGGCTACCACCACATTGAGCTGGGTGTTGAGCTCGGTACCGTCTCCGTCGTGCGTTTCAGCCATTGCCGTATTTCCGCCTTTCACGTCGCTGACCGGCAGCGTTAGCCGGCCCGGCGCTCGCCCCTGCGAGCGCTGTTTCGTGGTTCATCGTAGCGTGCCTGCTCGCGGCGCCTGCTCGGGCGACCTCGTTCGTCGTCGGTGCGGCGACCGGCCCCCGCCGCGCCGCGCGCCGTGACGGGTGTGCCGAAGCGCGCGTCGCGCTGGTTCGGTCGAACGACGCGCCCCGAGCGCGACCCTTCGCGCTTCCGCGATGCGGTCTTCGGGCGCGGGGTGCCTTGCTTATCGACGGGCCGCGGCTCCCCAATCAACAACAGTTGGTCAAAGAGCGGACGCCCGTAGTTCTGCATCGCGGAAACCGCATCCGGCTCGTGGCGCGCCACCGAGGCGAGCACGCCCATGGCGCCGAACGTGATCACCGCGGACGTGCCACCCGCGGAGAGCATCGGCAGCTGGATGCCGGTCACGGGCAGGAGGCCGACGACGTAGCCGATGTTAATGAACGCCTGGGAGACCACAGCGGCCGCCAGCGAGGCAGCCATGAGCCGCTGCTCCTGCGTCTGCGCGCGGCGCGCGGCCCGCAGGCCGAAGTAGCCGAGCATGGCGAACAGGCAGATCACCAGCGCGCCGCCCCACAAGCCAAGCTCCTCACCGATGACGGCGAAGATGAAGTCATTTTGCGCCTCCGGGAGGTAGAACCACTTGGCGCGAGATTGGCCGAGTCCGACGCCGAAGAGGGCACCGTCGGCAAGCGAAAGAAAGCCCTGGTGCGACTGGAACGCGATGCCGCGCGTGTCCTCGAAGTGACCGAGGAGCGCGTCGAAGTAGACGTGGAAGCGGTTGGAACGGAAGCCGCCCGCCGCGAACTGACTGAAGAGGAAGATCGCGCCGATGCCGGCAAAGATGCCGATCGTGCGCCACGAGATGCCCGCGAAGAGCAGGATGAACGCGACAACGAGCGCGAACGAGACCGCCATGCCGAAGTCGCCCTGCGCCGCGATCAGCGCTAGGCAGGTGACCGAGACGACGGTGAAACGCAGCGTTCCGGTTCCGGCCTGCAGCGGGCGCGTCGCGTCCTTGTTGGCCACCTCTTGTGCGCCCCAGATTGCAATGGCGATGCGGGCGAGCTCCGAGGGCTGCAAGCGCAGCGGCCCGAGCTCGAGCCAGGACTGCGAGCCCACCGATTCCTTACCCGTGCCCAGCGGCGTAAGCACCGCGATGAGCAGGAGAACCGCCAACCACATGAGCACGACGCTGAGCTTGTGCAAACGGGACGGCGGGATCTTCAGCGCGGCCCAAAAAGCGATCAGGCCGCCGATGACCATGAGGAGCTGGCGCAGTGCGATGCTCCACGGCGCCTGGTTGTTCGCCACCGACATGGCCATGGATGAGCTGAGCACCATCACGACGCCGAGGCCGGCGAGGACGAGCACCACAGTGCGGATCATGGTGTAATCCAGCAGGGGGCGCGAATCCATGAACTCGCCCAGGCGACGCGAGGCGTTGCCAAGTCGGGACTCCTGTCGGACCGCGGCGCTGGAGCGCTCGGCGGGGCGGCGCCCGCGAGTCGCCCCGGCCGGGCGCTCCGACCTCCTGTGATTGTCTGGTTTCAGCGTCATCGAATGCGTCCTGTGGCCTTTCGTCGTTTCAACCAGCGTGGTTCGTGTTACTCGTGTTAGCAGTGTCTCATTGCTGCGGCGCGAAATTCGTCGCCACGCGCTGACATTCCGGAATACATATCCAAACTTGCAGCAGCCGGGGCTAATAACACGGAATCCCCAGGCTGCGCTACGGAAGCTGCGAACTCAACCACGTTGTCCATCGCTTCGGCCGGGTCGGTGCTCTCCGTGACAAATATGGGCACCTGCGGGGCGAGCCGCTGCAGCGCGTCGCGCAGGATTTCGCGGTCTGTCCCCATGAGCGCCACAGCGCGGAACTGTGCGGAGTGCTCGTGGATGAGCTCGTCCACGCTTGCGCCCTTGAGCTGTCCGCCCGCGACCCACACGACGGTGCCCGCGCCCGACAGCGCGGAGTGGGCGGCGTGCGGGTTGGTGGCCTTGGAGTTGTCCACCCAATCCACGCCCCCACCACTGTGGACGACGGCGCCGCGGTGGTCGGCCACGCGGTACGCGTCCAACCCGTCCTGGATGTGGGCGGGCGTCGCACCCTGGGTGAGCGCCACCGCCGCCGCGGCGGCGGCGTCGAGCACGCCCGCGGCCCCCGGGGGCTGGATGCGCGTGGCGGAAGCGAGGTCCGCGGGATCGTCGCTCTTCCAGCGAGAGACCAGCCGACCGCCCTCCACGCCGACCTGCCCGGGCTCGGGGGCACGCAGCGTGAAG
Organism: Corynebacterium gottingense; assembly: GCF_002285125.1. NCBI lineage: Bacteria > Bacillati > Actinomycetota > Actinomycetes > Mycobacteriales > Corynebacteriaceae > Corynebacterium > Corynebacterium gottingense. Next base: position 457,654 of record NZ_NSGN01000001.1, read on the forward strand.
CCGATGACGTCGTCTCGGCCGGTTGCCGCCACCAGTTTGGTCACTTCCGGGTCGTCTGCGCCGGCGACTGCGCTGGGCGCGCGCAGCACTTTCGCCTTGTCGGACGCGTAGTTGGCAAAGGATCCGTGCCAATCCAGGTGGTCGTCCGCGAGGTTGAGCAGCACGCCCGCATCGGGGACGAGCTGGCTGGACCAGTGCAGCTGGAAGCTGGAGAGCTCCGCCACCAGCACGTCGACGCGTTCCTCGGCCAGCAGCGCGTCTGCGACGGCCACGCCGATGTTGCCGCAGGCCTGCGCACGCTTGCCGGTGTCTCTCCCGCACTGCGTCATGATGGAGGCGAGCATGCCGGTGGTGGTGGTCTTGCCGTTCGTGCCAGTGACCACCAGCCAATCGCGCGGTGCGCCGAACGCGCCCGCGCGGTCGAGCCGGAAGCACAGTTCCACGTCCCCGATGACCTCGAGGCCGGCCTGAGCGGCCTCCACAAGGAGCGGGGTGTCCGGGCGCCAGCCGGGGGACGTCACCACGGTGGCAAAGTTGGCGAAGCGCTCGGCCGCCTCCGCGGTCGTGATGACGGGAGCGCCGGTGGCATCGCGGACCGCGTCGCGGCCAGCCGCGCTGTCATCCGCGACCGTGTACTCCACCCCAAGGGCGGAGAGCATGCGGGCCGCGCCGAGGCCGGAGACGCCGGCTCCGGCGACGAGCACGGGGGCGTCGATAAGCATGTGCCCCTGCATCTGGGAGGCCATTTACGCGCTCACCCCGTCTTGCGTGAGCCACTCGCCGTAGAACAGCGCGAGACCGAGCGCGACGGCCATAGCGGAGATGATCCAGAAGCGAACCACCACGGTGGTCTCGGCCCAACCGCCGTTTTCAAAGTGGTGGTGGAACGGCGCCATGCGGAACACGCGCTTGCCGGTCGTCTTGTACGACGCGACCTGGATGACCACAGAGCCTGCCTCCATGACAAACAGCGCGCCAACCACGATCATGAGCAGCTCGGTGCGAGAGGCCACGGAGAGCCCCGCAACCAGTCCGCCGAGCGCGAGCGATCCGGTGTCACCCATGAAGATCTTGGCCGGCGCCGCGTTCCACCACAGGAAGCCGATGCAGGCACCAAAGCCGGCGGCGGCGAGGATGGCCAGGTCGAGCGGGTCGCGGACCGCGTAGCAGCCGGGGGTTGCGGACAGCGAGCAGGAGTTACGGAACTGCCAGAACGTGATGGCCACGTACGCGGACATCACCAGTGCGGTCGTGCCCGAGGCGAGACCGTCGAGGCCGTCGGTGAGGTTGACCGCGTTGGACCAGGCCGCGAGCAGGATGTAGATGAACACGAGGAAGACAAGCGTGCCGAGGACGCCGCCGCCGACCGCCAGGTCGATCGTTTCAATGTCTCGCACGAAGCTCAGCGCGGTTGAGCCGGGGGTCAGCCCCTCGTTGTCCGGGAACTGCAAGATGAGAATGCCAAAGGTGAGCGCGATGGCCAGCTGCGCTACCAGCTTCGCGGTCTTGTTCAGGCCCAGGTTGCGGTGCATGAACAGCTTGATGCCGTCGTCCGCAAACCCAACGAGGCCGAGCGACAGGGTCAGTCCAAGCACGATGAGGCCGCTGGCGGTGAACGCCTCGTGCCCGGTAAACAGCGCGATCAGCGAGCTGAGAATGTAGCTGACGGTAATGGCAACGAGGATCGCGATACCGCCCATCGTCGGCGTGCCGCGCTTGCGCGCGTGGGACTGCGGGCCGTCCTCACGGATCTCCTGCCCCATGGCCCGCCGGTGGAAATACCGAATGAGCACGGGCGTCAGGAAAATGGCCACGAGGAAGCTGATAATCCCTGCGCTTAAGACTTGAACCATTGAAGTGCAACCTTGCTAGAAATTTTTACTGTTGAGTTGTTGAGCGCTGGACGCATGCTTATCGACGCCCACCCGCCACCTACGGCGACGAAGACAGATCAGCTACGAGGATAATTGCGTTGGTCGTCCCTTAAGCGATGACCCGCCAGAAGTTCCTCGGCGACCCTCCACAGCTTGACCGCGTTGGAGGCCTTCACCAGCACCACGTCGCGATCGGCGCGGTGTTCCCAGCCCGACTCGCCCGGCGGCGCGGCGGACAGCAGCCGTCGCACGGCGGCGGTGGCCTCCTGCGCATCCGCGACCTGTTGGGCCTGGATGCCGTGTTGTTGCGACCCGAGCAGCAGCGCCTCAATCGGCGCGGTATGTCCGACGGCGATGAGGTGGGTGACGTGGTAGCGCCCGAGTTCCTCGGCGAGGGCGGCGTGGGCGGCGACCGCGTCGCTGCCCAGCTCCCCCATCTCGCCGAGCACCGCGACGGAGCGCACCCCGGGGCGGGCGGCAGCGGTGTAGCCCAGCGCCGCGATGCCGGCGCGCATGGATTCTGGGTTGGCGTTGTAGGCATCATTGATCACGGTGACGCCGTCCTCGCGCGTGTTCACGTCCATGCGGTTGACCGACACGGAGCGGGCGGCGCTGAGTGCCTCGGCCACTTGGGCCGCGTCGAGCCCGGCCTGGACGCCGACCGCCGCGGCGGCCAGCGCGTTGGACACCTGGTGGGCACCAAAGACCCCGAGCGAGACGCGCTGGGGTTCCGCGTCCGGGCAGTGCAGGACGAAGGACGCGCGAGCGATGGCGTCCAGGGTGATGTCGGTGGCGTAGAAATCGCCGCCGCGCGGGTGCGTGGAAAAAGTGACGACTCGCGCGTTGGTGCGCGACGCCATGGCGGAGACCAGGTCGTCGTCCGCGTTGAGGACCGCCACGCCGCCTTCTTCCGCCGACGGCAGCGCCTCCACGAGCTCGCCCTTGGCCAGGGCGATGTTCTCGCGCGATCCGAACTCGCCAATGTGGGCGGAGCCGACGTTGAGCACAACGCCGATCTGTGGCGGGGCGATCTTGGCCAGGTGGGCAATGTGCCCGATGCCGCGTGCGGACATCTCCGCGACCAAAAAGTCCGTGTCTTCAGTGCAGCGCAGCACCGTGTAGGGGTGACCGATCTCATTATTAAACGACCCCGGGGGCGCTACCGTCTCTCCAGCGCGCGTGAGCAGCGTGGCCATGAGGTCCTTGGTCGATGTCTTGCCGGCGGAACCGGTCACCCCGGCGATGGTCAGGTTGTGGGTCGCGCTCAACTCCCGCGCCACGTAGGCGGCGAGCTTGCTCATGCCCTGGACGACGCCCGCGGTGGATCCGTCCGGGTCGCCGGCAGCCAAGTCCGAGTTGTCGCCCTCGCGGGGCGGGACCTCCGGCACGATGATGGCGGGGACGCCCACCTCGCGCGCGGTGAGTGCGGCGACCGCACCGTCGCGCACCGCGGCCTTAGCGAAGTCGTGGCCGTCCACCCGCGCGCCCCGAAGCGCTACGAACAGGCCGCCGGGCACCAGCTTGCGCGAGTCGAACTCGACGTTGCCGGTGACCACCGCGTCCGGGTCGGCCTCCGGGCTCAGCGTCCCGCCGGTGATCTCAGCGATTGTTGCCAGGCTCAGCGGTATCATGCGTGCTCCTTCTCGGCTCCCGCCGCGTAGCCGTGCTCGGCCAGCGCGCGGCGCATCTCTTCCCTGTCATCAAAGTGGTGGGTCGTGGTTCCCACGATCTGGCCGACCTCGTGGCCCTTGCCAACCACCACGATCGCGTCGCCGGGCTGCGCCCAGGCGACCAGCTCGTCAATGGCACCGGCGCGCGAGTCGTTCTCCCGGATCTCGGTGTCTGCTCCGGCGGCGTCCTCCGCGCCCTTGCGCACCGCCGCGCGAATCGTGGCCGGGTCTTCCGTGCGCGGGTTATCATCCGCCACCACAACAAAATCCGCGCCGCGGGCGGCCTCCGCGCCCATAATCGCGCGCTTGGACGAGTCGCGGTCGCCGCCCGCGCCAACGACAATGCCCACGCGGCCGTCAACTTGCTTGCGCAGTGTCTGCAGCACCGCGGCGATCGCGGCTGGCTTGTGCGCGTAGTCCACGACCGCGACAAAGTCCTGGCCGGCGTCGATGCGTTCCATACGGCCGGGCACCGCGGCGTTGGCGAGCCCCTGGATGAACGGCTCGGCGGCCACGCCGCAGGTGGTGGCCATCCCCACCGCCAGCGCGGCGTTGGCCACGTTGAACGCGCCCGGCATGGGCAGCCGGAACTCGTAGTCGTGTCCGTCGTGGGTCAGCGCAATGTGCTGCGCGCCGCTCTCCTCCACAGAGACCTGGCGGGCCTGCACGTCGAGGCCTTCCTGGGCGTGGGTCCCCACGGTGACGGGGTGCGCGGCGCGCTGGGCCATCCGCTCGCCCCACTCATCATCCACGCACACCACACTCTTCGCCGCCGCGATCGGCGACGCCGGGTCGAAGAACAACGCCTTCGCCTCGAAGTAGTCCTCCATCGTCGGGTGGAAGTCGAGGTGATCCTGGCTCAGGTTGGTAAACCCGGCGACGTCGAAATCAGTGCCGCCGACTCGGCCGAGCATCAGCGCGTGCGAGGACACCTCCATCACCACGTGGGTCACACCTTCGTCCCGCATCCGCGCAAACAGCGCCTGCAGCGCCGGCGCTTCCGGGGTGGTCAGCTTCGACGGGACGTCGCGCCCCGCAATCCGCGTGCCCGTCGTGCCGATCAGCCCCACCTTGTGCCCCGCAGCGGTCAGCCCGCGCTCGAGCAAATACGTCGTTGTCGTCTTGCCGGAGGTCCCGGTCACGCCGAGCAGGAGCATGCTTTTCGACGGCCACCCGTAGACCTCTGCCGACACCTCGCCGAGCACGGCGCGGACGTCCTCGACGACCAGCACGGGCCGCTCGTCTCCGGTGGCGGCGATGATGTCCAGGCCGGCGGCGTCGGTAAGCATTGCCCCCGCCTGCGAGCCCTCGGCGAACGACGCGCCGTGGACGCGGGTGCCGGGCAGCGCCGCGAACAGCCCGCCCGGCTCGATCGCGGTGGAGTCGAGGCTGATCGAGGCGATCTGCGTGTCGTCGGCGGGCGGGTTGACCACGCGCGCCCCGGCGATCTGCGCGAGGTGCTGCAGCGTGGGTGCTTCGGTGTTCATGTGGCCTCCTTGTGTTGGCGGTTGCTGCTGGCTATTAAGTTGTGTCGTGACTGGGCGCTGGGCACTAGGCGTTGGGCACTGCACCACGCACCTTACTGCTGCTGCAGCACATACGGCTTCGCCTCCGGGCTCGGCGGGATGTTCTCGTGGTTGAGCAGCCAGGCGGCGATGTCCTTGAACACCGGCGCGGCGGACTGGCCGCCGGCGCCGCCTTCGAGGGGGCCGCGCGTCGGCTCATCAAGCATGATGGCAACAACGAAGCGCGGATCGTCGGCAGGCGCGATGCCCGCGAACGTGATCCAGTACTGACTCTGTGAGTACGCGCCCGTGTCCGGGTCGACCTTCTGCGCAGTGCCGGTCTTGCCGGAGAGCTGGTAGCCCTCGATCTCGTTGCCCTGGGCGGTACCGTTTTGTACACCGGCCGGGTCGGACTGGAAGGTGGCCCGGAACATATCCACGACGGTGCGCGCGGTTTCTTCGCTGACCACGCGGTTGGTCGCTGGTGCGGGCTGCTCGATCTGCTCGCCGTCCGGGCCGGTGATCTGCTTGATCACGCGCGGTTCGACGCGCTCGCCGCCGTTGGCCAGGGTCTGGAACACGCTGGCCATTTGCAGCGCGGACCAGCTCATTCCCTGGCCGATCGGGAGATTGGCAAAGGTGCCGCCGGACCACTGCTCCAGGACGGGGACGATGCCGGCGGACTCGTTGGGCAGCTCGATGCCCGTGGTCTTGCCCAGGCCGAAGCGCTGCAGGTAGTCCCAATAGCGCTCCTCGCCGAGGCGCTGCGCGAGCTGCAGGGTGCCCACGTTGGAGGACTTACCAAAGATGCCGGCGGTGGTGTACGGCATGACGTCGTGCTGCCAAGCGTCTGCGACCGTCACCCCGGCCATGTCGATGGAGCCCGGGACCTGGTGGACCTCCTCCGGGTTGGTCGTACCCTCCTCGATCGAGGCAGCAGCGGTGATGATCTTGGCCACCGAGCCCGGCTCGAACGGGTGCGAGACCGCGTTGTTTTCAAAGTCGCGGCCCTCCTTGAGCTGCTTGTTCAAGTCGCCGTTCGGGTCGATCGTGTCGGTGTTGGCCATCGCCAGGACCTCGCCGGTGTGGGCGTCGAGCACGACCGCCTGCGCGTCCTTTGCCTCGGAGTTGCGCTTCGCCTGCTCGAGGGTCTGCTGCACGTAGGTCTGCAGGTCCAGATCCACGGTGAGCTCGACGCGTGCGCCGTCGACGGCGGGGACGACATCTCGCAACGTGCCCGGGATTGCGGTGCCGCCGGCGGCGACATCCTCTGTGGAGCGGCCGTTGATGCCGGTCAGCGCGGCGTCGCTCGATGCCTCAAGGCCGAACTGACCTTGGCCGTCCATGGAGACCTTTCCAATAATGTTCTCGCCAATCGCGCCGTTCGGGTATTGGCGGATGTCCTGGTTGTCCGCGGCAAGGCCGTGGAACGTGCGGGCCAGCGCGCCGGCAACGTCTGGGTCGACGTTGCGGACGAGCACTTCGTAGTTGGAGTCCGAGTGCAGCTTGTCCAGGATGTCCTTCGGCTTGACCGAACTTTCTTGGGCATCCGGCCCCGCGTTTTCGGCAGCATTCTGGTTCCCCGCCTTTGCGCTGGGCTTCGCGCCGCTGGACTTGGGCAGCTCGAGGCCGTCCAGGTCGCTCAGCACGTCGAGCGAGTCCTCTCCCTCCTCCGGCTCGCGGAGCACGACGCGGTGCTCAATGGCCAGCGGGATCGAGTTCGCCATCTGGCGCAGGCGGTCCTCGACGCGAGCGTCGAGCTGCTGCTCGATGTCGGATTCGGAGACGTCGTCCTGGCGCATCTTGTACGTCTCCAACTCCGCCAGCTCCTGGCGCAGCACGACCGGGGACACCGTCAGGGAGCGCGCCTGCATGGTGTAAGCGAGTTGGTTGCCCTCGCGATCAACGACGTCACCGCGGCGGGCCGGGTCGACGTAGACGCGGGCGCGCTGTGTCTGCGCCTGCTCGCGCAGCTCCGGGCCCCACATGAGCTGAACCCACGCGAGACGAGCGACCAGCACGGCCGCGACGATAAGGAATACGGCCACCACGAAACTGACGCGGGCGTTGGTCAGCTTGCGCTGATCCATCGCGCTCCGCGGCAGCTTCACGCTTCCCCCTCCCCGGCGCTTGCCGGGGCCCTTTCGCTGAGGCTGTCGAGCAGCTGAGCCACGTGGCCGTCGCGACCCCGATTCCACCACGTGTCCTCCTTGTGTTTGCAGAGCCTCCTGGCTCTCCGGCGTTGTTACCGATGAGCTGGCCGGTGCAGGTACCTCATCTTAGAAGTTTGATGCGACGTTTGGTTGGTACGGCGCGACGTTATCAATCTGCGCGTGGGCCGGGGGCGCCGACCGTCCTGCCTGCCCCTGCTGTGCCGGTGCCGCCGACGGGCGCTGGCCGGCGTTGCGGCTGCCACCCGGGGTTGCGGTGAGCGCGTCGCTGATCTCTGCGGTGGCCTTCTTGTCACTGGAAGCGCGGCCAGCGGGTGCGTTCTCGCTGTTGACGTCGATGACCTTCGCGTTCTTCTCCGGGTCGAACTCGCGGCGGGTGTTGGCCTTGCCGTCCGCCGCGACGTCGACAATGCCCGGCTCGGAGGCGACGAGCATGCCCTGATCCGCCGCGTTTTGCGCCAGCTCCGCGGAGGAGCGACGCTGCTCGAGGTCGCGGTTCAGGGTTTCCACCGAGCTCTTCAGATCGCGCTCCTGCGACTGCAGCTTCTCAATGACAAAGGACTGACTGGTGGCCAGGCCGGACAGCACCATCGCGATGATGACGCCGCCGATGAGCAGCGGCAGCCCCACCGAAGACACGACAGAGAAGCGGCGCTTCGCTGCGTCGGCCGGCGCCGCGACGCGGCGGCCGCGCACTGTGACCACCTGCTGCGAGCCGAGGCGGCCGCGCGGCTTGGTGTGCGGCACGTGCGGCTTGACCGGGTGCCCGGTACGGGTGGGGCGCTTCGTGGTCGTGCGCGCTGCGGAGCGCCCGCTCGGCTTCACGCGCGATCCCGCTCGTCCTCGCGCGACGGATTCGCCGGCGCGGCTTGGTCGTTCAAGCGTGTCGGTCGATCCTGTTGCGGTGAAGTCTCGTGCTCCCATGTTCTGATTCCTTTTCGGCCTTGTCCAGTCGAGTCAGCTACTGGTTGGGAAGTTGTTGGGTGGGAAGTTGGTGTGCGGGGCGTTGCAGTGACGGTTCCTGCGGTGCTGAATCGTTCGGTGCGGAGACAGGTGCGGCGTTGTCCGCACACAGTCTCTCTATTCCTCGCACTCGAACGGGAGCGGCGCGCGGGTTACGCTCGATTTCTTCTTTGGAAGCCTTCTCCGCACCGTGGGTAATCGGTGCGAACTCCGCGGCGGTGCCAGGCAAATCCATCGGCAGCCCGGGCGGGGTTTTCGAAGTGGTCAAATCACGGAACGCAGCTTTGATGATCTTGTCCTCGTGGGACTGGTAGCTCATAAACACCACGCGTCCGCCAGGCGCGAGCAGGTCCGTGACCACGGGGATCACGCCGCGGATCGCGTCCAGCTCTCCGTTGACCTCGACGCGAAGTGCCTGGAAGGTGCGCTTTGCCGGGTGGCCACCTGTGCGGCGGGTCGCCGCCGGAATCGTGTTGTACAGCAACTCCACCAGTCGGGCGCTGGTGGTGAACGGCTCCCGCTCACGCTCCTTAAGCACCGCGGACGCGATCTTGCCCGCGAAGCGCTCGTCCCCGTAGGTCTTGAGCACCCGCGCCAGGTCACCGTGGCTGTACGTGTTCAGCACGTCAGCGGCAGTAATACCGTGCGAGGGGTCCATCCGCATATCCAGCGGCGCGTCCACGCGGTACGCAAACCCGCGCTCCTCCTGGTCCAGCTGCATCGATGACACGCCCAGGTCAAAGAGGGCACCAGCCACGCCGACCTCACGGACGAGGTCGAAGGCGGGGCCGGCGGCGTCAGCGATTGCGGCACCCATGTCGTCGAAGCGCGCCTGCACGGGGGCGAAGCGATCACCGAACGGGGCGAGCCGCTCCGACGCTTGCGCCAGCGCGTTCGGATCACGGTCCACGCCGATCACGCGCGCATCAGGGAACGTGCGGAGGAAGTGTTCGGTGTGTCCGCCGGCGCCGAGTGTGGCGTCGATAAGCACTGCCTTCGCCCCAAGCTTTTCGACGCCCGGCGCCAGCAGTTCGGCCATACGATCGCGCATCACCGGCACGTGCCCGTGATTTGCCGCGACGGAGTAATCCATCGCCGAAAGGTTGTCATTCATCCGAGGATCCTCCCTCCGTCTCGCTTGCCGCTTTCGTATCGCCCAAATCCCACGAATGGGGAGCGCATAGAGCCCTGCCCGGGGCGGCAGTTCTGATGTCGGGGAAGTACACCAGAACGCTTCACGCCCCGGACAGAGTCCGTACACGCTCTCCGTCAGTAGTCACACGCCCACTGCCGGGTAGTCAGCCCTACAGCAGACCGGAGAGAATGTCGTCATCGTCCGCCGCCGAGAAGGCGGCTTCAGTCTCTTCTTGGTACTGAGCCCAAGACTCAGCGTCCCAAATCTCGAGAAAATCCACCGAGCCGATGACCACGCACTCCTTCGTCAGGGAGGCGTACTCCCGGTGCGCCGGCGACAACGTGATGCGACCGGAACCGTCGAGCGTCTGCTCATCCGCGCTGGCAGCCAGGTTACGAATGAACGCGCGCGCCTTCGGGTTCGTCCGGGACGCCGCCGCAGCCTTTCTGGCCCTGGCGGTGAACTCCTCCCGCGGATACACCGCGAGCGAATGATCCTGCCCCTTGGTCACCATCAACCCGTCCGCGAGCCCCTCTCGGAACTTCGCGGGCAGCGTCAGGCGCCCCTTGTCGTCCAGCTTGGGAGTGTAGGTTCCCAGAAACATCCGGCGACCCACCTCTCCTTCACCTTCGGAATCGGCTCTGAAATTTTCTCTGCGCCAATTCGTGCCGCACACGTAGTCAAGATGCACGCCACGTCTTCACGCATGGCCCACTTTAACCCACTTTCCCCCACTGACGCCACACCACGCGGGAAAATTCTTCCCGCGTCGCGCATTTTTCCTGTACATCGGGCACGTTTGGCGGTGGGGCGCGGTCCCCTTCCCGTTGGGGCTCGGCGCCACATGGGTCGCTTTTCGACGCCCCTACCCCACCATCACCACACGCCCCTCCAGTCCCTTCCACGCGCCCGAAGCGTAAAAGCCCAGGAAAATCGCTGAGACGGGTGCGCGCAGCCGCCGCGAATGGCGACTGTGGTGGGGACAAGTGGCGGAGTGGGAGAAAGTGGGGCGTCCCGGTGGGGCGAAGTGGGTGGCCCCAGAGCGCGGGAACACCGGTGATGCGCCACCGGGGCAGAAGTCTGGCCGACCCAGGGCGTTGCCGGGGTGAAGTCGGGCCCGTTTGACGAGATCACCATGACGAAGATGCGAGGATTGGGCCTGCGGACAAATAGTTGGAGTGCCCCGTGGGCTTGTGTGTTGTTGTTTAGACTCCAAGTGCTTGGCGGTGTTCGGCGATGGTGACATAGCCGTTGCCTAGCGTCGACTTCAGCCTGGTGTGGGTATAGAAGTCGATGTAGTTGTCAATATAGTCTCGCATTTGTGCCACCGTCATCTTTTTGGTGGCGGGTCTGCCTTTAAGCAGTTCTTGTTTCATGAGAGTGTCCGATTGTTTGTGTGCGGGGGCTTGGTTTACAAGTAGTCCGCGAATCGGTCGGGGTAAGCCACGGCTAGTTGGTTGATGGCTTGTTTCCACCCGGTGGCTTTCGCCCCTTCAATATAGC